>JBJTDB010000269.1:0-1853 GCA_046092145.1 Planctomycetia bacterium | reverse complement strand
GTGTCGCCGGTCGTGGCGGGGCTCGCGCTCGTCTTGATCTTCGGGCGGCAGGGCCTTCTCGGGCCGACGCTGGCCTGGCTCGACTGGAAGATCATCTTCGCCTGGCCGGGCCTCGTGCTCGCCACGACGTTCGTCACGCTGCCGCTGGTGGTTCGCGAACTCATCCCGGTGATGGAGTCGATCGGCCCCGAGGAAGAGATGGCCGCCGTGAGCCTGGGCGCGAGCGGCTGGCAGGTGTTCTGGCGGGTGACCCTGCCGAACATCCGCTGGGCGCTTCTGCATGGCATCGTGCTGGCCAATGCCCGCGCCATGGGCGAATTCGGCGCGGTCTACGTCGTCAGCGGCCACATCGCCGGAGCGACCGACACGATGCCGCTCCGCGTCGAGAAGCTCTTCCAGGAATCCCGGCAGCCGGCGTCGATGGCGGTGGCGAGCGTGCTCGCAGGGCTCGCGCTCGTCACGCTCGTCGCCAAATTCGTCATTGAGCGCCGACTCGAGGCGGAGTCGCGGGATTTGGAGACCGCCCGTTCGCTTGCCGATTCGCTTGACCACACGAAGGTGGAGGGTGCCGCAGCATGAGCATTCACGTTCGGAGTATTTCGAAGTCGTTCGGCTCGTTTCGGGCCCTCGGCGATGTCTCGTTGGAAGTGCCGGAGGGCACGCTCCTGGCGCTCCTGGGCCCATCGGGGTCGGGGAAGACCACGCTCCTGCGGATCATCGCGGGCCTCGAATTTCCCGATGCCGGCTCGATCGAGGAGGATGGCGAAGACATCACCGATCGGCATGCCCGGCAGCGGGAGGTGGGCTTCGTCTTCCAGCACTACGCCCTCTTCCGGCACATGAGCGTGTTCGAGAACATCGCCTTCGGGCTTCGGGTGCGGAAGGCGCCTCGCGCCGACGTGCAGGCGCGGGTCGAGGAACTGCTCCATCTCGTTCGGCTCGACGGGCTCGGCGGCCGCAAACCCTCCCAGCTTTCCGGTGGCCAGCGGCAGCGGGTGGGCCTCGCGCGGGCGCGTGCCATCCGGCCGAAAATCCTCCTGCTCGACGAGCCGTTCGGGGCGCTCGACGCCAAGGTTCGCGTCGAATTGCGGCAGTGGCTCCGCCGGCTGCATGACGAGATCGGCATGACAAGCGTGTTCGTGACGCACGACCAGGAGGAGGCGTTCGAGCTGGCCGACCGCGTCGTCGTGATGAACCACGGGAAGATCGAACAGGAAGGGTCGCCGGACGAGGTCTTCGACAATCCGGCCACGCCGTTCGTGATGGACTTTCTCGGCAACGTGAACGTGTTTCACGGGCGGGTGGAGAATGGACGGGCCTTCTGGCACGGCATTCCGATCGATTGCCCCGAATATGCCGATGCTCCATCCCGCGAAGCCCGCGTCTACCTGCGGCCGCACGAATTGGAGCTTTCCGCCCCGGGTGACGTGGCCAACCGCTTGGGCACCTATCTTCCGGCGAGCGTCCTCAGGGTCAGCCGTGTCGGGGCGGTCGCCCGCGTAGCCTGCCGGCCACACGGTTCCGAGCACGAGCTGCATGTCGATATTCCTTCCGAAGTGGCACGCAACTTGCAATTGGATGTGGGGTCGTCCGTCGCGATCACGCCGCGGCGGGCTCGGGTGTTCCTGCCCGGCCCTGAGTACGTGATCTGACCAGCGATCCAGCACAACCTCGAAGCCCAGAAACCACAATCACCCACAGCGGAATCATGAGCACCGACGCCATCAGGGAAACCACCCAACAGGCCGACCCACGGATCGATCCCGGCCTCCGTCGGATCGGCGATGCGCTCACCGGGCTCCGGTATGGCTCCGTGCTCGCGATCGTCCAGGACGGTGTGATCGTCCAGATCG
>JBJTDB010000268.1:0-1543 GCA_046092145.1 Planctomycetia bacterium | reverse complement strand
GCACGGGGATCAGTTCGAGCGCCGCGGCTGCGTCGGGGGCGAACTCGAGCCACGCCGTCCGGGACACGGCGGCGAGTGTTTCGGAGGCGGCGATCTCGGCGACACGGTTCTTGAGGCCGTCGCGCAGGCGGACGATCGGTGAGCGGTCTTGGGAATAGACCACCCTCACCTGGGCCGCGGCCCGTTCCTGCGCGGTGCGGGTGCGCTCGGCATCGGGCTTTTCAAAAGGAACGCGGGCCACGATGCCCCGCGGTGGCACGCTTCCGATGCGGAAGGGGAGCGGTTCCGTCCAGCCGCGGAGAAGCAGCAACAGCGCGATGCCCGCGGCGAAGCAGAGGGCCAGACGAACCAATACCTCCGAGCGGGATGTCCGTTCGAGCAGCCGCCCCCAGAATCCCTGCGGGCCCTCGACGGAGCTGCCTCGTTTCACACGGCGGCGGTAGGGGGATGGGGCGATGCTCATGCGGTCAGCCGTTGTAGGCCTCCACGATCCGCTGCACGAGCGGATGGCGAACGATGTCGGCTCCGCCGAGCGTCACCGTCGCGCAGCCTCGCACATCGGCCAGCCGTTTGAGGGCGTCGATCAGGCCGCTGCGACGATTGGGAGGCAGGTCGATCTGCGTGGTGTCGCCGGAGATCACCATCTTCGAGCCCATGCCGAGCCGCGTCAGGAACATTTTCATCTGCTCGACGGTCGTGTTCTGCGCCTCGTCGAGAATGATGAAGGCGTTGTTGAGCGTGCGGCCGCGCATGTAGGCAAGCGGGATCATCTCGATCACGTCCTGCTCGGTCAGCCGCTTGAGCAGGTCGAAATCGATCATCTCCCGAAGCGCGTCGAGCAGCGGCCGGAGGTATGGATTGATCTTGGCCTGAAGGTCGCCCGGCAGAAATCCGAGGCTTTCGCCCGCCTCGACGGCCGGCCGTACGAGCACGATTTTGCGGACCTGTTCGGCGCGGAGGGCCGCCACGGCCATGGCCACGGCGAGAAAGGTCTTGCCGCTCCCCGCAGGGCCGGAGCAGACGACGATGTCGTGATCGCGGATGGCCTGCACGTAGCCTGCCTGGCCGTCCGACCGCGGCAGCACTGCTCGGCCTGGGCGATGCACCTCGATCGGTTCGCGAGGAACCTCCTGCCTCTGGCCGGTCACGACCGCAAGGAGCCGCGACACGTCGTCGGTATCGACCGAACCCTTGTCGCGGGCGATCATGTCGAGCTGCTCGAAGACCTCGGCGGCACGGGCCACGGCCGACTCCTCCCCTTCGATGTGGATCGAGTCGTCACGGGCCGAGACCCCGACCCCGAGCGCGGCGCGGATTCGGCGGAGATGCTGGTCTCGCGGGCCGAAGACGGGCACGAGTCGCTTTGAATCGACAACCGCGATGGTCGTTCGGGGCATCGGAGCCCGCGGCGTCTGAAATCCGCCGACGGTCTCGCTGGGGATGGAAGCGGAACGTGAAGAAGTATACCCCGGCTTTCGGCACACCCTCACGGGGCGGCCGAATCGGGGAATTCCCGAGGATTTCAGAGGCTATCCGGCCACCC
>JBJTDB010000267.1:0-6351 GCA_046092145.1 Planctomycetia bacterium | reverse complement strand
AGCCTCGTCACCGAACTCGTGCCGGCTGCACGGCGGCTGGTGCTCTCGCGGCGGGCCGTGATCGAGCGGCAGGCCGCCGACGCCCGCACGAAGATGCTCGAAACGCTCGATGTCGGCGACCAGCTCGACGGCATCGTTCGGAGCGTGAGGGATTTTGGCGCATTCGTCGACATCGGCAACGGTGTCGAGGGGCTCGTGCACGTGAGCCAGCTCTCGTGGGAGCGTGTCGCCAATCCCTCCGACGTGCTCCAGCCCGGTCAGAAGGTGCGGGTCGTCGTGAAGCGGATCGACCGCCAGACGGGGAAGATCGCCCTCTCGGCCCGCGACCTGATCGAGAGCCCCTGGTCGAAGGCGGCGGACAAGTATCACGTGGGGGCCACGGTGAAGGGCACGGTCAGCCGGATCGCCGACTTCGGCGCGTTCGTGCGGCTCGAGCCCGGCGTCGAGGGGCTCGTGCATGTGTCGGAACTGGCGACCCGCCACATTCGCAGCGTGGCGGACGTCGTCAAGGAAGGTGAGACGGTCGAGTGCCGTGTGCTCTCGGTCGATCCCGATCAGCAGCGGATGTCGCTCTCGATCAAGGCGCTGGCCGCAAAGCCGGCCGCCCCCGCGGAGGCCGAATCGGCCGACGAGCCGGTCGCCGAGGAACCGCCGTCGCCCGTCAAGAAAAAGCGGCAGTCGCCGCTCAAGGGTGGATTGGGCGGCACGTCGGCAGGCGACCGCTTCGGGCTCACGTGGTGATCGTGAAGCCCGTGGGCAGCAGACTCCACTGGGCCGCCAGGCCTGAGGCGTCGCGATCCACAGAGCAAACTCATCGCCCAAAAAAATTCGGTTTTCGAGCCCGCCCCAGCCTTGAAGGATAGCCCGGTCAATGGCACTTCCGCACCGGTTTTCGGGCTGAATCGCGACTCACGAGCTTCGGGGAGAGCGGCCTTGGCGCCCGGACGCGGATGCGGGCGATCCGCACCATCGAGTGCTTGCCGCAGGCTACTCGTGGAACTACGATCTAAAAAGCGATCGTTTCCTAGTTGCCGCGACTCGAAAAGCACTGTTTCTTTGTATGGCCCGCCAAACCGGCAGCTACCGAGTCACACCGACGCAAGGAGAGACCGTCCGGGCTTTCGTGCCTCGGCCGTTACCGCCGGCCGCCCCGCCGCTGGTGATCGAAAAAGAACTCGCGGAGCGGCATGCCGCAGCCCTCTCCGCGATCGGCCGTCTTCGCGTGGCCGGTGCCATGGTGCCAGACCCCGGCTGGTTTCTCTACGGCTTCGTTCGCAAGGAAGCCGTTCTGTCGTCGCAGATCGAAGGCACGCAGGCGACGTTCCGCGATGTCGCCACCTTCGAGGCCGTGAGCACCGCCGAGCGGCCGACTGACGTCGCCGAGGTCTGCAACTACGTCGATGCACTGAACCGGTCACGCGCCGCGATCACGGATCCTGCCGGCCTGGCGCTGTCCACGCGGCTGCTCTGCGATGCGCATCGCATCCTGATGCAGGGCGTGCGTGGAGAAGACAAACTCCCCGGCCAGATTCGCCGCAGTCAGAACTGGATTGGCGGAAGCCGGCCGGGCAACGCCCTCTTCGTTCCACCGCCGCCCGACGAGGTGGCCCAGGCTCTGGCCGCTCTCGAGCGGTGGATCCACTCGAAGGATCCACTGCCGCCGCTGGTCAAGGCCGGTCTTGCGCACGTGCAATTCGAGACGATCCATCCGTTCCTCGACGGCAACGGCCGCATCGGCCGGATGCTCATCACGCTCCTTGTCGAGCATTGGGGGCTGCTCGACCAACCGCTCTTGTATCTGAGCGTGGCGTTCAAGCGTCGCCAGAGCGAGTATTACGCCCGCCTCGCCGGCGTTCGCACCGAGGGTGACTGGGAGGGGTGGACTTCGTTCTTTCTCGACTGCGTTGCCACCGCCGCCGACGACGGCGTCGCCAGCGCTCAGGCCGTGCATGCCCGTATCGCCCGCGATCGCGGCCACGTCGTCGGGCATCCCCGGGCGACCGTGGCCGCCATCCAGCTGCTCGACCGCCTGCCATCGAATCCGGTCGTGACCGTTCCTCGGGTGAGCTCGCTGCTTGGCATCACCGCTCCGCCGGCACGCAAGGCCGTCGAACTGCTCGAATCGCTTGGAGTGCTCCATGAGACGACGGGCAAGCAGCGAGACCGCGTGTACGCCTACCACGCCTACCTCGATCTGCTGACAGAGTGACCCCGCGGAGGGCGTTCCTTCGCGGGGTTCGCCGGTCGCCTGGGCCACGACCCTCAGCGTTTCCCCATTCTCCAGTATCGCCCGCCCGCGCACTCCCCCCAGTTGCCCTCATCCGGTTCGTGGAAGCGGTGATTGAAACCCCGCCCTTCCACTGATCGCTACCCCTTACGAAACATCGCCTCCACGCGTTGCCGCTCGCGGTCGATCTGTTCGCCCGTGGCGCCCAGCCGTTCCAGCACCCTCACCGCGAAGGCCAGGGCCACCTCCCCTTCCGCCGCGAAGACATCCTCGGCCCCGGCCCGCTGAAGCCTCGGAAGCTGATGGAGGTATTGCGTGCGGGCGAGGACGTGGATCCGTGGATTGATCTCCTTCGCCCGACGGATGATCTCCTCGTCGAGGCTCCCCGCCCCCGACGTGATGATCAGATACGACGCCCGCGACACCCCCGCATCCGCGAGCACCTCGGGCCGGCTCGCATCGCCATAGATCGCCCGCACGTCGAAGACCGCGAGCCGCCGCACCGTATCGAGATTCAATTCGATCACCGTGGGCTCGATCTGATTGTCGAGCAGAAGCTCAGTGATGGTCTGACCGACCGGTCCATAGCCGACGACGACCGCCCGCTGGCTCGCTTCCAACGGGCCGCTCACCTGCTCCTCGTCGGCCGGCGCGATCGCGGGAAGCCGGCGCACAAGCCACCGCTCGACCACCTCCATCGAGCCGTAGAGGAGTGGATTGAGCGTGATCGACACGATGGCGGTCGCCACGAGCGTGTTGATCGCATCGTGGGGCATCACGCCGAGCTGACTGCCAAGCGAGGCGAGGATGAAGGAGAATTCGCCGATCTGCGCCAGGGCCACTGCAACCGGAAGAGCGACCCGCCACGGATAGCCGAGGCCGAGCACGATCGCGAGCGCGGCGACAGGCTTGGCCACCAGCACGACACCGAGCGCCAGCGCGATCCCCCAGGGCGACTCGAGCGCCGCCATCGGGTCGAAGAGCATTCCGACGGAGACGAAAAAGAGCACGGCGAACGCGTCGCGCATCGGGAGGGCGTCGGAGGCGGCACGAAGGCCGAACTCGCTGCGGCCCACGACCATGCCGGCCAGGAAGGCGCCAAGCGCCATCGACACCCCGAATATCTTCGCCGAGCCGACGGCGATCCCGAGGGCGATCACGAGCACCGCCAGCGTGAAAAGCTCCCGCGACCGCGTGGCCGCGATCTTCTCCATGATCCACGGAATGATCCGCCCGCCTCCGATGATCGTCACCCCCACGAGCACCGCCATCTTGGCGACCGCCATGGCGATGGCCGTGGCGATCGTTCCCGGTGTCGCCTCGCCCTGCCCCACGACTGCCGGCAGCATCACCAGCCCGATCACCGTGAGGAGATCCTCGACGACCAGCCACCCGACCGCGATGTGGCCGGCCCGAGTGTGCAGGTCACCGTGATCGGAGAGCACCCGGATGAGCACCACCGTGCTCGCGACCGAAATCGCGGCCCCGAAGATGATCGCGGCCGGCCACTCCCAGCCGAGCAACCGCGCGGCCATCGCCCCGAGCACGGTGGCCACGCTGCTTTGCACGAGCGCCCCCGGAACGGCCACCCGCTGCACGGCGAGCAGTTCCCTGAAGTGAAAGTGCAGCCCGACCCCGAACATCAGCAGGATCACGCCGATCTCCGCCAACTGTTCCGCCAGCGAACGATCGGCCTCGAAGCCCGGTGTGGCGGGCCCCACCACGACCCCCGCGAGGATGTAGCCGACGATCGGCGAGAGCCGCAGATACTTCGTGATGAAGCCGAGGACGAGCGCGACCGTGAGGCCGACTGTGAGCGTCAGGATGAGGTCGATGTCGTGCATGGGATCGATCGCCACCGGCGTCGAGGAGTCACTCCGCCTCGATCGTGGCCGACATCGCCCCCTTGGAACGGGCGAGCAGCCGATCGGCGCCAAAGGCGTGGATCTGGTCACGCTTCAGCTCGGCGTGCTCCTTCGTCGTGGTGAGCACGACCGCCCGGCCGGTGCGATCCACCTCCTGCGCCAGCTGGAAGCCTCGTTCGGCCTGATGGCCGAAGAGTTTCTTGAGCATGGCGATCACATACTCAAACGTGTGATCGTCGTCATTCCAGAGCACGACGTGATACCGCGGCTGACGCCGTGGAGGGCTCCGCTCGGCCGTGGCGGACTGCTGGGGAGACGGCTCTCTTTCATCGACGGCAGGATCGGCACTGGCGGCAGGGGGCATGGGTCTGGCACACTCCGGGCACTGGTCGGTCCTGACACCGATCGACTATTCCTGGCCCCGGTAGTATAGGGCTCCTTCGCGGGCCGGCAGCGGGCCCCCACGTCACCAGGAGAAACCGTCCGTGCTCGACCGCCGCTTCGTCGCCGACAACGTCGATCTCGTCGCCACCAACTGCCGCAACCGCGGCTCGTCCGCCGACGTCGCGGCATTCGCCGAACTCGATCGGCTGCGGCGACAGATGCAGGCCGATATCGATGGGCTCAACCAGCAGGCCGGGCAGGTGAGCAAATCGATCGGGAAGGCGGCCGACGCCGCCGAACGGGAGGCGAAGAAGGCCGAGGGCCGCCGGCTGCGGGAGGAGATTTCGGCGCTGGAGGCCCGGCTGGTCCAGATCACGGCCGAGGGCGATGCGATCCTCAAGGCGATCCCCAACCTGACCCATCCGGCGGCCCCCATCGGCGGCGAGGATGCCGCCGCCGAAATCCGCCGCGGCTCGACGCCGATCCCGGCCTTCGATTTCAAGCCCTTGGATCATGTCGAACTCGGCACCCACCTCGGTCTCTTCGACTTCGAGGCCGGCGCCCGCGTGGCCGGCCACGGCTTTTACTTTCTCGTAAATGATGCCGTGCTCCTTGAACTCGCATTGCAGCGGTATGCCATCGACCTGCTCCTCCGCGAAGGCTTCACGGTGATGACCACGCCCGACCTCGCGAGGGACGTGATTCTCGAAGGCACGGGCTTCATGCCCCGCGGCCCCGAGACCCAGATCTACTCGATCACGGGAAGCGACCTGTCGCTGGTGGCCACGGCCGAGATCACGCTCGGCGGCGCCTTTCACGAGCGGATCTTCGACGCCGACGAACTGCCGCTGAAACTCTGCGGCATCAGCCACTGCTTCCGCACCGAGGCCGGCGCCCACGGCCGGGCCACCCGCGGCCTCTATCGCGTCCACCAGTTCACGAAGGTCGAGATGTTCGCCTTCACGACGCCGGACCAGAGCGAGAGGGTGCACGAGCAGCTCCTCGACCTCGAATGCAAACTGTTCGACGGGCTCTCGATTCCGTATCGCGTGATCGACACGGCCAGCGGCGATCTCGGCGGGCCGGCCTACCGGAAATACGACCTGGAAGCCTGGATGCCGGGCCGTGGCGAAAAGGGGGAGTGGGGCGAGGTGACGAGCACCTCCAACTGCACCGACTACCAGGCCCGTCGGCTCGGCATCCGCTGGAAAAAGCAGGGCGAGAAGGGAACCCAGTTCGCGCACACGCTCAACGGCACCGCGATCGCGATCAGCCGCGCGATCATCGCCCTCGTGGAGAACCACCAAAACGCCGACGGCTCGGTGAACATTCCCGCGCCCCTGCAACCGTGGATGGGCAAGGCGAAGATCACGCCCGCAGGTCGCTGACCACACGCAACTCACCCTGCTGCCGTTCGTCTCTCGGATGACGCTGGCGATCATCTTGCCCAACCCGGCTCGGGACTGCCCACGCCCTCACGCGGACGTTCGCAGATGCCATCCAGGCATCTGCTCTCTGCATGTCCGCTGCGCTTCGCCATCCATGGCTTCGCTTGCTCCCATAGCCCGCTCGAGGGCATGGGCAGCCCCAAGCCTTCCCTGATACGGCGAGGCTTCGGGCTTCCCGTACCCCGAGAGCCGGCGTAGCTGGCAAGCGAAGGCACGGATGCCGGAGCGAAGCCAGGTCCGAGTGAGCGGAGGGCTGGAGGCCCGCAGCGAACGTCCGGCGACGGGGTACGGGAAGCCCGAAGCCGGGTTGATCGAAGTGACAACCCACCGACGGCATGGGCCCCAAAAGCAGGTGGCCCCGGTGTTGCGACCCGGGCCACCCCCGGGCCCGTCGGTCGACTTACCGGGGCATAGGCGGGCGCCCGGG
>JBJTDB010000266.1:0-12594 GCA_046092145.1 Planctomycetia bacterium | reverse complement strand
TGAACGACGTCTATCAGGCTTGGGACGTCACAAGGTCCTACCACGCCCAGACGGATGCGGCGAGGCAGGCATCCATCGCAGGATACCTTTGCCCGACCCGGCGAGGTCCTACCCAGTTGAGTGAGGAGGGAGACGCACGGGACAGTTTGGGCATGCCTGGGATGCGCGGAACGTGCAGCGACTACGCGCATGCTATCAACGCCAACGGATCATCCGACTTGACTGTCTTCGTCGGATCTCCACTCAGGATAGGGCCGAATAGCAATGCCGTTTCGGCAATCACACTTCCGAGCGGCTCTTTAGGGGGAACCAGTCCGTTATTCTCCGGCATCACCTGGACATCAACGACCAAGTTTTCTTCCATCACCGATGGTCTGGGATATACGTTCCTGATCGGCGAGAAGCACGTGCCTCCAACGGCTCTGAGGAGGCTCACGGGCGGAGGAGACTCCTCCGTTTTCAATCCTGACGAATACACCGTGCCGGGACGGTTTGCGGGGCCAAGCTACCCGCTCGCAGCATCTCCGACGACGGCCTACAACGATCAGTTTGGCAGCTGGCATCAGGGTGTCTGCCAGTTCGTGTATGGCGACGGCAGCGTCCGTGCCGTGTCAAACCAGACCGGCGGGACGATCCTGCAACGCCTTGTCGAACGGGCCGACGGCAACAGCGTGGGAGACTATTGATGCCCAACGAGAGGATCACGGCGGGCAGCCCCTTCGGGCTGCTGCTCGACTGGCGGCGCGTCTCTCTGGCAATCATGTGTCTGGTGGTCGTTGGCTGCGGTAGCCGCGAGTTCTATCCCGTCAGCGGCAAGGTGGTCGGGCCCGACGGCACGGCGCTCGTCGAACTGGCCGGAACCTTGATCGTTTTCGAGTCCGCGGATGGCAGGGTGTCGTCCCAGGGAAGCATCGAGGCTGATGGCGGTTTTCGCATGGGGACACTGGCTGCTGCGGACGGCATGCGGCCTGGTGCGTATCGCGTTTTGATCGCGCCCCCTCGGTCGGTTGATGGCGACGAGGATTTGGGGAAGGCCAGGGTGGCAACCACGCGGATCGTGGCACCCCGCTACCACTCCTTTGCGACATCGGGCTGGGAGGTGACGGTGGAACCGAAGCCAAACGCGTTCACGTTCACGGCCGAACGGGCAACCGCCGACCAGAAGCAATGACCACGCGGCCTCGTGGCCGGCCTCTGGCCGAGCCTGGGCATGATCGCCGTCCTCCCGGAGCGGCTCGGCCGGCTGGCGGTCGAACTGCTTTCCCGCAGGATGTCCGTGAGGCCAGGGGCCGCGTGGCGACCCACCTGCCTTGCTGAAGCGAGGCTCAATCAGGAGCGACGATCCACGGCCATGCCGTCGAATTGCGTGGCATGTCCGCTGCATCGCACCGTTATATCCGCCCCTGCCATGCTGAGGGATCACGGCCTCCGAACATGATCGCAAAGACCACGATCGTCTCGCCCTCAATGCGGTCGTGAATGACGTACGGAAAGCGGCGGATGTGATGGGACCGCACGCCATACGCATCGATTGCCACCCATTCCGGATTCTGCTGAATCCTGCCAAGAGCTTCGACGCACTCAACGACAAATGCGGCACCGAGGCCCACGGAGCGTTCTTCATACCAACTTCGCCCCGCATCGAGATCTGCGACAACTTCCGACCGATACCGAAGCGCGAACTTCATCGGCTATCCCGAAGGCGATCGAGAACCTCGTCCAACGTGAGCAACTGCTCGGGTGCCCGCTCATGAGCGGCGATCCGCCGCTGCAGTTCGGCTCGCTGCTCGGGGGAAACCTCGACAGGCGTGTCGGCCGGGATGCTATCCCACAGGGACTCGACCACGCGCAGCCGGTCGTGAATCGGCAGGGAAGTCAGTTCAGTCAGCGTCTGAGCTAGATCTATCATTCCTGCAGCCTACCAGAGATATAAATGAGGACCAAAAAGGGGACGCAGCTCTTTTCGAAACGGCGATGAACCGTTCGAATCAACCGCGCAGCCGCTGCCTCGCGAGCCGGCGGATGTTGTCCTCGTAGATCTTGCGCCGGTCGGCCTCCGGAATGTCGAGCGCGTCGATCGCCGCGATGATTTCGCGGATGAAGAGCGGCCCGCCCTGCGGATCGAACGGGCAGTCCGACCCGAACACCACCTGCTCGGCCCCGAAAAAGTCGAGGCCGCAGGCGATCGCGGCCTTCGAGCCCGACAGCGAGGTGTCGCCGATGAACTTCTTGAAGTGGTCGAGCGGCCGGCCGAGCTCCGCGAGCAGCGGCGCAAAATCCTCGTCGGCCGTCCGTGAGCCGAGCTGATCCCAGCCGTGGCCCACGCGGCCGGCGAAGAATGGCACCATCGCCCCCATGTGGTGGCAGATCACCTTGAGCCCAGGCAGCCGCACGAAGAACTTCGCGAACACCATCCGCGACATCGCCGCGCTCGTTTCGTAGGGCCAGCCGAACGTCCACCAGATCTCGTACTTCGACTTCCGCTCGCCGGGATAGTCGGCGCAGCCGGCCCCACGGGTCGGATGCAGCCAGACCGGCAGGTCGTACTGCGCGATCGCCTCGAACACCGGCCAGAACTCCGGCTCGTCGAGCGGTCGGCCGCCGACGTTCGTGAAGAGTTGGATGCCGATCGCACCGAGTTCCTCGATCGACCGCCGCATCTCCGCGAGCGCCGCCGGAACGTTGTTCAAGCCCAGCGAGGCCACGAAGCCCGGAAACCGGTCGGGCCGCCGGGCCACGATCTCCGCCATGCAGTCGTTGGCGAGCCGGGAAAGCGCCGGCGTCTCGGCGGGCCCGGCCACGCTCTCGAGCGCCGGCATCGAGAGCGTGAGGATCTGCCGGTAGCCGGGGCCAAACTCCTCCATCATCGCGAGCCGGGCCCCGAGATCGTGGAGCACGGGGATCGTGAGCCAGCGCTTGATCGCCCCCTTGTCGGGCGCGATCTCGACGAGCCGGTCAAAGTAGGCCCGCGGCAGGATGTGGGAGTAGGCGTCGATCTTCATGAAATGCCACGTTGTACCGAAGCCCCGCGTGTTGCGGTTAGTTGCGCAAAAATATCGCGCAGCTGCCCGTCCGGCCGGCCTATGATCGAGACGTTGGAGCCTGGATAGTAGCCTGCGAGGCGACGACATGGATTCTTACCTCCCCGGTCGTGCTGCTCCGCCCTCGTCGCTCTGGATAGCGGCGGTCGCGGCGGCTGCAGCTGCAGCCGCCCAGGCCGCCCCGCCGGCCCCCGAGTTTTCCCGCGAGATCCGGCCGATCATCGCCGAATACTGCCTGGCCTGCCACGGCCCGGACGCCGCCGGCCGCGAGGCCGGCTTGCGGCTCGACGACCGCGAGTCTGCCACCGCGACGCTGGAGAGCGGCGCGGTGGCGATCGTGCCCGGCCGACCCGACACGAGCGCGGTCATCGAGCGGATCGAGTCAGACGACCCCGACACGGTGATGCCGCCACCCGACTCCGGCAAGCGGCTGCCGGCGGCCGCGCGGGAGCAGTTGCGGGCGTGGATCGAGGCGGGGGCGAACTACGAAAGCCACTGGGCGTGTCGACAGCCGCAGCGGCCGCCGGTTCCGGCCGTCGAAGACGCCGCCTGGGTGCGGTCGCCGATCGACGCCTTCGTGCTCCATCAACTCGAGCAGGCCGACATGCGGCCGGCCCCGGAGGCCCCGCAGCACACGCTGCTCCGCCGGCTGTCGCTCGACCTCACGGGCCTGCCGCCCACCGTCGAGGAACTCGACGCCTTCCTGGCCGACGATTCGCCGCAGGCCTACGAGCGTGCCGTGGACCGGCTGCTCGCCTCCCCGCACTGCGCCGAAAAGCTGGCGATGGAGTGGCTCGACCTCGCGCGGTTCGGCGATTCGAGCGGCTACCAGGATGACGGCGACCGGCCCAACCACCCGTATCGCGACGCGGTCATCGAGGCGTTCCACGCCAACATGCCGTTCGACCAGTTCACGATCGAGTCGCTGGCCGGCGACCTGTTGCCAAACGCCACGGTGATGCAGAAGGTCCGCTCGGGATTCAACCGGCTTCACCGCTACAACGAGGAGGGCGGCTCCGACCCCGAGGAGTTTCGCGTCGTCTACGCGATCGATCGCACCAACACGACGGCCGCGACCTGGATGGGCGTGACGTTCGGTTGCACGCAGTGCCACGACCACAAGTACGACCCGTTCTCGCAACAGGAGTACTACCAGCTTCTCGCCTTCTTCAACAGCCTGCGCGGCGAGGTGCCGGTCGGCAAGCAGGCGTCTCCGCCCTTCGTCACGGTGTATGCCGAGCAGGATCGACGCCGGCTCGACGAGATCGACCGGGAGATCGCGGCGGCCGAGGAGGCCCGGGCCCGGGAGATCGCGCCGGCGGTCGCGCGGTTCGAGCAGTGGCTCGCCGACCCGCTCGCGGCCCCGGAATTGCATCCCGATGCGGTCGGCGGGGCGGTCGCCCGCGGCCCGCACCGCAGCTATTTCGCCGACACCGCGCTGGCCGCCGGACTCTCGTTCGACACGCCACTCCACGCCCGCGGCAGCCTCGTCGTCGTGAAGGCGGAAAACAGCGACACGGAGGTGGGCCACTTCGCCCACGCCGCCTCCGAGACCACCTTGCCCGGCGTGGGGATCGCCATCGCCGAGGGTCCGCGGGTCTTCGCCCATTTTGCGGCAACCGACGGCAGCGTGCTCCACGGCCCGGCCATCGCTGCGAAATACGGCGCGGCCTACGAGTGGTCCTACGCCTACGATCCCGCCACGGGCAAGGTCGCGGTGGAATTGCGGAGCGGCAAGGACACGAGCGGCAAGGACCAGGTGGTCGGCCGGTCGGAGGTGGCCGTTCCCGCCGAGCATCGCCGGGCGGCGGTCGCGCTCGACGCCTTCGGCATCTCCGCCCGCGGCGTGCAGGGCCGCGCGGGCCCCATGGTTCTCGTCGTCGACGACCTCGAATACACCGCCGCGCCGGCGGGCTCGCCGCGACGGGAGGACTTCAAGGCCGACCCCGGCTGGCAGGGGCTCGACAACCTCGCCGATGGCCACGACTTCGGGCTGCGGTTCGGGCGGCTCGTCCGCGCGGGGGTCTCGGCCGCGGTCGAACGGCTCCGCGGGCCCGGGGCCATCGCCCTCGAGCCGGCCCAGTTCGCCGCCATCCGCGACATCTACGTGGAACGGGCCGTGCCCGAGTCCGCAGACGGAATCGAAAAAATGAAGGCACTCCGCGGTCAGCGCGGAAATCGCGGGCCGCGGCGCTCGGGCGCTCGTCTGGGAGGAGGACCATCCGCGGCCGACGCACCTGCTCAAGCGGGGCGACTTCCTGCAGCCCGGCGAACGGGTGGAGCGGGGAGTGCCGGCGGTTTTTCCGCCGCTCACGGCCGACGCGCCGCCGGATCGGCTCGCCCTGGCCCGCTGGCTGCTGCAGGACGACCATCCCCTCACGGCCCGCGTCGCCGTCAATCGTTTCTGGAAGCTCGTATTCGGCGCCGGCCTCGTCCGCACGCCGGAGGATTTCGGCACCCGGGGCGAACTGCCCACGCATCCGGAACTGCTCGACTGGTTGGCGGTCGAGTTTCGCGCGCCGTCTGACGGCGGGCGTGCGTGGGACATCAAGCGGCTCCTGAAGCTGCTCGTGACGTCGGCCACCTACCGGCAGTCGTCGGCGGTGCCCCGGGCGGTCCGCGACCGCGATCCCGACAACCGGCTGCTCGGCCGCGGCTCGCGGTATCGCCTCCCGGCGGAGGAGATCCGCGACGCGGCCCTCGTCTCCTCCGGCCTGCTCGCACGGACGGTGGGCGGACGCAGCGTGTATCCCTATCAGCCGGCCCATCTCTATGCCGACAAGGAGGACGACCCGGGGGAGTTGCTCTGGCCGACGGAGAAGGGGCCCGATCTCTACCGCCGCGGGCTCTACACGTTCATCCGGCGGACGATTCCCTATCCCGTCTTCCAGACCTTCGACATGGCGGGCCGCGGCGAGTGCACGATCGCGCGACCGCGAACCAACACGCCCCTGCAGGCCCTCGTGACGCTCAACAACCCGACGTTCGTCGAGGCGGCCCGCGTGATCGCGGAGCAGGTCGTCGGCATGGAGGGCTCCGACGACGCCCGGCTCGACGAGGTCTGCCGGCGGATCCTCTCCCGGCCGGCGAGCGCGGAGGAGCGGAAGCTCCTCATGCGGCTCCTGCACGACGAGCGGGAACGGTTTCGGGCACGCCCGACCGACGCCGACCTGCTCGCCACGCAGGGCGCCGCGGCACCGCGGGCCGGCCTCGACCGCGTCGCGGTCGCGGCGTGGGCCACGGTGGCCAGCGCCGTCATCAACACCGACGAAGCGATCACCCGCGAGTAGACACGCCCCTTCCGGAGCCCCGGCGATGGACCACGAAAGCATGTCGTCAGCCTGGAGAACCGCCTGTCGCAGGCAGTTTCTCCTGCACTCCTCCCGTGGGCTGGGGGCGGCGGCGCTGGCCTCGCTGCTCCCCGGCGAGGGTCTGGCCCGCGGCGCGGCACCGGCCGGTTCCGCCGGCCACGCGCCCGCCCGCGCCAAGAGCGTGATCTTCGTCTTCCTCTCCGGCGGCCCGTCGCAGATGGATCTCTTCGATCCCAAGCCGCGGCTGCAGGCCGACAACGGCGCGGAGATTCCCAAGAGTGTCGTCGGTACGCAGCGGCTCACGACCATGACCAGCGGGCAGGCGAGTTTTCCACTCGCCGGTTCGCACTTCCGCTTCTCACGCCAAGGCGACGCGGGCCTCGAGGTCTCGGAACTGCTGCCCCGGCTCTCCGGCGTCGTCGACCGGCTCACCGTGATCCGCTCGATGCACACCGAGCCGATCAACCACGATCCGGCGGTGACGTTCCTGCAGTCGGGCAGCCCGATCAGCGGCCGGCCGTGCATGGGCTCGTGGGTCTCCTACGGCCTCGGGTCGGAGAATGCCGACCTGCCGGCGTTCGTCGTCATGCTCTCGACGGTCGACTCGGGCGGGCAGCCGCTGCTCTCCAAATACTGGCACAGCGGCTTCCTACCGGGACAGCACCAGGGCGTGCAGCTCCGGGCCGACCGCGAGCCGGTGATCGATCTCGCCGATCCGCCGGGCCTCACCCGTGACGACCGGCGCCGGATCGTCACGGCCGCATCGGGCCTCAATCGCCTCAAGCTCGAGGAGGGTTTCGACCCCGAGATCGAGGCCCGCATCAACGCCTACGAACTGGCCTTCCGCATGCAGGCTTCGGTGCCGGAGTTGGTCGACGTGCGCGACGAGCCACGGCACGTGCTCGAGATGTACGGGATCGATTCCGACGCGCCGTCGTTCGCCCGCAACTGCCTGCTCGCCCGCCGGCTCGTGGAGCGGGGCGTGCGGTTCGTGCAGCTCTACGACAAGGACTGGGACCACCACGCCGACCTCCCCCAGAAGCTCCGCCGCAAGACCAAGGAGACCGACCAGGGACTGGCGGCACTCATCCGCGACCTCGACCAGCGGGGGCTGCTCGACGAGACGCTCGTCGTCTGCGGCGGGGAGTTTGGCCGCACGGCCTACACGCAGGGCAAGCTCACGGCCGACACCTACGGCCGCGACCACCACCCGCGCTGCTTCACGATGTGGCTGGCCGGCGGCGGGATCCGCCGCGGGGCGGTCGTTGGAAAGACCGACGACTACTCCTACAACATCGTCGAGGATCCGATCCACGTCCACGACCTGCAGGCCACGATCCTGCACTGCCTGGGCGTCGACCACCGCCGGCTCACATATCGGTTTCAGGGCCGGGATTTCCGGCTCACCGACGTGCATGGCAACGTTGTGACGAAGATCCTCGGCTGAGCCCACGAGCCGCCCGCCTTCTCGCGGCGCAGCGACCCGCATGTTCAGCCGAGAATCTCGCCGTCCCAGAGCCGACGGAGAAAATCGGCCACGGGCAGCACGCGACACGGCTCGTATCGGGCCTCCCGGGCTCCGAGATAGACGCCGAACGAGCGGACTTTCTTCGCGCCCAGTTCGGCCGACAGCCGGGCCGGCCCACGACTGGTGGCGGCCCGCCAGGCGGTCGCCGCCTTGACCTCGATGGCCGCATAGCCGGTGGCTGTTTCACAGAGAAAGTCGACTTCCACGCCGTCCGGCGTGCGCCAAAAAAAGAGCGGATAGGCCAGCCCGCTGTATTCCAGGTAGGCGCAGAGCTCGTTGTGGACGAGCGTCTCCAGCAGTGCGCCCCGCTCCTCCGGGGTGCAGGGATAGGGGAGCCGGCCGGAGAGCGCCCGGGCCACGCCGCTGTCGAAGAGGTAGAACTTCGGGTGGCTGACCTGTTTCGTGGACCGCTTGAGCTTCCAGGCCGGCAGCCAGGAGCCGAGCAGCGTGTCGACGAGGATCTCGAACCAGTTTTGCACCGACTGCCGGCTCACGCCCACGTCGCGGGCGATGCCGGCCGCATTGGTGAGCTGCGCGTTCTGCCGTGCCGCGACTTCGAGAAATCGGGCGAAGCCGCCGAGGCTCCGCGTCAGCGCCTCGGCGCGGATTTCCTCCTGCAGATAGGTGAGGGCGTAACTCCGGAGAAACGCCTTCGGATCGCCGCCGGTAACGGCCAAGGGCAACGATCCGCACTCGATCATGCGGTCGATGTCGATGCCCGGACCGATCTCCGCGGATACGAGCGGGTAGAGACGCTTCATGTCGGCCCGTCCGGCGAGCAGATTCGTGCCGCCGCGGCGCAGCTTCCGCGCGCTCGATCCGGAGAGCACGAACCGTAGGCGGCGCGACTCGATGAGCCGATGCACCTCGTCGAGAAGTGCCGGCACCTTCTGGATCTCGTCGATCGCCACCCAGCTTCCAGCCGACAACCCCGCGGTCTCGCGGGCCAACAGTCCCGGGTCGGCCGCCAGCCGGATCGCTTCCGCCGCGTCGAGCAGGTCGTAACTCACGCTCGGCCCGACGGCGGACCCGATCCACGTCGACTTGCCGGTCCCACGCGGCCCGAACAGAAAGCAGGACCGGTCCGGAAGCGGGCACCTTCTGGTAAACATAGATGGCATTTTACCCGGAAAAACGCCAACAGCAATTGCAGCGGGCCATGGCCCGCGAGTTGCGGTTCGTTGCGGTTAGTTGCGCAAAAACAGGCCGTTTGCCCCCCGCTGATGCTGCTATGGTGCGGTCGGAGGCAGCGACATGAAGCAACGCCGGAACGGGCGACACGCCCGTCTTCGGCAACCCCCCGCGGCCCTTCCGCGACCTGGCTAAGGTGGAGGCGGGCGCGGTGGATGAGCATGGATTTCGATGGTGTACCGTAGCCCCCGCATGGTGCGCTTCAGTGCGCATAAATATCGCGATCGCGGCTGGCCGGCTGGCCTAGCATCGGGAGGACGCAGTTTGGCCGACAGCGTGCGAGATGACGATATGGATTCATTCCGTCTTGCTCGTGCTGCTCCGCCGCCGCTTCGGATCGCGGCGGTCGTAGCAGCATCGGTCATCCTGTCCCTGCAGGGTTCTCCAGAGTCCGCCGAGGTCGATTTCCAGGCGGACGTGCTCCCGATCCTGACGCGGAAGTGCCTCCGCTGCCATGCTGGTGACAAGCCGGAGGGCAACCTCTCGCTCGCCGACAGGGCGGCGGTGCTGCAGGGAGGTGACAGCGGTCCGGCCGTCGTGCCCAACGACGCCGCACGGTCGCTGCTCTTGGCCCGCGTTACGGCGGCCGACCCCGATGAGGCCATGCCGCCGGAAGGAGAACGGCTCAGCGATGCCGAGATCGCGACCCTGAGGGCGTGGATCGACCGCGGCGCTGAGTGGAAGGATCCTGAGCCCTACCCGCTCGCACTCGCGGAGGTCGTCGTTCCCCCGGGCGTTGGCACGCCGCTCGATCGGCTGCTGGCCGACTATTTTCGCAGGCAGGCGATCGCGGCACCCGCGGTCGTGAGTGACGAGATCTTCGCCCGCCGCACCGCCCTCGACCTCGTGGGCCGGCCGTTGGCGGCCGCTGACCTCGTGGTGTTTCTGGCGGACGATGCGGCCGACAAGCGGGCTCGACTGGTGGACGCGTTACTTGCCGACCAGGAGGGTTTCGTCGATCACTGGCTGACGTTCTGGGGTGATCATCTGCGTTTCGGGTCGGATATGGCCGCGGGCATCTTCGACGACGGGCCGGCGGCCAAGACCTCGATGCAGAGCCTGCGCACCAAGCTCGTCGGCAGTCCGCCGCTCGACCGCTTTGCCCGTGAGCTCGTGACGCAGCAGATGGTCCCGACCTACGCGCCGCCGGGGGAGGTGCTGTCCGCAGTCGACGGTCCCGAGATGCAGGAAGCCGCCACGGTCGCCCACGTGTTTCTCGGCATGCAGCTCAAGTGCGCCTCGTGTCACGACAGTTTCCTCGACCGCTGGAAGCAGGCCGACGCCTGGGGACTCGCTGCCGCGCTCGGCTCCGGCCGCATGCCCGTCGATCGCTGCGACCTGCCGACCGGGCGGATCGCCGAGTCGGCGTTTCCCCTGCGGGACCTGGGCGCGATCGATCCCGGCGCCGACGCGAAACAACGTCGCGGCAGGGTCGCCGAACTGCTGACGACTCCGCAGAACGGCCTGTTCGCCCGCACCTTCGTCAACCGCGTGTGGGCCCGGCTCTTCGGCCGGGGGCTGATCGAACCGCTCGACGAGATGATGGAGCACGCCCCCTGGGATGCGGCGGTGCTCGACTGGCTGGCCGCCGATTTCGTGAGCCACGGCTACGACGTCCGGCATCTTTTGCGCCGGATCATGACGTCCGAGGCCTACGCCGCGGCGGCCGTGGAAGACACACCGCTTGAGGCGGGGCGGCCCTACGTTTTCCAAGGGCCGGAGGTGCGCCGGCTGTCGGCGGAGCAGTTCATCGATGCCATCGGCAGGCTGGGAAACAATCTGCCACGGGCCTGGACGCGGCCCAACGACCCGCTGATGACGACGCTCGGACGGCCGAGCCGTGACGTCGTCGTCACGACCCGGACCGCGGACGCGACGCCGCTCCTCGCCCTCGAGCTCATCAACGGTCCGGCCGTGGGCGGCCTGATCGACACCGCGGCGGTGGCGACGGCCGACCTTCCAGGGGAGCAGGCGATCGAGCGGGTGTTTCTCACGCTTCTCGGCCGCCGGCCGACGGCAAAGGAACTGGCCGCATGCCCGCCCCGCACGGCGGAGACGTCCGCGAAGCGACAGATCGGGGACCTTATCTGGTCTCTCGCGATGCTTCCGGAATTTCAGCTCATTCGCTAGGGGGCAGGGCATGCGCAAGCATCGGCGATCTCGCACGACCGGCACGTCACTCGACCGCCGTGATTTTCTCGCCGGCCTCGGCCCCGCCGCGGCGGCGGCCCTGGCCATGGGCCGGGTGCCGCTCGTCCGGGCGTCCGATCCTCTACCGGCCGCAACGGCCGATTGCGTGGTGCTCCTCTGGATGGCGGGCGGCATGGCCCACACCGAGACCTTCGACCCGAAGCACTACGAGCCGTTTCGCCCGGGCATCGAGGCGAAGCGGGTGCTGAGCACCTTTCCGGCGATCGACACCTCGGCCGACGGGATCCGGTTCACCGCTGGGCTCGAGGAAATGGCGTCGGTGATGCACGAGGGCACGCTGATCCGCACATCCACCGTGCCCGTCGTGGACAAGATCACGCACTCGAAGCATCAGTACCACTGGCACACCGGCTACCTGCCCCCGCTGAGCGTGGCGGCGCCCCACATCGGAGCCGTGATCGCCCGCACGCTCGGCCCGCGGCACCCCGACATCCCCGCCTTCATCGACATCGGCGAGACCTTCGCGGAAGCGGGCCGCGAGGCCGGGGCGGTCCGCAGCTTCCTCTCGGCGGGCTTTCTCGGCGCCGAGTACGGTCCGTTTTCTGTGCCGATGCCCGAGGATGCGGCCCGCCGACTGCGGGGCGACGACGGCCGGCGGCAGCAGGTCGATGCCCGCCTGAAACAGTTCCAGGCTCTCCTCGCGGCCAGCCCGACGGCGGAACTGGCCTCCAGCCACCAGCAGGAGTCGATCCTCCGCTCGGTCGAGCAGGCCTGCCGGCTGATGCATTCGCCCCGGGCGCGGGCGTTCGACATCGCCGCGGAGCCGAAGGAGACGTTCGCCACGTACGACACCGGCCCGTTCGGCCGGGGCTGCCTGCTCGCCCGGCGGCTCGTGGAGGCCGGCGCGCGATTCATCGAAGTCCACGTTCCCTACAAGCCTTTTGGCTACTGGGACACCCACGAGCACGGCCACGAACGCACGGTCAAACTCAAACAGATGATCGACCGCCCGGTGGCCCAGCTGATTCGCGACCTTCGCGACCGCGGCCTCCTCGACCGCACGCTCGTGGTGCTGGCCAGCGAGTTCAGCCGCGATCCACTGATCGAGGGCAAGGACGAGAAGCGGACGAAGGCCAGTGAGGCGGCGATCGCCGCCGTGATGCAGGACGAACGGCATTACGGCATGCACGCCCATTTCGCCGACGCCGGTTCCGTTCTGCTCTGGGGCGGCGGCATGAAGCGCGGCTTCGCGTACGGCGAGACGGCCGACGAGCATCCCTGCAAGACGGTCCGCGATCCGGTCCTCCTCGAGGATCTGCATGCCACGATCTACGCCGCCCTCGGCATCCCCGCCACACAGTCCTTCACGGTG
>JBJTDB010000265.1:0-994 GCA_046092145.1 Planctomycetia bacterium | reverse complement strand
CGGCTCTGGCTCATGGTCAGTGGCCACGAGTGTAGCGAACTGGCGGCACCGGATCCCCGCCTGGCCTGCTGCCACCGGAGATTCGATCCCGGATGACAAGCCTGGATGCCAAGACTGAGTGGCGTGATTGGTGCCGGCACGGATACTCGTTGCATGGATGCCGCCCTGGCCAATGCCATCGTCTATCGCGATGACCGACTGATCGTGCTTGAAAAGCCCTCGGGGCTCCTCGCCGTGCCGGGCCGTGGCCCCGACCTGCAGGATTGCCTCGCCACGCGGGTGCAACACGTGCTGCCGACCGCCCGCGTCGTCCACAGGCTCGACCGCGACACCTCGGGCCTCATGCTCATGGCGCTCGATCCGCCCGCCCAGCGGCAACTCGGCCGACAGTTCGAGGAGCGATCGGTGCAGAAGCGCTACCAGTGCATCGTGCGCGGCCTGCCCGAGGCCGACGACGGCCTCATCGACCTTCCGATCGACCGCGACCCGCTCCGGCCGCCCCGCTATCGGATCGACGAGGCCGCCGGCCGCCCCTCGCAAACCCGCTGGCGCGTGCTCCAGCGCCTGGGGGATCGAACACGGCTGGAGGTCGAGCCGATCACGGGACGATCACACCAAATCCGGCTGCACCTTGCCGCGCTCGGCCACCCGATCCTCGGCGATCCGCTCTACGCCGACGAAGCGGCCGTTCGACAGGCTCTCCGGCTGCTCTTGCACGCCACCCATCTGGCGATCGCCCACCCCGACGACGGACGTCGTGTCGAATGGCACTCGGCCTGTCCATTCTGATCCTGGCCATCACCGCCGCACCGGTCACCTTGACCCCCGCACCGATTCCCCGCGAGAATCGAGCGGAACTATGGAAACTCTCGAACGCATCTGGGACTCCGTCTCCAACAGCGCCTCCGCCGCCGGCACCCGGTTGGAGCGGTTCATCACGGGCCTCTTTGGATCGTCCAACGCCCGCTATCTGCGTCGGCTCGACTCCAAGATC
>JBJTDB010000264.1:0-31770 GCA_046092145.1 Planctomycetia bacterium | reverse complement strand
CAGTTGCGCATCGAACAGGGCCAGCGCGCTCTCCACGCCGCGGAAGGGATCGGTCTCGACGATCGCAGGATCGTAGATGCTGGGAGTGAGCGACGGTGCGGTGAGCAGCGATACGGGAGGCTCGCCCGTTTGGGGCCGAGGCCCACCAAAACTGGCGAATCGACCACCGAGGTTCCGGAGCACCTTGCCATTTTCCAGGGCCGTGCGGATCGCCTCCTCGAGCGAAAGCTCCCAGATCGTGTCGAACTTGGGATTGGAGAGCGTGAGCGGCTCGACCGTGCCGGCCGCCTCGTCGAGCGGCTTCTGGTCGCTGTCGGGATACTCGAGCTTCTGAATCGCCCCGACATAGTGCGAGAGGTCGCCATCCTCGAAGAAGTAGAAGGGCTGCCTCGGGGCACAGCCGCTCGCCAACAGCGAGAGGCTCGTGAGGACTACCCAGGTTGTTCGGATGGTTCGTGGCACGGTGGGGGGCGGTGTCGTGTCGTCGGGTGGTTCAAGACCGCCGCTGCGCCCAAGGGGAGCGGCCGCGGAGTCGCGGCACGTCCCGACGCAGTGCCCCCCGACGCTGCGTCTGCCTCGCGTGCACTAGGGCGCAGCGACGGCACCCCTCCTATCGGCGGCCCTGGCCCGCAAACTTGGAGGAACCGTCAAAATCGGCCCAGGTTTCGTGAAGCTGGGGAAGGTGCGGGTGCGGGAGAAAGGATCTCGCCCCGCCAGCCTGTAGAACGGGCCTCATGGAACAGCCCATCGGGGGTTTGCCAGATAAATCTGGCCGCACAGCCAGGCGTATCCTCGATGAACTTCATGCCTCGCTCCGGTCCGAGCACGCTCGCAGCCGTGGCGACCGCATCGGCCGTGGTGCCGTCGGGTGCGACGACCGTCACGGCTGCCGGTCCGACCACTCCAAGGCCGGTCCTTGGATCGACGATGTGGCTGTACCGCACGCCATCGATCGTGACCGCCTGAAATGCATCGCCTGACGTGGTGACGGCGGCATCGGCAATGACGAGATCCTCCTCGGGATCTCCCGGCGGGCCCATCGGGGCAAGCGCGATCCGCCAGCCCCGGTTTCCTGGCGGCGCCCCGATCACGGCGATATCGCCCGACGCATCGACCATCGCCGCCGTGATGCCGTGCCCCCGCAAGATCGCGATCGCCCGATCGATCGCATCACCCATCCCGATGCCGCCCAGATCCAGCCGCATATCAGGCTTCAGGAGCGACACGGCCTGCAGGTCGGGATGCAGGACGAGGGCCCCGGGCCTGACCGCAGCCATGGCGGCGGCACGTTTTTCGGGGGCCGGGAGCACGCCGGTCCGTCGCGCCTGCCGCCAGAGCGACGTCAGCGGGCCGACCGAAGGATCAAACGCCCCATCGGAAGCGTCGCGGATGGCGATGGCCATCGAGAGCACCCGCCACAGGTCCTCCCCCACCCGCACCGGCTCGGATGTCGGGGCCTGCTTCGACAGCCGCGAGAGTTCGCTTGCTGGATCGTAGTCGGAGAGGATCCGCTCGAGGCGGGCCACCTCGTCGTGGGCCGACGCAATGGCACCCATGGCGTTTTGCCGGTCAACGGCATAGGCCGTGATCGTCCACGGCACGCCCATGTGCCGCCGCGTTTCGGTGACGCGGACGGGCTGTCGTGCCACGGGGCGATGGCATGAAGCCGCAATCAGGGCTGCCAGCCCGAACAGGGTGAGGTAGACTTTTTGCGTCATGAGCGAGTCCGCAGCCCAACCTGCCGTGGCCATCGAGTTCGACTGCACGCCTCTGCGAAGCGTGCCCCGGTTCGACATTCCACTCGATGCCTCGCCGGCCTACCGCGCGAGGGTCGAACGATTCCAGAGGGCGATCGCCCGCCACGGCACGCGGAACACCTATTATCTCACGAATGCATCCTGCATGTTTCGGTTTACGAACGAGCCGGATTCCGGCTGGGTGCGGTTTGCCGTCGAGGGGACGGTGATCACGGATGACCGTGACTCCAGGACGGTGGGGAGCGACCTCGACATCCGGCTCGACAAGGAAACCTGCGACTGGCTCACGCAGCCGGCCGTGAAGTGGCTGGCGCTGTCGGCCAAGCATGCCGTGGAGACGGAGTTCAATCGCTACATCGCCGCGGGCGATCTCTCCCGAGCCCTGGAACGGCTGGCGAAAGAGCAGGCGGCCAGCGACGCCGCCGGCGGATTCCTTGGCATGAATCTCTAGGCTCGGTCTGAAAACGCTGCTCGGACATCTGCGTGGTCTTTTGAAGCATCGGTGTGGGCGAGGCTTCGGGCTGCCCGTATCCCGAGAGCCGGCGTATGATGACAAGCGCAGCCATGGATGGCGCAGCGCAGTCAGCATCCGAGTGAGCGGAGGGCTGGAGGCCCGCAGCGAGCGTCCGGCGACGGGGTACGGGCAGCCCGAAGCCGGGGCGATGCTATTGGCGAGTGCGGACTTCGAGGAGCACGCTCTCGTTGTCGCTTCCCGGAATCGGCCAGGCGGCCACGCGGCGAACGGAGACCTTCTTCACGAAGCCCCGATGCCGGGCCTCGCCTTTCTCCTCCTCCCACCGCGGTCCCTTGATGACAAGCATCCGGCCGTAGGCATCGGCGATCGGCTCGAACCAGCCGAGGAGCTTCACCAGCGGTGCCACCGCCCGAACGACGAGCGTGTCGAAGCGATTGCCGCCGCCGCGGCGGGCCGCCACGATCGCCTGGGCCGCGCCGGCGTGCACCGGAATCGCGAGGCCCGTCTCCCGCACGATGTCCGCGACCACCCGCGCCTTCTTGGCCACGCTGTCGCAAAGCTCCACCCGCAGGTCAGGCCGAAGGATGGCGAGGATGATCCCCGGCACACCCCCTCCGGTGCCAACGTCGAGCACCCGCTCGCCGGCCGCCAGATGCGGTGCGATCGCGGCTGCGTCGGCGACGTCACGAGAGACGAACTTCTCGACATCCGTATGCCGCGTGAGATTGAGCTTCTCATTCCAAGACCAGAGGCTCGCCGCGTATGCGGCGAGCCTCTGGGTGGCTTCGGTCGGAATTTCGAGCCCGAGCCGTTCGCACTCGACGGCGATCGCTCGGGGAAGGTCCTGCATCACTTGATGAACAGCATCTCGCGGTAGGTGGGCAGCGGCCACAGATCGTCGGGCAGGATCGTCTCGATCTGATCGGCCGTCTCGCGCACCGCGTTCATCGCCGGAATGACGGTGTCGTGGAAGTGCTTCACCTCGGCCCGGAGGTCGCCGGAACCGTGGTGGGAAACGGCCTTCTCGAGCGAGTCGATCCGCCCTTCGAATTCACCCACGAACTTCGTGAGCTTCTCGAGCGTTCCCATGTGAACCGTGTGACCCAGGCCCTTGAGCTTGGTGGCGGTGTCCACGAGTTCGCCCTGGTAGCGATACCCGGCTGGGAGGATCATCGTCCTGGCGATCTGCAGGGCCGAGCATGCCTCGGTGTTGATGTCCTTGCAGTACCGCTCCATGTAGATGTCGTAGCGGCTTCGCATCTCCCGCTCGGAGAGGACGCCGTACTTCTCGAACAACGCGATGTTCTTCGGCGACACGAGCACGTCGAGCGCCTCGGGCGTCGCCTTCAGGTTCGGAAGACCTCGCTTCTTGGCCTCGTCGTGCCACTCCTGCGAGTAGCCGTTGCCGTTGAAGATCACGGCCTTGTGCTCCGAGATCATCTTCTGGAGCAACTTCTCCACGGCGCTCGCGAGCTTCGCCTGGTCGCCGCCGGTCGCCTTCTCGAGCTCCGTGGCGATGAAGTCGAGGCTCTCGGCCATGATCGTGTTGAGAGCCACGAGCGGGCCGGCGATCGACTGATTGGAGCCAACGGCGCGGAACTCGAACTTGTTGCCCGTGAAGGCGAAGGGGCTCGTGCGATTCCGGTCTCCCGCGTGCTTCGGCAGCGAGGGGAGCGTGTCGACGCCCACCGTGAGCGTGCCGCTCGACTTGGAGCTCGTCGCCTTGCCCTTCTCGATCTGCTCGAACACATCGGCGAGCTGGTCGCCGAGGAAGATCGAGATGATCGCCGGCGGGGCCTCGTTGGCACCGAGACGGTGGTCGTTGCCGCTGGCGGCGACGACCGCCCGGAGCATGTCGGCGTGGAGGTGCACGGCGCGGATCACCGCGGCACAGAAGACGAGGAACTGCATGTTGGCATGCGGCGTCTCGCCCGGCTCGAGAAGGTTGCCAAGCTTGCAGCCGAGCGACCAGTTGACGTGCTTGCCCGAGCCATTGATCCCAGCGAACGGCTTCTCGTGCAGCAGGCATGTCATGCCGTACTTCTGCGCGACGCGGGTGAGCGTCTGCATGATCGTCTGCTGATGGTCGGTCGCGATGTTGGCGTTTTCGTACATCGGCGCGATCTCATACTGGCTGGGGGCCACCTCGTTGTGCCGCGTCTTCACGGGCACGCCCAGCTTGAAGAGTTCCCGCTCGCCGTCGAGCATGCAGGCCAGCACCCGTTCGGGGATGGCGCCGAAGTATTGATCCTCGAACTCCTGGCCCTTGGGTGGCTTGGCTCCGAAGAGCGTGCGGCCGGTCATCACGAGGTCGGGCCTGGCAAAGAAGAAATTGCGGTCGATGAGGAAGTATTCCTGCTCGGGGCCGGCCGATGCCGTCACCTGGCCCACGTCTTTGTGGCCGAAGAGGGCGAGCACGCGGCGGGCCTGCTTATCGACCGCCTGCATCGACCGCAGAAGCGGCGTTTTCTTGTCGAGCGCCTCGCCCGTCCACGAGCAGAACGCGGTCGGGATGCAGAGCGTGGTGCCGTTGGGATTGTCGAGGATGTAGGCCGGGCTCGTCGGATCCCAGGCGGTGTAGCCGCGGGCCTCGAACGTGGCCCGGAGGCCGCCCGATGGAAAGCTCGAGGCGTCGGGCTCGCCTTGAATCAGTTCCTTGCCCGAGAACTCGGCGATCGCGTCACCATCACCGGTGGGCGTCAGGAAGCTGTCATGCTTCTCGGCGGTGATCCCGGTGAGCGGATAAAAGACGTGGGCGTAGTGCGTGGCGCCCTTCTCGATCGCCCAGTCCTTCATCGCCAGGGCGACGGCATCGGCGATGCCCGGGTCGATCGGCTTGCCCTGCTTGATCGTCGCCTGCAGCGCCTTGTAGACGCTCTTTGGAAGACGGTCTTTCATGACCGAGTCGGAAAAGACGTTCGATCCGAAGATCTCGCTCGTCGGAGTCTCGCGGAAATTCCAGGCCTGTCCGCTCGACTTGTAGGTGTTGATCGCTGCGACTGCACTGGCACGAACGCTGGTCATGGCATGTCCTTCTTCTTTGGGCGCTTCTTGATGGGCGCACGGGGAACGCGGATGGTGGGAACGAGGCGGGCTCGTTCACCGCCGCCAGAAGAAGTTTTCAGCGGTGCACGCAGACCGTCCGGGTCTTCCGTGCAAGGTACCGGCGGGGCAGTGGCCGATCAAGTGGCCGACCGCAGCGGCCTCATCGCGTGGACATCGGCCGCGAGGCCGGCTGGGCGACCGTCCGCTGGACGTTGCGGCGGGCCGCGGCGACGGCGGTCGAAAGGAACGGGTCGGCGGTGGAAACAGCCGCCTGACCCTCGATCGGTCGGGCGACCGAGTGCACGACCAGATCCGGCTCGACCCCCACGTTGCTGTAGGGCCGGCCATTCGGCGAGAAGAACTTGGCGGTGGTCAGTCGCAGCCCGACCCCGGCCGTCTCCAGCGGGAAGATGCCCTGGATCGACCCCTTGCCATAGCTGCGGGTGCCCACGATCGTGGCCCGGGCGTGGTCCCTCATCGCGCCGGCGAAGATTTCGCTGGAACTGGCCGAGTCGCCGTCGATGACGAGCACCAGCGGCATCCGCCACGTGCCGGAACGGGTGGCGGAGTAGTTGAAGTCTTCGTCGGGGCAGCGGCCGCGAGTCGCGACGACGAGGCCGCGGGCGAGGAACAGGTCGGCGACATCGACGGCGGCAGAGAGGAGCCCACCCGGATTGCCCCGCAGATCGATGACCAGCGATCGCATGCCGGCGACGTCGAGGCGGCGCATGGCCGCTTCGAGATCGGCGGCGGTGGTCTTTTGGAAAGAGGTGAGCTTCAGGTAGGCCACGCCAGCCGACGGTTCGAGCATCCGGACATCCTCGATACTCGGCACCTCGACGTGCTCGCGACGTACCGTGACCGCTCGGGCGACGTCGCCACCGCGAACGATCGCGAGCGTCACGATCGAGCCCTCGGGGCCCTGGAGAAGTTGGGCCGCCTCATCGACGCCCAAGCCGGCCAGCGGACGGCTTCCGATGGCCACCACATGGTCGCCGGCCCGCAGCCCGGACCGCTCGGCCGGACTCGACGGGATCACGTGCACCACCAGCAGGCCGTCGTCGGACCCCTTCAGCTCGACGCCGAGGCCGACGAAGTTGCCCTCGATCTGGGCGTAGAGATCGTCGAGCTGGCCGGTGGTGAGGAAGGACGAATATTCATCGAGTCCGCCGACTGCCGAGGCGGCCATCTCCATGATGGTGACGGCCGGAGGAACGCCGAGGGACGAGTTGGCGATCCGCGCCACCCAGGCGGCGATCGTTTCAGCCTCGATCGGTGAGCCGATCTGGCGGCCCGAGACGACGCGGGCGACCTGCTCGCGATACAGACTGCGACGCTCGGGCGTGGCCTGGGCGGCATAGAGCGAGGCGAAGAGAGGCTCGTCGATGGCAACATCCATCGCCTGGCACCCGCGGGATACGAGCCTGGCGAAGTTTGGCGCATCGACATGATGCGACGCGATGCGAGATAGGATCTCGCCATAGACACGACGGGCCTCCGTCTCCGAAAGGCCTGCCAGCCGGGTGCGGTAGGCGACCTCCGTGTGGCGACGGGCGATATCGCAATGGATCTTGGCGAGGTCGTACTTCTGATGGAGATCGGGAGACAGCGTGCCTTTACGGGCGGCCGTCTCGCACGTGCTGACGACGTCCGTCCACCGTCGCTCCTGCACGAGGCGAATCGTCCGGGAGGCGAGATCATCATGGTGGCCCGGCGCGGCCGCCGCGTGGAGCGGCTGCGGGATGGGATCGGCGGCGAGGGCCGCCGCGGAGAGCAACCAGGCCGCGAGCAGGGCGAACCAGGCGACCCCTGCCCATCGGGCGGCGGGGCGGTCGGACATCGACGGTGTTCGGTCGACGGTCACGGAAGCGATCCATTCGCGAGGCGCCGCGTTGTGTCGCGGCATGCAGCGGTCTCTCCGTTGACCGCTCGCGATTATGGATCACGTTTCCGGGACGGTCAAAAACCTGCGACGTTTCCGGCGGGCGTTGGCGCCCGATTCGCTCGACGGCCCGGCCTGAAAAACCGGCTGATCGGGTTTTCACGAATGAACCACCGATGCAGCGGTCCGTTCGACACGTTGGTAGGATGAAGGCTTCGCCGTGCCGTCCTCGGAACCGTCATGACCCGCATTTCCGGCCCCATCGATAGCCCCGCAGGCCCAACGTCCGATGCCCAGCCCACGCAGGTGCTGCTCGAGCGGGTGCGCCGTGGCGACGGCGATGCCGTCAACGGACTGCTCGAGCGGCATCGTGAGACGATCAAGCAGATGATCGGGCGGCGGATGGATCGCGGCGTGCTGCGCCGCGTCGATGCCAGCGACATCGTGCAGGACGTGATGATCGAGGCCAATCGCCGGCTCGGCGACTACCTCTCCAATCCGACGATGCCATTCCAACTCTGGCTGCGACACATGGCACGTGACCGGCTGATCGACGCCCACCGTCGCCACCGTGTGGCGTCAACGCGGAGCGTCGATCGCGAGGTGCCGCTCGTGGTGCCCGACGTGGGCGACCAGTCTCGGGCCGACCTGGGCGGTCAGATCGCCGATCGGGAACTCACGCCGGCCGCCGCCGCTACCTGGCACGAACTGGAGCGACGCTTCGCCGCGGCCGTGGAACTGCTCGATGAGGGCGACAGACAAATCGTGCTCCTGCGGCACTTCGAGCATCTCTCCACCGCGGAGGCTGCCGAGATCCTCGGCCTCTCGAAGCCGGCCGCCGGCATGCGATATCTGCGTGCCATGCGGCGGCTCCGGGTGCTTTTGGACGACGGCTCGACGGCCGGGGACTGAAACGGCAGGCACTGTCGGCCCGGCCGGCGGCGCCTATGATCCCCGGGAGGGTTTGCATGGCATCCACGACAACCGGTCGCACACGAGCCGTCGAATCGACGCTCGATCCTGCCCGTGAAGAACTGCTCGCGGCACTGCTCGCAGAACTGTCGGAGCAGCGCGGCCCTGCCGCGCAGGCGTCGTTGGAGCGGATGGTGGCAGAGCACCCTGATCTGGCCGGGCAGCTCCGCGAACTCTTTGCGGCGATGATGGTGACCGACGCGGTGGTCGAGCACTCGACCATTTTCGAGAATGGCGTTGCTTCGGCGAAGGGCGGCATGGCGGCGCCGCGTGCCGCGCACGCCGGCGGAGGGTTCATGCCGGGTGCGTCGTCTTTGCCGGCACGGCTTGGCGACTACACGCTTCTCGAGGAGATCGGTCGCGGGGGCATGGGTGTCGTCTACCGGGCCGTCCAAGAAAGCCTCGATCGCACGGTGGCCGTAAAGATGCTGCTGCGGCGGGATCTGGCCAGCCAGGCTGACCTGGCCCGGTTTCGCAGCGAGGCCGAGGCCGCGGCTCGGCTCGACCATCCCGGCATCGTGTCGATCCTGGAAGTGGGCGAGCATGACGGCACCCCCTTCTACTCGATGCAGTTCATCGCCGGCACGACGCTCGCCAAGCGGCTGGCCGAGGGGAGCACGACGGCCCGAGAGGGTGCCCTCCTTCTTGCGAAGGTGGCCGATGCGATCCATGCGGCGCACACGAGGGGCGTGCTGCACCGGGATCTGAAGCCGTCCAACATCCTCATCGATGCCGGTGGCGAACCGCACGTCTCCGACTTCGGCCTGGCCAAGCGGCTGGAAGCCGACCACTCCGTCACCCATACCGGAGCGATCCTGGGAACTCCCTGCTATATGTCGCCGGAACAGGCGGCCGGCAGCCGTGGTGAGATCGGCCCGTCGAGCGACGTCTGGAGCCTCGGCGCAATCCTCTACCAGATGCTCACCGGGCGGCCGCCGTTTCAGGCCTCGAGCCCGATGGACACGCTCCTGGCCGTCCTCGAATCCGATCCTCCCGTGCCGAGGTCGATCGACCGCGAGGTGGATCGCGATCTGGAAATGATCGCGCTGAAGAGCCTGCAGAAGCCGCAGGAGCTGCGGTATGCGTCGGCGGCCGAACTCGCCGCCGACCTCCGTGCCTTTCTCTCGGGCGAGCCGGTGGCGGCACGCACCGGGGGCCTGGCCGACGTCGCCGCGAGGCTCTTCCGCGAGACGCACCATGCCGTCGTGCTCGAAAACTGGGGCCTGCTTTGGATGTGGCACTCGGTCGTCGTGCTGGCGCTTTCGGTGGTCACCGACGTGCTGGCCTGGCAGGGCGTGCAATCGCGGTGGCCCTATCTCGTGCTCTGGGGCGGCGGGCTGGCGCTCTGGGCGCCGATCTTCTGGGCCCTGCGACATCGCGCCGGGCCCGTGACGGCCGTCGAGCGGCAGATCGCACACATCTGGGGGGGCACCGTCATCGGGAGTGTGCTGCTCTTCTGGGTCGAGGCACTGCTCGGTGAGCCGGTGCTCACGCTCTCGCCGGTGCTGGCCCTGCTGGCGGGCCTCGTCTTCTTCGCGAAGGCTGGTATTCTCGCGGGCGCGTTCTACATCCAGGCGGCCGTCCTCTTCGTGACGTCGCTGGTGATGTGCTTGGTACCGACCTATCAGCACGTGATCTTCGGGCTGGTGAGCGCCGCCTGTTTCTTTCTGCCTGGATACAAGTACTACCGGCAGCGAACCAGCGGCGGATCCTGACCGTAGAATCCGGGCGAGGAGCATTCGAGGCAGCATGGCACGTGGCGATCGCTTGCGGGTGAAACGACGGCTGGCCGGCCTGCCGATCTGCTACGGGCATCACGGCATCGACGTTGGCGACGGCACAATCGTGCATGCCCGGCCCGACGACCCCCGTCGGCTCTTCGCTGGGGGGCGGGTGGTTCGGACGACACTCGAGGAGTTTGCCGCAGGCGAAAAGGTGGAGATCGTTCCAGATCCGCCTGCCAGCTTTCCCCCCGATGAGATCGTGGCCAGAGCCATGCAGCATGTGGGACGTGATGGCTACTGCCCGGTGATCGACAACTGCGAACATTTCGCGACATGGTGTGCTACGGGTGAGCGACGCAGCCGCCAGATCGACGCCTTGGTCACCGGGATCGGTCGCGTGGCGGCCATGGTGGCGGTCGCCGTCATGGCCCGATCCGCCTTGAATCCGGGCCGGGGCGGCGGGTCCCTCGCCGCGGTCACTCGCCGTAGTCGGTGAGTGTTCCCGGATTCCAGGCGACGCGGAGCGCATTGGCGATCGCCACGACGTCGATCGCCTCCTGGACAAGCGCCCCGGCGGCCGGGGGCAACAGACCAGCTGCCGCGAACCCCATGCCGACGAGGCTTGCGGCCATGCCCCCCACGGCGCTTTGCATCGCGATGCCGCGGAATCGTCGGCCGATGTGGAGCAGCTCGTCGATCCGCTCGAGCGCCGAATCCATCACGACGGCCCCCGAGGCCTCGCTCGTGACGTCGCTGGAGGCGCCCATGGCGATCCCGACCGTGGCCGCCGCGAGGGCAGGGGCGTCGTTGATCCCGTCGCCCACGAAGAGCGTCGGCGATGCCGCCGTCAGCTCCTCGACGATCTTCAGTTTGCCCTCGGGCTGGATTCCCGCGTGGATTTCCGTGATGCCGACGACATCGGCAAGCCAGCGGACCTCGCTTTCGCGGTCGCCGGAGAGAAGCATCACCCGATTGAGCCCGTGGGCGGGCGCGAGGTGTTTGACGAACGGCTTGCCGTCGGGCCGCGGCGAGTCGCGAAACCGCACGATCGCCGCCGCCGCGGCATCGACCATCACGACACATTCGAGGCCCCCGGCCGTCGGCGGCAGCGACGCGGCCGCCGAGGGATCACTCATGGCGATTTTCTGGCGGCTCGTGATCACGACGTCATGGGCCTCCGCTCCCCCATTGAGCCGCTGCACGCGGCCGGTGAGCCCCTGCCCCGGTTTCTCCGCGAGTTCTTCGACATCGCGCAGCCGAAGCGAACGCTCCGCGGCAGCCTGCACGATCGCCGCCGCCAGCGGATGCTTCGAATAGGTTTCGAGGCTCGCGGCGAGCGTGAGCACCTCGTCCGCGGAAAGCCGGCCGAGCGGAATCACGTCGGTGACGTGCGGTGTGCCGTAGGTCAGCGTGCCCGTCTTGTCGAAGATCGCGGTGCGGCAGCTATCGAGGCGTTCGAGGATCGCCGGGTCACGGATCACGATGCCACGCTTCGCGGCCAGCGACACGGCGCCGATGATCGCCACCGGGATCGCGATCAGGAGCGGGCATGGGGTGGCCACCACGAGTACCGCGAGAAACCGCGTGGCGCTTCCGCTGAATGCCCACGCGGCGAGGGCGATGGCGACCGCCAGCGGCGTGTAGAGCCCGCCCAGCATGTCGGCCAGCCGGCGCATCCGCGGCCGGCGCTGCTGGCTCGAGGCGAGCACATCCATGATCTTGGCATACCGGCTGTCGCGGCCCACGCGATCGGCACGAATCTCGAGGGCGGCCGGCCCGTTGATCGCCCCGGAGAGGACTGCCGACCCCGGCGCCTTTGCCATGCGGTAGGGCTCGCCGGTGAGATAGCTTTCGTCCATGGAGCCGCGGCCCGTGACGACGGTGCCATCGACCGGGCAGATTTCGTGGGGCAGCACGATGATCACGTCGCCCGTGGCGATGTCGCCGATCGCGATGTCGGTGATGCCGCCTGCCACCTTGCGATGGGCGAGGGTCGGCATGCGGCGGGCCAACGCGTGGAGCACGTCGCCGGCCCGGCTCACGGCCCGTGCCTCGAGCGCCTCGCCGCCTGACAGCATCAGCACGACGAGCACGCCGGCGAGGTACTCACCGAGGATGACGCTCGTGACGATCGAAATCCCGGCCAGCAGGTCGGAGCCGAATTCACCGCGCGCGATGTTTCGCAGCAGGCCCACGACGAGCGGCAGGCCGCCCAGCACGAGCATCGCCACCAGCGGCAGGTCGGCGAGCGTGAGCGGCGATCCCGAGAGCCAGCGGCCCGGATCGAGCGGACCGAGTTCGATCGTCTGCCCGCCGCGGCCAGACAGCATGAGAAGGCCCCATGCCACAAGCGAGACGACCGCCGCGACGGCGATCATCTCGTTGACAGGAAAGGTGCCATCACGCCGTGCGCGCGATGGGGTGGAATCGGGGTGGTGATCCATGTGACCATGCTACCGTTGACGGTCGAGTCATGCCCGCCTCCATGGTGGCACGGGTGTGATACGAGTGGCCCCGCCTCGACATTCCATGCCGGCCTCGCCAATTCGTTTTGAATCTCGAGTCGGCCGCGGGGCGATTGCGTTCGCAGCGTCGTAACCCAGTGCTGATCGCGACGAGCCTGGACCGGGTCACGCAGGCGTTGCTGGCGGGACGGGAAACGGGTTCGGAATTCCGAATTCTTTGAACACCGCAGCCTGTTCGGGGGATATCTCCGTCGGCTGTCCAACTGCGAACGTGGCCGGATCTGCCGGATCGAACCACGTTGGCCAGCAGTCGCCGATTCGTGGCATCGCGGTCTGCGCGAGAAACATCCGCTTGCTGACGTCGTGACATGTGCCGCCGTCTAGCGGCTCGATGCGAAAGCCCACGTCACATTCGAGCTTGATGTGATTGAGGATCATCCCTGTGGGGCGGATCGACGTGATCCATCCGCGTCCCTTCGATCCGAAGGCCAGCAACTGCTGAGCCTGCTCCTGCTTGGCCCGGGTCATGCCGAATCCGCCGCTGGTGCGCACGCGGAGCAGCATCCTTACGACGAAGATCAGCACGATCGACGTGACGACGACAGGGATGACAGCCGATGCGAGCATCAACTCCTTGAATGGAATATCGATGTTCATCCAGACATCCCCTTTTGTCACTCGTCGAGGGCATCGGCAGGAAGGCATGCCTCGAAGCCGAAGGGTAGGCTGCCGTTGCCGTTCGGTCAACCAAACGAGGCATCGCGAGGACAAAGGCCATGGATGCAACTTGTACGGCAGGTGCCGGACGGATCGATCCGCGTCGCACGTGGGTCGGGGCGGCCCACGCCCCGTCGCCGGACGTTCGCTTCAGACATCCTGTCCTCCGCTCACTCGGATGCTGACGACACTTCGCCATCCTGGCTGCGCTTGTCAGCATACGCCGGCTCTTGGGGCATGGGCCGCCCCTCCCGGCATCCTTATTCCAAAAAACGTTTGCTTTCTGGCCGTCGCAGGATGCGACGTTGTCAGCCGAGTGAACCCTTGGCGTTCACTCCGGCTGACCGAGCGGACAAAGGCCATGGATGGCTTTGTCCGCGTATAGCTAGCTATGCATCCGCGGATACGCATCGCCCGCTTCGATGATCGTGGCTTCGCATGCGGCAAGGTCGAAGAGCCGCTCGCGCACCACGCTTTCCGGCGCGAAATCACAGGCCAGTCGGACATAGGTCGTATGGTGGCGAGCCTCCGACTCGAAGAGGCTGCGATAGAAGTCGCGGAGTTCCGCATCGCGGACGTGCTCGGCCAGCCGTGAAAATCGCTCGCAGCTGCGGGCCTCGATGATCCCGGCCACAAGCAGCCGGTCCACGGCTTTCCCCGGCTCCTGCCTGCGGATCAACTCGTGGAGCCGTTGGCCGTAACTGCTCGGCTTCAGTTTGCGGAACGGGATGCCGCGACGGTCGAGGAGGTCGAGGACGAGCCGGAAATGCTCCAACTCCTCGTTGACGATCTCCGTCATCGCGCGGGCGAGCGGGACATGATCGACATAGGAAAAAAGCAGGTTCATCGCGACACCTGCCGCCTTCTTTTCGCAGTGGGCATGGTCGATGAGGACCTCGTCGAGGCCCGAATCGACCTGGGCGAGCCAACGGTCTGTCGAGGCGGAGTGCAGGCTGAGCATCGGGGCGGGAATTTGCGGGGTCGCGATCGAGCGGGCATCATACCGGCTGCCCATGGGACCCGTCGCCACGAGGCCAGACCATGATCGCGATCAATCAGACCAACGGAAAGCCTGCGACAAAGCCGGAGCGCAACGTGCGTGGCGGCCCGCTTGCGCCCTGCTCCACCAGCCCGCTCACCGGATTCTTCCGCGACGGCTGCTGCCGGACGGGGCCACATGACGCTGGAGTGCACACGGTCTGTGCCGTCATGACGAAAGACTTTCTCGAATTCACCGTGATGGCGGGCAACGATCTGGTGACCCCGCATCCGGAGTGGAATTTCCCCGGACTGGTCGCGGGGGACCGGTGGTGCCTCTGTGCCGCGCGGTGGCTGGAGGCGGCCCGCGCCGGCCGCGCCCCGCCGGTGGTGCTCGAGGCGACCCACGAGCGATCGCTCGACATCGTGCCCCTCGAACTGCTCGAGCAACACGCGGTGATGCCCGCATGAGCCCGCTGCTCGTGCTCGCGGTCGGCGTTGTCGCCATGCTCTATGCGTCGGTCGGGCATGCCGGTGCGACCGGCTACATCGCCGTGATGGCCCTCTTTGGAATCCCGGCCGAGGTCATCCGACCGACGGCGCTTGTGCTCAACGTGGTCGTGGCCTCGATCGCCACGCTCCAGTTTTGGCGGGCGGGTCATTTCCGATCATCCCTCTTCGTGCCGCTTGCAGCCGCGAGCGTTCCGGCTGCCGCCATCGGTGGCGCGATGCATCTTTCGATCGGGACCTTCGAGTCGATCGTCGGCGTCGTGCTTCTTGTTTCGGCCACGAGGATCTTCGTCGAGGCGCGACGCGATGGGGCGACTGTGATCGATGCCGATCCGGGGGCATGCCATCCCTCCACGCCGGCATTTCTGACGGCCCTCGGCGGCGGACTGGGGCTTCTCTCCGGTCTGACGGGAGTGGGGGGAGGGGTCTTCCTGACGCCGGCACTGCTGGCGCTCCGCGCGGCGCCGGTGAAACAGGTGGCCGCGGTATCGGCCCCGTTCATCCTCGTCAATTCGCTGGCCGGCCTGTGTGGCGGCGTCGTCGCCGGCCGTGGCATCCCGCCGATCAGTCTGACGGTGATCGCCGCCGTGGTGGTCGGAGGCACCATCGGATCCGCGGGCGGTGCCTTCCATGCCCCGCCGAGGGTGTTGCGGTTTCTGATGGCGGTGGTTCTGGTGATCGCCGGCGTGAAGCTCCTCGCGTAAAGACCCGGATCGCCAAGCCTCAGCGAGTCTCGATGCGATACAGCGCCTTGTCGGTGCGGAGGTAGAGAGCTGAGCCGACGGCGGCGGGGGTGGCGAAGATTCGTCCGTCGAGCTGGTTGGTGGCGAGGAGTTCAAACTCTTTTCCGGGCTTGATCACGAAGGTTTGGCCATCACGGTTGCCGACGTAGATCCGCCCGTCGGCGAAGAGGGGTGACGAGGAAAAGTTGCCTCCCAGCCGCTCCGACCAGAGCACGTCGCCCGACCGGGCGTCGAGGCAGGTCATGATCCCCTTGTCGCTGACGACGGAGAGTTCATTCCCGATGACAAGCGGCGACGACATCGTCGGCGCCCCCTTCTTCTGCCTCCAGGCGATCTGCGGGGCTGCGTCGCCGGCAAGCCGCACGGCCAGCATTTCCGGCTGCATGAAGCTCGTGCTGATGTAGACCAATCCATGGGCCACCACGGGCCGTGGCACGATCGAGAAACCGAGCACGCCGTAGTTGAGTTTCCACAGTTCGCGGCCGGTGCGTGGATCGTAGGCATAGAGCCAATCGGCGGCCGGTGACAGGAGCACGTCGCGGCCGTCGAGCCCCACGACGATCGGCGTGCCGTAGGCCTTCTTGAGATCGGGGTTCTCGGAGAGCGTGCCGCTGCGGTCGGTCTTCCAGACGATCGCTCCGGTCGCGGCGTCGAGCGCGGCGATGTACTGCACATCGCTGCCGTCGCAGTGCACGATCAGCAGGTCGCGCCACACGATCGGCGTGCTGCCCGGACCATTTTCGTGGTTGAGCCGCAGATCCCGATTCGTCCAGAGCACCCGCGCGGTCTCCGTATCGACGCATGCGGTGCCGCAATCACCGAAGTGGCAGTGCAGCCGACCGGCGTCGAGCACGGGCGACGGTGATGCGTAGGAATTGAGGCTGTGGATCGGCTGGGGGTCGCGAACCGTAAAGAGTTCGATGTCGTGGATGAGGCGGCCTGTTTTCCGGTCGACGCACAGGGCGTGCATCCGCACCGGCCCCGACACGGTGAGCGGCTGTGAGTTCTTCATGTCGGCCAGACGCTTCGTGGCCTCGTCCGGGCTCGCCTCGCTTTCGATGGCGGTCGTCAGCCAGACATGCCTCGCGTCGAGCACGGGCGACGACCATCCGCGGCCCGGCAACGGGGTCTTCCAGGCGACGTTCTCGGTTTCGCTCCATCGGACCGGCAGGTCACGGGCTGTCGTGGCATGCCCCTGCCCCTCCCGGCCGCGCCACTGTGGCCAGCCCTCGTCGCCTCGCGCGGTCATCGCCGCCAGAAGCATCGCGACCCCGCACCCTGCATGCCATCCATGAACGAGCCGTGGGGACAGGTGCCTTCGTCGCACTGGCCGATTCGGGCAGTTCATGCGGGTGTCTCCGGCGTGGGGACGCGTACGAGGGGCTGGATATCAGCCGGGAGGATGCCGTCAGTATGGCGGCCCGGCCCCGGCTCCGCCACCAAAATGGCCCTGTCTTTCGGCCTTTTTCCCCATTTGGCTCGGCCGAGGCGGCTGCTATCCTCCGCCCCGCGTCCTGTCGCCCTCCGGCCATAGCCGTCGCCCCGTGCTGGCGACCCCGATCGAGCTTCTGATGCCGAACAGAAACATGTGCGCGATGGTCGTGGCATGGCTGGGCCTGTGGGTGCAGGCGATACTCGTCACGGCCACGGTTTCGGCGGGCGATGGAGTCGTGCTTCGCATCGAGACCGAAGTGTTCGTCGATGGCGACGAGTCACCCGCGGCGCGCAGCCTGACGCTCTTCGAGCGAGGCGTCACGTGGGACTTTCTCGACCCGGTGACTGATGACGGCGCCAACCGCATCGGCGAGGTGATCCTGCACGATCCCGCCCGTGAGCGAGTGGTTGTTCTGGATGGCCAACGCGGCATGAAGACCGAGATCCGGACGATCCGACTGGAGCGGCTCAACGTGTCGCTGGCCAAGTGGGCCAGACAGTCGAAGGATCCGCTGATCCGATGGTCTGGCGGCCCCGACTTTGGCGACGCGCTCTCGGTAGAGGATGACCGGGTAGCCTTGGAGGGCCCCAAGGCGTCGTACACGGTGCTGTTCACGACGGGGCATGGAGCAGAGGCTGCGACGGCCTATCGCCGCTTCGCCGACACCGCGATCCTGCTGAGGTCGCTGATGCATCCGGGAGGCCTCCCCCCATTCCCACGATTGGCGATCAACAGGCGGGTCGAGGCTGGCGAGGGGATTCCATCCGAGGTGACCTTGCAGCTCTCACCCAAACGCGGATTGATCCCGACGCGCCACGGCACGCTCAAAAGCGTCCACAAGGTGCATCCCCAGTTCATCGACGAGGATCGGTCACGGATCGACGCAGCCGCGGCCCGGATGGGCGTCGCCGATGCCGTCGGACTCGATGAATTCGTCCGCCGCCGCGATGCCGATCAGGCCGGTCATTCGGAACCGTGACGCCGTTTGGTGCGGCTGCGCGAGGGCGTGTGAGGCCGTTCTTGGCGGCACGATGTGCGTCGTCGGAAAAATGCATTCATGCGGAGGGCTTTCGCATGGGCCCAAGAAAGTCTTCCTGACCGGTCGATGTTGCCTGTGGCGTACATCTTCGCCAACCGGCACCCGTGCGGGACATGCCCCCGGGAAGCAAAGGTTGACAGGTGTACATGTTTCCTGTCATATTCATCCCAACCCATTCATCACGGAGGTTCAGATGCTGGTTCTTTCCCGCAAACAGAACGAACGGATTCGCGTTGGTGACTCGGTCGTCGTGACGGTCGTGCGTGTCAGTGGCGACAAGGTACGGATTGGGATCGAGGCTCCACCAAACGTTCGGGTGCTGCGGGACGAATTGGACGACGAGGGGAGCGACGACGTCGAACTGGTGCTCACCGACGCGATCCCGATGACCCTGCCCCGTGCCTTCGGATTCGTCGGGTGATGCAGCCTTCGACACCCGTCGGCACGAAGGGTGAGCCTGCTGGCCAAGCGGCCGAGGGGGGTTCTCTGGGGGCTGACACGCGTCGGCTCCGGCCGCTGGTGGCGGTCGGAGCCGGGATCACCGTGATCGTGATGCTCGCGGCCGCTGTCCTGCTTCAGTATGAGCCTGCCTTTTATCGCGAGTATCGCGAGGCGACGGCGGGCGGGAATCTCGAGTCTCTTGAATCGATGGCCCGTCGGATGGTGTCGAAGGCGTCGGCGCTCCACGCAGCGGCGAGGCGATCGGGATCGTGGGATGGGGTGATCAGGGCCGACGAGGCCAATGCATGGCTGGCCACCGACCTGCCCCGCAACCATCGAAACCTGCTGCCACGGGGGCTTGAATCACCCAGGGTCGCGTTTCGGTCGCAGCGGGTTCAGCTTGGCGCGAGGCTTCGGTATGGCCCGTTCTCGTCCGTTGCCTGGGTCGATGTCGAGCCGCGGCTCAAGGGGGTGAACCAGGTCGGCCTGACGGTCAATGCGGCCGGACTCGGAGGGTTGCCCCTCCCGCGTGACGCGGTCGTCGGCCAGGTGGCTCAACGGCTCGCGAGGGCCGGGATGGTGACCGATCTGAGGCGAAACGAAGGCCGCCTGATGGTGGTCGTTTCGCCCCCGGCGACCTACGATGCCGACGGCGTGGGCTGGCGGCTGGAGTCGCTGGCCATCGATGGCGACGAACTTCTCGTGGCCGGAAGCACGGGACGTGGCGAGAAGGGAGCCGACACGGAATGATGCACCTTCGCTTCTTGGGCGCGGCCCGGACGGTTTCCGGCTCCCGGCACCTGCTTGAGGTGGACGGCGTGCGGGTGCTTTTCGACTGCGGTCTTTTCCAAGGGGAAAAGGGGCTTCGGGAACGAAATTGGGAGCGGTTTCCGGTGCCGGCCGACTCGGTCGATGCGGTGGTCCTCACCCACGCCCACATCGACCATTCGGGTTGGCTGCCGAGGCTGGCCCGCGAGGGCTTTCGTGGGGCGATCCACACGACGCCGCCGGTGGCCGATCTGCTCGGCCTCCTTCTCTACGATTCGGCCAAGTGCCAGGCAGAAGACGCCGCCTACGCCAATCGCAAGGGGTATGCCAGGCACCGACCGGCGTTGCCACTCTACGAAGAACGCGATGTCGATCGCGCCCTTCGTCTGGTCGTCACCGTCCCGCGCCGCGAATGGTTCGAGCCGGCGAAAGGAATCCGATGCCGGTTTCACGACGCCGGCCACATGCTTGGCAGCTCATTCGTGGAGGTCGAGGCGACATCCGCCGAAGGCATGCGACGGATTGTTTTTTCCGGCGATGTCGGTCGCTACGACGCCCCCCTGCTCCACGACCCGGTGCCGCCGCCGGCCTGCGACTATCTGGTCTGTGAAAGCACCTATGGCGACAGGAACCATCCCCCGAGCCGTCCGCTCGACGAACTGGAGGCGGTGACCAAGGAGGCTGTCGCCCGGGGAGGCATGATGCTCGTGGCCTCGTTCGCCGTCGGCCGCGCCCAGCAACTCGTCTATCTGCTGCGCACGCTGATGGCTGCCGGGCGAATCCCGGAGATTCCGGTATGGGTCGATTCGCCGATGGCGGTGGAGGCGACCGAGGTCTTCCGCCGTCATTCCGACGAGCACGATTTCAGCGAGGCCCGCGAACAGGGGGTGGCCGAGGCGATGGCGGCGCCCTTCGCACGGCTGGCCAAGACCGCCTCCGAATCGAAGGCCATCAATGCCTTTGACGGCCCGGGTGTGATCATCGCCTCCAGCGGGATGATGAACGGTGGCCGAATCCTGCACCATCTCGCCCAGCGGTTGCCCGATCCGAAGACGACGGTGCTGGTCGCCGGATTCCAGGCGATCGGCACCCGTGGCCGGTCGCTGATCGACGGGGCCCGCGAACTGCGGATCCACGGCCGAGACATCCCGGTTCGGGCGGCGGTCCGCCGGGTCGATGCCCTGTCCGGTCATGCCGATCGCACCGAGATTGGCCGCTGGCTGGCCGACATGCCGGCGCCGAAGCGGACTTTTCTCGTGCATGGAGAGCCCCATGCCGCGCAGGGCATGGCAGACTATCTCAAGGAGACCCGTGGCTGGGCCGTCCAGATCCCCGGCATCGGGGAGTCGGTGTCCCTCATTGGATGAGATCGATGGCAAAGCACTCGAAACCGAACAATTCCAAGCCGTCGGCTCCGCAGGCGCCGTCCCGTCCGAAAGCCTGCGACATCCTGCCCGGCACGGTGCTGGGCGACGACGTGGCGCTCGTGGCCGAGAACATGGAGCGGATCCTCTCGTCGCCGAGCTACAGCCTCGCGCTCGAGGATCGCGGGCTCTTGGAGCGGGTCGAGATGCGGGGTGTGCGGATGCTCTTGGAGCTCGGCAAGCCGGAGCTTGCCTTCCTCGAGGACAACATCACCACCACGGTGATCGTGTTCGGCGGCACCCAGATCGTGGACCGTCCGGCGGCCGAGCGACGGCTCTTCGAGGCTCGGCGTGCGGCGGCGGCGACGCCCGGCGATCCGAAGCTGAAGCGGGAGGTCGAGCGAAGCGAGCACCTGCTCGCGATGAGCCACTTCTACGACGACGCCCGTGAATTCGCCCGGCTCGTCTCGATCGACAACCAGTGCGAGGAGGAGCGGAAATACGTCGTCGTCACCGGGGGAGGACCGGGGCTGATGGAGGCGGCCAACCGCGGCGCCTTCGACGTCGGTTGCAAGTCCATCGGGCTCAACATCAAGCTCCCGGCCGAGCAGCAGCCCAACCCGTTCATCACGCCGGAACTCTGCTTCCAGTTCAAGTATTTCGCGCTTCGGAAGTTTCACTTCATCCTCCGGGCGGCGGCGGTCGTGCTCTTCCCAGGCGGGTTCGGCACGCTCGACGAGATGTTCGAGACGCTCACGCTCCGGCAGACCCATCGCATGCAGCCTGTGCCGATCATCCTCTTCGGCCGCGACTATTGGTCGAAGGTGATCGACTTCAAATTCCTGGCCGATTCGGGCGTGATTACCGACAGCCACCTCGATCTCTTCAGCTATGCCGAGACGCCCGAGGAGGCCTGGAGTCAGATCCTCGACTTCCATGCACGGCTGAAGTCGGGCGGGTGAAGCGTCAGGTTGGGATCCGGAGCGTGAAGCTGCTCCCCTGCCCCGGCGTGCTCTCGACGTGCACCGTACCGCCGTGGGTCTGCACGATGTGCTTCACGATCGACAGACCGAGCCCCGTGCCCCCCTGCATCCGGCTGCGGCCCTTGTCGACCCGGTAAAACCGCTCGAAGAGTCGCGGGAGGTGGGACGGCTCGATGCCGCAGCCTTCGTCCTGAACGACGATCTCGAGCTGCCGTGCACCGGCGTCTTCGGCGATCCGCGACGAGACGTGAATCGTGTCGCCTTGCTCGCAGGCCTTGATCGCATTGTCCACGAGGTTGATGACGGCCTGCTCCACCAGCGGGGCGTTCACCATCGCATCGAGCCCGGCGTCGCACTCCACCTCGAGGACGATCGAGCGTTCGGTGGCCCTGGGCAGGCAGTCGCCGACCGCTTCCGCGAGCAGGGCGGCGATGTTCGCCCGTTCCAGCGGAAGCGTTCCGGCCCCCTCGCTCTGCTCGATCCGCGACAACGCGAGCAGGTCCTCGATGATCGCCTCGAGCCGGTCGGCCTGCCGTGCGACGATGCCGAGGAATCGCCGCCGGTCGGTAGGGTCGTCGGCGGCGCCGTCGAGGAGCGTCTCCACGAAGCCCTTGATCGATGCCACGGGGGTCTTGAGTTCGTGGGAGACGTTGGCGACAAAATCGCGGCGGACGCTCTCGAGCCGCTTGAGGTCGGTCACGTCGTTGAGCACGATCACCGCACCGCCATCGCCCGAGAGATCCCGCAAGGCCGTTCCACGCACGCGGATCGTGCGGTCGCGAGGGCCGGGGAGCACGACGTCGTCCTCCACGGGCTCGCGGCAGTCGATGGCGCGCAGTGCGAAACGGCGGAGATCGGGATTCCCGATCACCTCCTGCAGCGACCGGCCGACGACGGTCTGGAGGTCGAGGCCGAGGAGTTCGGCGGCGGCACGGTTGATGCCCACGACCCGCTGTCGGGCGTCGATGGCGAGCACGCCCTCGATCATGCTGTCGAGAACCGCCTCCTGCTCGGTGTCCTGCCGGCCGATCGTGAGGCCCCGCTCGACGAGCTGGTCGCGGAGCACATGCAGGGCCGTCGCAATCGTGGAAAGCTCGGCTGCGTCGGGGGCTGGCAGCGGGGCCTCGAGTTTTCCGCCCGCCACCCGGGATGCGGCGCCGGCCAGATCCCGCACGGGCCGGGCGAGGCGGGCGGCGATGGCGGCAGCCGTCGCCGCCGCGACGCCACCGCAGAGCAGGCAGCCAAGCAGGATCGACCGCTGCGCCGCCGCAAGTTCGCGGTCGGAGCGGCCCGTATCGGCGGCGGCCAGCAGGATGGCAGAGGGATCCCCCGGTGATCCAAGGGGCACCGCCATCATCATCACCCGCTTCCCGCCGGCCGCGTCATACCGGCTCGCGGTGGCGGCACGGCCGGCGCGGACGTCGGCCAGAAGCGTGTCGGATCGCAGATTCATCGTGCCGGTGGAGGATCGCCCCGAACCACTTCCGGTCGTCGCCGTCGTGCCGATCGCATTACCTTCGCGATCGAAGAGACTCAGCTCCACCAGCGCGGCCCGCTGCACGGCTTCGGCGGCAGGCCTGAAGGCCTCCGGATCGATCGTGGCTTCGCCGGACGGGAGCAGGTTGATGACGGCCGTCGTCGCGTCACCGAGCCGGCGGAGCAGCGCGGCATCGGCCAGCCGGGCCAGCTGCACCGAAGCCACCCAGAAGCCGCCGACGAGCGACACGGCAGCCACGGCGCACAGGGCGGAGAAGAGCCGCCAGAAGAACCGCGTTCGGGGCATGGGGCCGACCGGAGTGGGGGATCACGCCCGGAATCGGTAGCCCACGCCGCGGACCGTTTCGATATAGGAACCGAACTCGCCCAGCTTCTTGCGTAGGCCCGCGACTTGAACGTCTACCGAGCGCTCCGTCACAGGATAATCTTCCCCCTTCACCGCGTCGACGATCTGCGTCCGCGAGTATGCCCAACCGGGCCGTTTGGCCAGGAAATGGAGCAGGGCGAACTCCGTGTAGGTGAGCGTCACGGGCTGGCCGGCGAGGGTCACCTCATGGCGGCCGGGGTGGATGACCAGTTCGCCCACGTGGACGGTCGCCTCCAGATCGGCCTGCCGTTCGGCCTCCTTCCGCCGCATCAGCGCCTTGATGCGTGCGGCGAGAACCCGAGGGCTGAAGGGCTTGGTCACGTAGTCGTCGGCCCCACGTTCCAGCCCCGCGACCATGTCGCTCTCTTCGCTCTTCGCGGTGAGCATGATGATCGGGATGTCTCGGGTCTTCGAATCGCCCTTCAGTCGGCGGCACACCTCGAGGCCGTCGATCATCGGCAGCATCAGGTCGAGCACGATCAGGTCGGGCGGCTGCCTGCGGACGGCTTTGAGGGCCTCGTCGCCGGTGACCGCGCAACTCACCTCGTAGCCCTCCTTCGCCAGCGTGTAGCGGACGAGTTCGAGCAGATCCTCCTCGTCGTCCACGACGAGCACGTGGTGCCCGGCGCCGCGATCGGTCGGCTTCGCACTGGGGACGGACTGCTTCACGCATCCTCCATGAAACATGTCGGTGGCTGTGAGAGACGCGGTCATCGTGAAAAGTCTACCGATCCCTCGCCACCCGGATTCATGTTAGATTTCCATGAGCCGTCAGGAGAGCAGGAGTTCGACGTCTTCGGCCGTCAGGCTCGCAATCATGCTTTCGTCGGCCTGCACGATCGATTCGGCGAGGTCGCGCTTGCGTGCCTGGAGGGCGAGGATCTTCTCCTCGACCGTGTCCCGGGCGATGAGCCGGTAGGCGAAGACGCGACGCGTCTGGCCGATGCGGTGCGCCCGGTCCACCGCCTGGGCCTCGACGGCCGGGTTCCACCACGGGTCGAGAATGTAGATGTAATCGGCCGCCGTGAGGTTGAGCCCCTGCCCTCCCGCCTTGAGCGAGATCAGGAACAGCCGGCAGTCGGCGTCGTCCTGGAACCGCTGCACCCGCGCCTGTCGGTCGGTCGTCTTGCCGTCGAGGTATTCGTAGACGACTCCCCGAGTGTCGAGGTGCCGCCGCAGGATCGCCAGAAAACTGGTGAACTGGCTGAAGATCAGAACCTTGTGCCCCTCGTCGATCACCTCGCCGAGTTGCTCCAGCAGCGTCTCGAGCTTCGCGCCCGGCTCGTCGATACGCTCGCGATCGATGAGCCCCGGATGGCAGGCGGCCTGCCGTAGCCGGAGGAGCGCCTCGAGGACCGCGATTCTGGTCCGGCCGATGCCCATCCTGCCGATGCGGCCGGTGAGCTCCTGCCGGTAATGCTCGCGCAGGTCGTCGTAGGCCTTGCGCTGCGTCTCGCCGAGTTCGCAAAAGATGGTCTGCTCTGTCTTTTCCGGCAGGTCGGAGAGGACCTGCACCTTGGTGCGTCGCAACAGGTAGGGCCGCACGGCCCGTGCCACGATCTCCGAGGAATTGCCGCGGCCGCCGGCCAGAAACTTCTTCAGCCGTGCGGCGCTGCCGAGTTGGCCTGGATTCAGAAACTCGAAGATGCTCCAGAGTTCGCCGATGTGATTTTCCACAGGGGTGCCGGTGACCGCGAGCCGGTGGCGTGCTCGGAGCAGGCGGCAGGCCTTGGCCGCCTGGCTGGCGGCGTTCTTGATCGACTGCGCCTCGTCGAGAATGACATAGTCGAACTCCGTGTCACGATGCCGCACGATGTCACGGCGGAGCGTGCCATACGTGGTGAGGACGAGATCATGATCGGTCAACGCCTCCGCGGCATCGGTTCTGACATTCCCGGTGAAGTTCAGCACCCGCAACGCCGGGGCGAACTTCTTCGCCTCTTCGATCCAGTTGAAGATCAGGCTCTTGGGCACGACGACCAGTGATGGTCGATGGGCGATGCCCGATTCCGCGAGCACCGCCTGACGGCGCACCAGGAGCGCGAGAACCTGGATCGTCTTGCCAAGGCCCATGTCGTCGGCGAGGCAGCCGCCGATGCCCATCCGTTCGAGGAAGGTGAGCCAGCCCAGGCCCTCCCGTTGGTAATGCCGCAGCGTGCCGGCGAACCCCTCCGGCTCGTCTTCCGCATCGGGTCGCTGGCCGTGGGCGAGTTCGTCACGAATCCGCTCGAAGGCCTCGTCGACACGGGCCGTCGGCTGCCCTGCAAGGAGGGCGTCGAGCAGCGCCACCTGGATGCGACCATAGCGGAGCACGCCATCGTGCTTCTGGGCGAGGACCGCCATCGGCTCGAACCTGTCGGCAAGATCATCGGGCAGGATGCCGATCGACCCATCGGCCAGCTCGACCGATCGTTCGCCGCGGGCCAAGGCCGCCAGCAGTTCGGGGATGTCGGCTGAAACGCCTCCGAAGTCGACCGTGCCGGAGAGCTCGAACCAATCGATGCCGCTGGTGACGTTCCATGCCACGCTGCCGGCAGGCCGATACCGTCGGCCTGCCACCTCCACCGCCCAGCCACCCGCCGCAAGCTGAGAGACCGACGCATCGAGGCGGGCCCGCGGGATTTCAACATGGTGGGTCGGGGTCTGGTCGTCGTCCCCGGGTCTGGCCGGTGTCGCCCCGTATCGTGGAAGGAGCGACAGGGCATCCTGTTCCGCCTCTCGATCGCGACGGACGAGCACACGACGGGCCGCGTCGGCTGCGCCCCCCGCCGGATCATCGGCCGCGATCATCATGCCGGCGTAGTCGAACCACACGCTCCCTGCCAACTGAACCCGCGGCGCGGTGCGGCGGCCGCGGCGGGGACGACCGTCGTCGGCCTCCTCGTCTGCAACGGTCGGCGCGTCGCTGAGCACGAGTTTCGGTCGGGGCCGACCCGACTCGATCCGCCAGCCCGTCCAGCCGGGAATGACGATTCGCGGGATGTCGGCGAGCGCCGCGAGCTGTTCGATGAGGCCATCGACCTGCCCTCCCGCAAGCTCGATCGGGCCGCGTCGCTCGAACTGATCCATCCACGCCGCGGCGGAGGGGCCTCCCGAGGCTCCTTCCGGCACCTCCAGGCGGGCGAGTCGGTCACTGAAGACGATGAGTCCCGATCGGAGAATCGCGCGAGGCTCATCGAGGCTCTTCCGTTGGCTTCCCCGCACCAGCATGCCGCGGAGCGTGGCCTTGGCGGGAGAGCGACGCGGCCGGTCGGCACCGCCTGTGGCATCCTCCTCGAGCGCAGCCCGAAGTCCGTCATCGTCATCGGGCTGGAGCACGAGGGCGAACTCCCACGGCCGACCGCCATCCCACGTGAGCGGCTCGACGAGTTCCGGCTGGCGTCGCGGCTCCGGCTGCACGACCAGCCTCCCGGTCTCACAGAGCATGGCGAGATCGGAGGCCGCGGACTGCGGGCTCACCGCGATCCGTGCGATGGTTCGGCGCTCGAGTGGCACTGCGGATCCGGCATCGCCGAGGGCGACGGTTCCGACGAGCTGGGCGAGGAGCGATCGCTCCTGCGTTGAGAGCTGGTCGAGTTCGACGTCACCTGGCCCGATGACGACCGGCCTTGGGCGCCCCGTCGCCTGCCCCGTGACATCCAATTGCATCCGCGAAGGCACGAGCACCGCGACATGGGCATCGATCGAAGCGGCGATGTCGAGCACGAATACGAGCGCCCCCGCCGTGTGCCGGGCGCTCCCGATTCTCAGGCCGTGGGAGCGGATGGCCGGCTCGACGAGCCGGCGTCGCTCGTCGAGTTCGGTCGCCCATGCCGGCTGCCTGCCTGGGCCTCGCCTCGAGGGCGTCGGCGTCGTCGGCCTGCCGGCACGTGATGCTTCCGGCAGGGTCCGAGAATCCTCGTCGTCGGCGTCCTCGACAGCCTGCTGATCGGTGTCGGCATCGTCGGCCGGAACGACCTCGAGGGCGATGGGTGTGTGGTCTTGAATGGATGAAAAAAGCGACCGGCGGTCGATCTCCATCAGGGTGGCGGCCAGCAGCGGGCAGGTCTTGCCCGCCCTTCCACGATCGCTCGTCGAGTGGCTCTCGAGTGTCATGCCGCCCCGTCGTCCGGCGGCCAACTCGAGAAACACTTCCTGGGTGTCTCCGGAATCCTGCTTGAAGAGGGCCCGCACCTGGCCCACCCGCGGGCACGAGAGTCTGGTGGGCGTGATGCCGCGGGCCGCCTTGATGTCGGCCGGATCGAAGTGCTTGGAAAGCTTTCGCTCGAGGGAGGTCATGCTGCGGTGCTCGGATGAAGGATGATGCGAGGCGAAACCGGCCAGTGTAGCGGCCGCGGGGCCGCCGTGGCCACGTTATGCCCCCTTCACCGTCGCGATGAGTTCGAGCACGTTCTCGACGGGCGTCTGGGGGAGGACGCCGTGGCCGAGATTGAAGATGTGGCCGGGCCGTCCGGCGGCCGCGGCGAGGATTTCCTTCGTGCGACGGCGGACCGTCTCGCGGTCGGCCAGGAGCACAGCCGGATCGAGGTTGCCCTGCACCGCGCGGTCGTGGCCGACGAGCCGCCAGGCATGATCGAGGCCGATCCGCCAATCGATGCCGATCACCGAGCCACCTGCCTCCTTGAGAAGCGGAAGCAACGAGGGATTGCCCGTGGCGAAGTGGATCACGGGCCCGCGGCGCGCCGCCTCGGCGATCGCCGTCCGGCTATGCGGCAGCACGAAGCGACGGTAGTCGTCGGGCCCGAGGCACCCGACCCAGCTGTCGAAGAGCTGCACGATCTGCGCGCCGGCGTCGAACTGCGCGACGAGGTAGCGGCTCACCGCGCGGGCGAGCCTGCCCATCAGATCGTGCCAGGCTGTCTCGTGGCGATACATGAAGGCCTTGGTGTGGAGCCACGACTTGCTCGTGCCTCCCTCGACGCAGTAGCTCGCGAGCGTGAACGGCGCACCGGCGAAACCGATCACGGGAATCGAATCGTCGAGCCCCGCCCGAGTGGCCTGCACGACATCCATCACGAAGCCCATCGGACCGATGTCGTCGAACTCACGAAGCCGCGCGAGGTCGGCCGGGTCGCGGAGCGGGTTGTGGATCACCGGTCCCTCCCCCGCGGTGAACTCGAGGTCCATCCCCATCGGTTCCAGGAGCGGCAAAAGATCGCTGAAGATGATGGCCGCATCGACCCCGAGCCGCTGCACGGTCGCGATCATCACCTCCGCGGAGAGCCGCGGGTTCTTGCAGAGATCCATGAAGCCGACCTTCTCCCGGACGGCCCGGTACTCGGGGAGGTAACGGCCCGCCTGCCGCATGAGCCACACTGGCGTCCGTTCCACCGGCTCCAATCGGCAGGCCCGCATCATGAGCGAGTGGCTGTGGCGAGTGGTTGCGTGGGTCAGGGGGCTTTCGTTCGGCTGCGGCATCCCTCGAGTATACCCCCGTTTCCCCGGCGGAATCGGGACTAGAATGGTCGGGTCGTTTGCAAGGAGTGCCATGCTGGAATTCGTGTCGCGCATTTCCGTCGTCTGCTTCGCCGCCAGTTATGCGGTGGCGCTTGCATGCGAGGCATCGAGGCTGCTCTTTCGCTCGGGCATCCGCGGCGCCGTGATGGTCGGCTTCGCGGCGGCCGGCCTCGTCGCCCACACGGCCTTCCTGCTCTGGAGAGCTGCTTCCGAATCGGCTCTCCCGCTGTCGAGCCCGTTCGACTGGTATCTCCTCGCCGCCTGGCTCCTTGCCGCCGGGTCGCTGGCGATGACGGTGTCTGCACCGAGAACTCCCGTGGGGCTCTTCATCCTCCCGGTCGTGCTCGGCCTCATCGGCGCCGCCACGCTCTCCAGCCGCGAGCCATTTCCGCAGAGCCCGGCTACGCAGGTCTGGGGCGCGATCCATGGCAGCTTCAACCTCGCCGCCAGCTTGGCCGTCGCGGTGGGAGCGGTCGCCGGACTGATGTGGCTCTTCCAGGCCGGCAGGCTCTCTCGGAAGAAGGCGCCGATGCGGGGCTTCCGGATGCCGAGCCTGGAGCGGCTCTCGCATACCACGGCCCATGCGATCACCCTCGCCGCATGGACGGCCGCCGCGGGCTTCTCGTCGGGCATCGTCCTCAATGCCGTCAACAGGCGGCGAGGTCTGCTGGAGACGGTGCCATGGACCGATCCCGTCGTCCTGCGGATGACGGCGCTCGTGACATGGCTGGTGATCGCGGCGGTGGTGGCCCGGACCGCTCGTCGGCGGCCGGGCGGTGCGAGAACGATGGCGTGGCTCTCGCTGGCGAGCTTCGCCCTGCTCACCGGATCGATCCTGTGGGGCATCTTCGGCACCACGCAGCATGGCGTGCCTCCGACGCCGCGTGCCGTCAGCGAGGCCGCGCCATGACGCTTGCCTTCGTCGGCGGAACCCACCGCACCGTGCCCCTGCCGCTTCGGGAGCGGCTGGCCTTCTCGGCCGAGCAAGCGGCCGAAGCGCTGCGGCGATTCCGCGATCGATTCCCCGGGCGCGAGGGGGTGCTGCTTTCGACCTGCAACCGGGTCGAACTCTACGCCGCCGGTGAACGCGACGCGGCCCCCCCGCCACGAGAGCAGCTCGTGTCGTTTCTGGCCGAGTGCCGCGGCATCGAGGCCGGACTCCTCGCCCCGGTGCTTTCGGGCGATCACGACGAGGCCGTGGTGAGGCATCTTTTTAGCGTCGCCTCCGGGCTCGACAGCATGGTGCTCGGCGAACCACAGATCGTGGCGCAGGTGAAACAGGCATGGGCGATCGCGCAGGAAAGCAAAACAACGGGCCCCCTCACCGGGGAGATGTTTCAGGCCGCGCTGCGGACGGCCAAGCGGGTGGCGACCGAGACGGCGCTCGGCCGTGAACGGATCTCGATCCCGAGCATCGCGGTATCGGACTTCGTCAGCGGTGTCTTCGAACGGCTCGACGACAAGAAAGTGCTTCTCGTGGGGGCCGGGAAGATGGCCCGCGAGACGCTCCGCTATCTGCGCGAGGTGGGCGCCCGCGACATCGCGATCGTCAATCGCACGGTTGACCGGGCCGAGGCGCTCGCCTCCGAGCTTCGCGCCCGCCCAGCCCCGCTTGGGGCGCTCGTCGCCGAACTGGCGGCCGCGGATCTCGTGGTGAGCACGACCGGAGCCACCGAGCCGATCGTGACGCTCGACCTCTACGATCGCGTCGAGGCGGCGCGAGAGGGCCGGCCGCTGGTCATCCTCGATCTGGCCATTCCACGCGACTTCGACCCGAGGATCGGCGAACGGGCCGACGTGTGGCTCTATTCGGTCGACGACCTCGGCAAGGCATGCGAGGCCAACCGGAAGAGCCGCCAGAAGCAGATGCCGGCGGCGGTTGCGATCATCGAGGAGGAGACGGTGCGGTTCATGGGCGACCTGCACCACCGCTCGACCGGCCCGGTGATCGAGCGGCTGCGGGCCGGCTGGACCGAGACGGGCGACGCCGAACTGGAACGTCTCTTCCGCCGCCTGCCCGGGCTCGACGAGGCCGCACGTTCGGAAATCCGCCAGGCGTTCCAGCGGTATGCCGCGAAGATGCTCCACTCACCGCTGGCATCGCTCCGTGAAGAGAGCCGCTCCGGCCCTCCGCACGGCCTGCTCGATGCGCTCAAGCGGCTCTTCGATTTGAAAGAGTGACGCGACGGGGAAGCTCTTCCAATCGCTACTGCGTGCAGGAGGACAGCGCGAGAAGCGCGTAGGCGGTGACGAGGTTGGGATCCCCTTCCATCCACCGTGGATTGGCGTTGATCCACGAGCCGTCGGCCTGCTGCCGCCTGATCACGGCATCGGCCAGTTCGCTCCGCCAGACATGCGAAACCCCCTTCTCGTCGGCGAAGGTTTCGTCGCCGAATGCATCGAGCGCCTTGGCCGCGGTGTGGAAGTAGTAGTAGAGCCCCGCGTCACGACGGCAAGAAAACTGATGGCGGGACGTTGAAGAACTTGGCGAGAGCAACCATGTGGCTTTTGGTCATCTCACGTTCGCCGTTCAGAATCGCCGAGAGTGTTGACTGCGAAATCCCAACCGCCTTTGAAAGCGCCATCTGCGTGTGACCGCTCGACCGCATAAGTTCCCGCAGCACGTCTGATTCCGATGCGTCTGGAATCGGCGCGTGCTCGTCTTCGTAGGTCGCAATCAGATCGCTCAGGGCGTCAAGGTATTCCTGGGCTCCGCGATCAAGGCGCTTTTGGAGTAACTCATCCACCAACGCAATCGCCTGACCCAAATGCCTGAGAGAACGGACATGCGTAAGCGGGAACCGTTTCACCAATTCGAAGTAGGAGTCGGGCATCGCCGACGGCTGATTCTTGACGACCATCAGTCACCTCCTTTTCCTTCCCGTATGAGCCGGTCGCTTCGCGGGTGGAGTACGGCTCTTCGGCGGCGGGCTATGGCATCCGCACTGGCTTGCCCACGGAACCCTGTCGTACTCCTCGTGATCCATGACGCGCAAGACGTATAGCCTGCGTGGATAGAACACGCGCCCAATCAGACGGTAACGGTTGTTGCCCACATCGAATACTACGCAGTTGCCAACCTGATCCGCCGAACCAAACGTCTGCTTGAGCCCGGCAAAGTTCGCCCACTCAGCCTTCGACGCGATCTTGT
>JBJTDB010000263.1:0-930 GCA_046092145.1 Planctomycetia bacterium | reverse complement strand
TTTTCTCGAAACGTCCCGCCCCCCCTGCGGTGGCGTTTTTCTCGCGTGTGCGCAGACCGCGTCCCAGTTCGCAGTTTCCCGACATGCGTGGGTCGCGTCCGGCACCGCTCAGAGGCTGTGAATATCGATCGCGGGCAGTTCGTCGGGCGACGCTTGGAAAAGTGCCCGATCGTCGTGCGTCTGCACGAACTCTCCCCAGTCGGTGGGCGGTCCGCGAGCGGGTGACACCGGTGGTGGCTCGAGCGGTTCGCCAAGATGCGTGAGGATTTTCCGGATCGGCCCCGACTCGCGGACAGGATGTCCGCAGCAACCGGAGGTTGCCAAGAATGCGAAGGCCAAGGATGGTTTCGCACTGGTAAAACAGTCTGAATGCGATCAGCCGGATGTCGCCGCCGCAGTTCGGGCACGCAAGCGGAAACTCCTCCCCGACCCTCGCCATCAGCTTGGCCCAGGCAATCCGTGACGTGTCGTGGGAGCGGGGCTTTTGACGAGCGTCGCAGCAGCCTTTCGCGGCATGCCCACCGGCCGCATGCCCGCCGGTCACCGCCTCTTGGCGCTTTCCGACGTTCCCGATCGCCAGCGACGTCACGGCCCGCCTGAGCTTGTGAGACCCACCGCGTGGCGGTCGTGGACGAGGGCTGGCGGACCTGCGGCCTCGCGGCCGAGATCAGCGAGAGCCTGATGGAAGGGGCGTTCTACGAACTCGACGCACCGGTCCTGCGGATCTGCACCGCCGAGGTGCCGATTCCCTATGCGAAGCATCTCGAGGAGGCGGCGTTGCCGAGCGTGGAGCGGATCGTCGCCACCATCCGCGCGGCCGTCGGAGCGTCGACCGCATGAAGCCGTTCGTCATGCCCACGCTCGGCGCCGACATGGAGGCGGGCACCGTCGTCACGTGGCACAAGCGGCCGGGCGACCCGGTGCGTCGCG
>JBJTDB010000262.1:0-10936 GCA_046092145.1 Planctomycetia bacterium | reverse complement strand
CGTGGCGCTCGGCTTCACCGTGCTCGGACTGAGCGCCGTCAATATTTCCGACGCCCTCGAAACGGTGCTGGATGGTCGTACAACCATCGCCTATTGGGCGCAGACGGGCCTCATCGCCCTGTATTTCATCCTGCTGGTTCTTCTGCATGCGGCAGGCAAGCGGGGGTCGCAGAGCGCGAGTAATCTCCCAGGAAAGGCGAACCAAGCGATGCAGCGGACTCGCAATGAAGCCCAGCGGTGTGGATAATCTCTCGGCCGCGAGCCATTGATCGGGGCCGTTCGCCAAGAGCGATAACCGCCAACGCTGGGTCGCCCCCGAGTTTTCCAGCTCCTTGCCCAGGCGGTAAACCATGTTGGACGTCTCGCCGTCCATGAGAAGGAGCAATACCCGTGGCCGTCCGCATCGATTCATTGGGCATCGATCGCCTGAGCGTGCGCGATCGTTTGGATCTCATCGAGCAGATCTGGGACAGCCTTCCGGAACAAGTGGAACCGCAGGACATTCCTGATTGGCATGTGGCGGAACTCGCCTCACGCCGCGGACGTTCTGGCTAAGGCGATATACGGATGATTTGGTACACTGGGTGTTGGCTTAGGAGTTTGCCACGTCCGTCGATATCCAAATCGAGACGATGTCAGTCGCCGAGAAGGTCCAGCTCCTTGAAAGCGTATGGCAAAGCCTTTGCGCCCACCCGTGCGATGTGAGGTCGCCAGAGTGGCACCGCGAAGTGCTGGATGAGCGGCGGCGTCGCCTTGAGGATGGACGCGCGACGATTTCTGCATGGCATGATGCAAAGGCCCGGTTGATGCAGCTCGGCCGATGATCGTCAGCATTTCCTCTGATGCCGAAGCTGATATCGCAGAGGGCTATTGGTTTTATGAGCGCCAGTCGCCTGGGCTGGGAGACTATTTCCGTAGTTGTCTGATCGCTGATATCGAGTCGCTCGCCTACTACGGCGGGATCCGCTGTGGATTCGCAAGAGGTTCCAATCGGGGCGGCCAGAACCAAGCAATGCAGCGGACTCGCGATGAAATTGGGCGGTGCGGTTCGTCCACGGTCGCGGGCCGCTGATCGCGGATGTTCGGCCTCTGAGGGCGAGTATGAGTCGCGAGTGGTGGGTCCCAATCGTGCAGCGGACGCTGTGGGGGCTTGTTATGGCGGTCGTGATGGGATGGGTGGCGCGGTCGCGCCTGCGCGAGCGGTCGGAGTCTGAACGCCACACGCTGCGGCATCCGACAAGTACCCTCGTGATTGGTGTCGTGAACGTGGTCTTCTTCCTCGGGATAGCCGTCATTTCAAACACCATCGGCAAGAACGCGACGGCTACCGTCTGGACGACGCTCTCGTTTGTGGGATCAGGGCTCCGGCCGTGTCCTTGGGCATCGATCCGGAGGCCTTGCGAGGAGACATTCACCGGCACCACAAGGTGTTTCGCTACCGTGGGCGGCTGGACGGTCGCTCGCGGCATCGTGAAATGGTGATCGATCCGCTGCGTCAGGCGAGCAGGATGCGCAGCATGCGGCGCAGCGGCTCGGCGGCGCCCCAGAGGAGCTGATCGCCGATCGTGAAGGCGCCGAGATACTCGGGCCCCATCGCCAGCTTGCGGATGCGGCCCACTGGGATCGTCATCGTGCCCGTCACGGCCACGGGCGTGAGCTGCTGGAGCGTTGCCTCGCGGGTGTTTGGCACCACCTTCACCCACTCGTTGTCGGCCGCGATCATCGCCTCGATCTCCGCGAGGGGAACGTTTTTGCGGAGCTTGAACGTGAGCGCCTGGCTGTGGCACCGCATCGCACCGACGCGAACGCAGAAACCATCCACCGGCACCGCCGGCGTGCCGAAGCCGTCCCCCTGCCCCAGGATCTTGTTCGTCTCCGCCATCCCTTTCCACTCTTCCTTGGACTGGCCGTTGCCGAGATCCTTGTCGATCCAGGGAATGAGCGAGCCGCCGAGCGGCACGCCGAAGGTGGTCACCTCGTCGCCGGCCAGACTCCGCTGCCGGGCGATCACGCGGCGGTCGATTTCGAGAATCGCGCTCGAGGGATCGTCGAGCAGGGCCTTCACCTCCGCGTGCAGCGTGCCGTATTGCCGGAGCAACTCCCGCATGTGTTGCGCGCCGCCGCCCGAGGCCGCCTGGTAGGTCTGCGTGCTCATCCACTCGACGAGCCCCGCCTTGTAGAGCGCGCCCACGCCCATGAGCATGCAGCTCACGGTGCAGTTGCCGCCGACCCAGGTGGTGCCCCCCTTGGCGAGCGCCGCCTTGATGACCGGCATGTTGACGGGATCGAGGATGATGACGGCCTCATCCTTCATGCGGAGCGTCGAGGCGGCGTCGATCCAGTGGCCCTTCCAGCCGGCCGCCCGCAGCCGCGGACAGACGTCGCTCGTGTAGTCGCCCCCCTGGCAGGTGATGATGATCCCGCACTTGGCGAGGGTGGCGATGTCGTGGGCATCGTGCAGCCGGGCCTCGTTACGGGCCATGGGGGGCGCCGCCCCGCCGGCATTCGACGTCGAGAAAAACACCGGCTCGATGAGATCGAAATCGCCTTCCGCGACCATCCGATCCATGAGCACAGAACCGACCATGCCGCGCCAGCCGACCAACCCGACCAACCTGCTCAAGACAGCACCTTTCGATGGAGAAACGACGCCCGAAACGCCAGCAGACAATACCTTCGCCGCCACGTCCACGGTAGTCGCAGATGCCGTGGGCCGCGATCAGGCCATCGGCAGTTGAACCGCCGCCGCCGCCGCGCGGAGTTCCTTGGGCAGCGGGAAGTACACTTCCTCCTGGCGGATCGTCCTCTCCTCGACCGGCGCGCCGTATCGGGCCTTGAGCCATTGTACGCAGTCCTGCACGACGCTCTCCGGGGCGCTCGCCCCCGCCGTGATCAGCACGGTCTCGTCACCGGTGAACCAGGTCGGATCGATCTCGTTGGCACCGTCGATCAGGTAGGCCGGAATGCCGCCATCGCGGGCCAGTTCGGCCAGCCGCTGGCTATTGGAACTGTTCTGACTGCCCAGTACGAGCACGATATCGGCGTCGTCCGAGAGCAATCGCACGGCCTCTTGCCGATTTTGGGTGGCGTAGCAGATGTCGTCCTTGGGCGGCCCCACGATCTGTGGAAACCGCTCTTTGAGCCGATTGATGATTCGCGACGCATCGTCCACCGAGAGCGTCGTCTGCGTGAGGTAGGCGAGTTTGTCCGTGGGGCTGAAACGGAGAGAATCGACATCCTCGGCGGTTTCCACGAGCGTGAAGGCATCGGGGGCCTGACCGATCGTACCGATCACTTCGTCGTGCCCTTCGTGGCCGATGAGCATGATTCGATAACCGGCCTTGGCGTACTTGATCGCCTCCAGGTGAACCTTCGTCACGAGCGGGCAGGTCGCATCGATCGCCCGGAGCCGCCGCTCTTCCGCGACCCGTCGCACCTCCGGGGCCACACCATGTGCCGAGAAGAGAAGCACGGAGCCCTCCGGAACCTCGTGCACGGCGTTGACGAAGACGGCCCCTTCACGGGTGAACCGATCGACGACGTGCTTGTTGTGGACGATCTCATGAAAGACGTAGATCGGGGTGCCATGCAGCCGGATGGCCGTTTCGAGGGTTTCGATGGCCATGTTGACGCCGGCGCAGAAGCCGCGGGGGCTGGCGAGAAGAATCTTCATATCCAAGGGCTCGCGGGGGGTGCTGCGGTCTTCGGGCGACATCCGCTACAACGGTGGTGCACGGGAGGAATCCCGGACGACCGTATCGTAGATGAGCCGAGTTTCCCCGGCCAGATGAGCCCGCTCGATGCCGACATCGCAGCAGATGAACCCGCGATCACCCCCCACGTCCCCGGCCGCCCGCCGCGATGCCGCTGCATGGACAATCGCGCCCGAGAACGGATCGTGCGATCTTGCCGAAGCGGAGGCGGTGTGCCGAGCCATAGCCAGTCGGCACTATGAGAACTTCACCGTCGCGACCCGGCTCGTGCCACCGCGGCTGCGGCAGCATCTTGCCAATGTATACGCCTTTGCGCGATGGAGCGACGATCTGGCCGACGAGGCGGCCTCGCCGACGGAAGCCATCGCTGGCCTTTCGGCGTGGAGGAGGGCCCTGCAGGAATGCTTCGCCGGCCGCCCGGGCCATCCCGTGTTCATCGCACTGGCCGACACGGTCCGCACAACCGGCCTCTCGATCGAGCCCTTCTCCGACCTGCTCGATTCTTTCGAGCAGGATCAGAAGGTCACCCGGTATCCCGATCGCCCCGCTCTGCTCGACTACTGCCGCCGCTCCGCGAATCCGGTGGGCCGAATCGTGCTGGCGCTCGAGGGATGCCGAAGCCAGGAATCCGTCTCGCTTTCCGATTCGGTCTGCACCGGGCTCCAACTCGTCAACTTCTGGCAAGACGTGAAGCGTGACCGGCTCGCCGGCCGCGTCTACCTTCCCGAGGATGACATGCGGCGTTTCGGCGTGGACGAGTCGATGCTCGACGTGCCCCGTGCGGGGGCGGCGGTGATCGCGCTTCTCGAGGAGCAGGTCGCGTGGGCCCGCGATTGCCTCCGGCGGGGCCTGCCGCTCGAGCGCACGGCCCCGGCGGCGCTTCGGCCGGCGATCGGCATGTTCATCCGCGGGGGGCTCGCCATCGCCGATGGCATCGAGCGGATCGGCTTCGATACGCTCGCGCATCGACCGACGGTGAGCCGATGGACGAAAGCACGGCTGGCCGCCCGGGCTTGGCTCGGCACGCTGACGGCCCCCCGACGAGGCACCGCATGACGACGCTCGCAGCCGACCATGCGGCGTGCGCCGCACTCCTGGGCAGGTCTGGATCCAGCTTTGCGTTGCCGATCCGGCTGCTGCCGTCGGCGAAACGACAGGGGACAACGGCCCTCTATGCCTTCTGCCGTCTGGCAGACGATCTCGTCGATGATCAGCCCGACGTCGAGATCGCGCGACGGTCCATTGACCGGTTGCGGGCCGATCTTCAGGATGCGCTCACCGGCGGAGAGGTGGCGGAACCGATCCTACGGGCGCTCGCCGATACCGTGCGACGGTTCGCCGTGCCGACGGTCCACCTCCACGAGATTCTCGACGGCGTTCGGATGGATCTCGACCGGCAGGCCTATGGCACGTTCGATGACCTTCGCCAGTATTGCCACCGGGTCGCCAGCGCCGTCGGACGTGCGGCGATTCATATCTGGGGCTTTCGATCGGACGATGCCCTGCTGCCGGCCGACGCCTGCGGGCTCGCCTTCCAACTCACCAACATCCTGCGCGACATTCCCGAAGACCTTGCCCGAGGGCGTATCTACCTCCCAGCCGAGGATTTCGAGGCATGCGCGTGCTCGATCGATGACCTCCAAGCGGGAAGGATCGGTTCGTCATTCGATCGCTTGGCCGCGATGCAGGTCGAAAGGGCCGAATCGTTCTATGGTCGGGCTCGTCCCCTCGATGCCCTGCTTTCCACCGACGGCCGGATCGTCTTCCGCGTCATGTTTGGCATCTACAGGGGGCTTCTCAACGGCGTGCGGCGGGCGGGCTCCGGAATCTTCACGTCGAAGGTGCGGGCGTCGAAGCTGTCCTTGATCGGCAATGGGCTCTCGACGCTGGCCCTCGGCACGGCACCCGGGCGGTATCTGTGATGAGATCATCGTCCATGATCCACGAGCCGGTCCGGCCTCATGTGGCCGTCGTCGGCGGCGGACTGGCGGGCCTCGCGTCGGCCGCGTCGCTCGTCGATGCCGGGATCAGCGTCACTCTTTTCGAGGCCCGCCGCAGAATCGGCGGTCGCGCCGCCTCCTTCGAGGATCCCGTCGCCGGAGGTCTCGTCGATGCCTGCCAGCACGTTGCCATGGGATGCTGCACGAACTTTCTCGATCTCTGTCGGCTGACCGGAATCGCGGATGCGTTTCGGCGGGATCGCACGCTCTGGTTCATCGCCCCCGACGGCAGCCGGGCCGCCTGCACGCCGTCGCGGCTGCTGCCCGCGCCGTTGCATCTGGCCCCGCTGCTCCTCCGGATGAGGCATTTTACGGCCGGTGAACGGGTGCGGCTGGGGGAAGGCATGCTGCGGCTGGCGCGACAACGCCGTGATCTCCCCGGCATGCCCGCCACCGCAGCGGCCTGGCTTGCGGCGAATGGACAGCCTCCGCGGGTGATCGAGTACTTCTGGCGGCCGGTGCTCGAAAGCGCCCTTGGCGAATCGATCGATCTGGTCAGTGTGTCGGCGGCCCGCAAGGTGGCGGTCGATGGCTTCCTCGCCCATCGCGATGCGGCCGATGTCTACGTGCCGATGCGGCCGCTGGGGGAACTTTTCGGGCAGAGAGTCGCAGGCTGGCTCGAAGACCGCGGCGCGACGGTATCGATCGGCGCGATGGTCACCGGCATCGATCGCGATGCGGACGGCCGGGCGCTGGCCGTGCGGTGCGGCGATGCGGTGCATCCCTGCGACGCTGTGATCGTCGCCGTTCCCTGGCGACTTGCCGGCCGTCTCGTGCCCGATCTCGTGCCGATGGTGGATGAATCGCTCACCGGCTCGCCGATCACCGCGGTGCATCTCTGGTTCGATCGCCCCGTGATCGATCTGCCACATGCCGTGTTTCTCGGGTTCACGTCGCAGTGGGTGTTTCGCGGCGATGCATCCCAGGGGGCCGATGCGGGCTACTGCCAGATCGTGATCAGCGCCTCCCGCGGGCTTCTGGATGGCGATCGAGAGCGGCTACTCCGGACGGTGGTGGACGAGATTCGTCGCACGTTCCCAGCCGCGTCGGAAGCCCCGCTCCTCGATTCGCGGATCGTCACCGACCCGACGGCCGTCCTCTCCGTGCGCCCGGGAGTCGATGCGGTGCGGCCTCCGGCTCACACGGCGTCGCCCAACATCTTCCTGGCGGGCGACTGGACCGCCACGGGCTGGCCATCCACGATGGAAGGGGCTGTGCGGAGCGGTCGCCTGGCGGCAGAGGCGGCTGGCCGAACCATCGGCCGTCCGGTGCCAGGGCTCGTGGCCGATCTTCCCAGGGGGCTTCTCGTGCGGGCTCTTGTCTGAGCGATCATGCGACGCACGGAATGGTCTTCAGGCGTCTTGGAGAGAGGGTTGTCCATGCCCCATCGCCGGACGTTCGTTACGGCCTTCCAGACCTTCACTCACTCGATGCTGCCTGCGCTCCGGCATCCCTGACTCCGCTGGTCAGCAACGCCGGCTCACGGGGCATGGGCAACCCCTTTCGCGACCTGGCGATTCCTCTCACTCCCACTCGATCGTGGCGGGTGGCTTCGATGAGATGTCGTAGACGACACGGTTGATGCCCCGCACCTCGTTGATGACGCGGGTCGAAATCCGGGCGAGCATGTCGTAGGGAAGATGGCTCCAGTCGGCCGTCATGAAATCCTCGGTCTCGACCGACCGCACGGCGAGCACGTCGTCGTAGGTGCGGGCGTCGCCCATCACGCCGACGCTCTGAACCGGCAGGAGCACGGCGAAGGCCTGCGACACCTTCCGCATCAGCCCTGCCCGTTCGATCTCCTCAAGCACGATCGAATCGGCCTCGCGGAGCCTGTCGAGCCGGGGCTTCGTCACTTCTCCCAGGCACCGCACAGCCAGCCCGGGGCCAGGGAAGGGATGCCGCCAAACGATCCGCTCGGGCAGCCCCAGTTGCAGACCGAGCTGTCGCACCTCGTCTTTGAAGAGGTCGCGGAGTGGCTCGATCAGTTCAAATTCCAGATCTTCCGGAAGACCGCCCACGTTGTGGTGTAGCTTGATCGTGGCCGCCGGGCCGTCGGGGGCGGCACCGCTCTCGATCACGTCGGGATAGAGCGTGCCTTGGGCGAGGAACTTTGCCCCCTCGATCTTTGCCGCCTCGTCGGAGAAGCATTCGATGAACGTCTTGCCGATTCGCCGGCGCTTCTCCTGCGGCTCGGTGACGCCGGCAAGCACGCCGAGAAAGCGATCCTCGGCCGGCACGACGTGAAGATCGGCCTTGAAGTGGTTTCGAAACTCGTCGATCACGACGGCCGCCTCGTTCTTCCGAAGGAGCCCGTTGTCGACGAGAATGCAGGAGAGCTGATCGCCGATGGCGCGGCTCAGCAGCGCGGCCACGACGGCCGAGTCGACGCCACCGGAAAGGCCGCAGATCACCCGCTCCCGGCCGACCCGCTCCTTCATGGCCGAGATCGTGCTGGCGGCGAAATCCTCGAGCCGCCAGGATCCGGAGCAGCCGCAGGTCGCCTTCAGGAAGTTGGCGAGGATCGTGGCGCCGGCGGGCGTGTGCGTCACCTCGGGATGAAACTGCAGCCCGTAGATCGGAAGCGATGCATGTCGCACGGCCGCCAGTGGGCAGGTGGCGGTGCTGGCCAGCGACCGAAAATCGGACGACACCGTATCGACCTGATCGCCATGGCTCATCCAGACCTCGGTCTGCTTCGGCACGCCGGCGAAGAGCGGGTCGGGCGACGTCACCGTGCAACTGGCGCGGCCGTACTCGCGAGCCCGGGCCTGGCCGACGTGTCCGCCGAGCGACTCGCAGGCAAGCTGCATCCCATAACAGATGCCGAGCACTGGAATCCCGAGCCGAAAGATCCCAGGGTCGCACTTCGGCGAGCCCTTCTCGTACACGCTCGAAGGACCGCCCGAGAGAATGATTCCTCGGGGAGCGAGCTGGCGAATTCTGTCGGCGGAGACGTCGTGGCGGACGATCTCGCAGTAGACATGCTGCTCGCGGACGCGGCGGGCGATGAGCTGGGCGTATTGGGATCCGAAGTCGAGCACGAGCACGCGCTCGGACTGCTGCGGGGCGAGTGTCATGGTGGAAGCGTGAGGGCGGAATCCCGCGGGGAAAAACGTGGGAGTATAGAGGTTTTCGACACGGATCGCGACCACGCCGTATGATGCTGCGGTTTTCCGAGGATTTTCAGGTCACGTTTCGCCCGGCAGGAGGCCCATGCTCACGCTGCTCACCAACGACGACGGCATCTTCGCCCCCGGCCTGGCGGCGATGGAGCGGATTCTTCGAACCTTCAGCGACGTCGCCGTGGTCGCCCCCTCCACCGAACAGAGTGGCGTGGGGCACGCGATCACGTTTCTGACGCCACTCACGGCCAAGGAGGTGTTCAACGACGGCCGAAGCCGTGGGTGGGCGGTCGATGGCAGCCCGGCCGATGCCGTGAAACTCGGGATCGCCGAGTTCTGCCCACGGCGGCCCGACCTCGTGGTCAGTGGCATCAACAGCGGACTCAACGCCGGCATCAACGTGCTCTATTCGGGCACCGTGGCCGCGGCGATCGAAGGAGCCTTCTTCGGCATCACGAGCATTGCCGTTTCGCTCGAGTGGAGCGAGCATGCCATGTACGACCGGGCCGCGGAGATCGCCCGGGATGTCATCACGTCGCTCTTGACTCGCAAGCCGGCGACCGGAAGCCTCTTCAACATCAACATTCCGACCGTCGCGCTGCGGGGGACGCCGCAGGTGCGGGTGGTGCCCATGAGCGTGATCCGGTATGGCGAGGCATTCGAGCGGCGGGTCGATCCCCGTGGCCGGAACTACTACTGGGCCACGAACGACCCTCCCCCTCCTCCGTCGCCCTTCGAGTCGGATGTGACGGCGCTGGCATCGGGTGCCGTGACGCTCACGCCGCTCGACTACGACCTCACGCACCGGGCCGGCCTCGACGACCTCGCCGCAGGGCCGTGGCCCATCGGCGGCGGCTAGATGTCGAGTGAATCTGGGCTGTTTGTTCCGACGATTCGGATTTTGCACGCCCGACCCTGCGGCTCGTGCCGACAACGACGGTGCGAGGGGACCGTTGAGACCGGTTGAAACGACCGTTGCCGGGCCGCTCGGAGGGCACAGGGAGGCATACCATGCGATGGGCCGTGACTCGACGGGGGGCAGCTGTTTGGGCACTGTTGCTGGCGGCTGTGGCGCAGGAAAAGGCGGCCGCGAGCAGGCCGAGCGTGGCCAGCCCGTCCGGCGCCGTGTCGGCGATGCCCATCGGCGAAGAATCGCCTGAACAGTCGCTCCCGCCTTTTGATTGGCGCGACGACGAGTGCGAGCCGGCGAAGACTGTCCCCGAGGTCTACGAGCAAGCAGCCTACGAGCAGGAAGCCCCCGAGCCGTATCGGTGTCATCAGGGAACCGACGGCTGCACCTGCTCATGCCACCGCTGTCGGAATGCTTCACAGTTTTACGTGGCTGGCGTGGTCGGTGCTTCATTCGCGACGCTGACCGCTGCCGGGGCCCCGTCGTCCAACGACCCGCTATTCACCTCGGGGGGTATCGCGGGCATGTCCTTCCACATGCTGGATCGCGCCTGGCGGGTCGAGGCGGAAGGAAGGGCACGGAATCCGATCTCCGATACCACGCCCTTGGCGGATGGCGTGTCCATGTCTGCGCTCACGGCGAGCGGCGGCTGGTCGGCCATGGTGAACCTCTGGCGGGATTATGACATCACCGATTCGCTGACGACATATGTCGGCGCCGGCATCGGCGGTGGTGGGTGCCAGGTCGGGGTGAATCAGGAGTATCCGGTTCAAGATGTCACGGTGACGGGCGTGAATACGGTCGGCGGCTTTGCATGGCAGGTCGGCGGCGGCCTTGCCCTTGCTGTCACGGACAGGATCACCATCGATTGCGGCTATCGCTTCTTCGAACTGGCTTCCGGAAACGTGACGGGGCAGATCGCCCAGAGCGGTCTTCCGATCGGTACCACGACCTTCAATACGGGATTCAGCGCCAGCGAGCTCTTCTTCGCGATCCGGATCTACGAGCCGTTCCGCCGCTGGCGATGAAAACGGCCGCGTTGCGTGGCTTCGCCCGTTGTTTTTGCTTCTGGGCGAGCGGCGTATTAGCCTTCAGGGATTCCATCCGGATCCGTGGAGGCGCCCATGTCGCTGCTTCGCTTTCGTCCCGCACGTTCACACTCCGCGCGGGGCCGGCAACGCCGGAGGG
>JBJTDB010000261.1:0-9114 GCA_046092145.1 Planctomycetia bacterium | reverse complement strand
CTCACCGGACGTGTGGCTGAGGAACGGGGCGATCTTCCTGCAGTGCATCGACCGGCTGCGTGACGATGCCGGCTCGAACGGCGCCAGCCTGCTTGGTGAGTTGGCCGGTACGACCGGCGACATGCCGAACAGACTGCATCGTGTGTCCCAGATCATCTGCCAGTCACTGCCTTGAAAAGCCCATGAGTACGTCCATCCCGCCCCGAGCCGTCTCTGGCCGCGACCGCATGGCCACGGGGTCGACTGAATCGCGCGTTCCAATCGACGTGTTCTCGAAAGGCGACCTCGTGTTCGACGTGGGTGCCACCTTCGGCGATACGGGGGCAGATGTCTACGCCCGCAGCACCGCGAGGGCGACGAGCCCGGACGGCTGAAAGACCCCCGTGCGGGTCAATTGAGCTCGGTCTTTTGGAGAAGGTCGTCGAGCGACCGCCGCCCCTCCTGCTCCTTGGACTGCAGGTCCGCGATCTCCTTGCGGAGCGTTTCCACGCGATCCTCCTGAGCGGCGAACTTCTGGACATATCGCGTGTAGAGGTCGCTTGTCCGCTCGAGCTGGGCCATGTTCTGCCGGATCCGCTCCTGCTCCTGGCCGACGACGGCCACCTCCTGCTCGCGCTTCGTCCGCTCCTGCACGAGCCGCTCGATCTCTCGCTTCCGCTCGATCACATTCGCGAGCGCCTCCTTCACGGCCGCGCTTGCCTGCTTCGCATTCGTGAAGAACAGGATCGTGGCGTCGTCGGTGGTGGTGACCGCCAGATGCTGGTGCGTCGGCTGCTCCTCCAACACCTCGAGCGTCGTGGGCGTGCCGGGCTTGGCGGTGATCGCAAAGCGGTAGCGATCGCGGGTCGTCTCGGCCGGCTTTTCCGGGGCGACGAGTTTCCAGCCCGGATCCCGGGCGTGTTCGACGAGAAGTTTCACGTCGTCGCGGCCCGAGTTCTTGATCTCGAATAGTTTCCGGCGGGTGAGCTTGCGCGCCACGATCAGCGTGCCCTTCACGAGCTTCACGCTCAGGATCTCGTCCGGCCGAGCCTCCATCCGGGGCGCCACTTCGACGTCGAGATCGACGGCGTAGCTCACCAACCGCTCGCCACCGGGCGCGAGGTCCTCGATCCGCGCATCGCCTGCATAGGCGCCCGAATCGTAGATCGTGAGCGGCCCCTGCATGAGGTTGAGCGCCGTCGAGTTGACCAGCCGCAGGCCGGCCAACGGATGCTTGGCCAGCACGCGATCGTCGTAGATCGAAACCTTTTCCGCCTCGACCTTTTCCGACACGATCGGAAGCATTGCCGACCGCTGGCGGCCGATCGACACGGCGCCTGCGATCTCGTAGCGAAAGAGTTCGCCGAGCGAGTCTCCGTGGGCGAGGCTGCGGATCGCCCCGGCACCGGCCGCCGTCACATCGCGGCCCGCCTCCTTCAACGCCTGCTCTTGCAGGGCGACGCCGTTTTTCGCCTCCGCAGCCGCGCGGGCCGCGCCTGGCGCACTGGCCGCCATCTCCCGACGGGCCATCCGTTTCCTGGCGTCGGCTTCGTCGGCGGCCGCAAGAAAGTCGCGGTCGGCCTTGGCCAGATCCTGGCCATACTGCTGCGGCAGGAGCGATGCATAGAGTTCCTGCCGCACCTCGGGCCGGGGCACGTAGAGCGGCTGGTAGAGATCCATCACGAACGAGATCGGACGCCCGCTCACCAGCGACATCCGCACGTCCTTCCAATCCTGGTCGGTCGTGTTCTCGACGATCGCCCACCCCTGGAGCAGGGCCTTGCCCTTCTCGGCTCCGTCCTCGGCGTCGAGCACCACCCGGTAGCTCGTCTTCCAGACGGGTGATTCCTGCACGTAGCCGACACGAACCCGCCGCGGCCCCTTCCCGGTGAAGTCGAGGCTCACGCTCTTTCGCTCGGTGTCGGTGCCGAGGGCGAGGACGGCCAGAGCTTTCTCCAGCTCACGCTGGAGCCGCTCATCGAGCAGCTTCAGCCGGGTGACCGCGTCGAGTGGCAGCGTCCGTAGGCCTTCGGCGGTAAGGATCGTGAGGAACTCCTTCTCGACGGTCGCATCACCGCCCGCAGCTACCGTTCGCTTCTCAACGCCCACGATCGTGCCCGTGGCGGGGGTCGCGGCCTCGACCTCGATCCGCGAGCCCCGCAGCCGTCCGAGGATCTGGCCGACGGAGGGATTGTCGGTGAGGTTTACGGCGAATGTGCCAAGCGTCTTCGTGATCGGGTTGCGGGAGGCATAGCTCACGGCCGAAACCGTCCCGCCCCCGAGATCCTCGAGCACCATGCTCTTGAGGAGATCGTTGATCTGATCCGTCTTGAAGCTCATCTCCACTCGCGCATCGTCGGTGACATCGCCGCCGTGCTGGAAGAAACCGACCCCCGAGGTGAAGAGCACCACCTTCTCCAAGGGCAGCGAGGGCTCGGCGGCGATGGCCCCGGCGGCGAGCAGGGCTGCGGTCAACGGAGCGGCAAGAATGGCTCGGAGGCGAAACATGGAAGGTTCTCCTGAAGGCGGGCGGCTGGACGACACGAGTGGCCGACCTTCTGATGACGCCGGACCGAAGGGATCGTTACAGCCTTTTTTCGGACGGCCTGGTCACCCATGGTACTTGGGCGGTGCGGCTGCTGCGGCCTCGCCGAGGATTCGGGCACAATACCGGGTACAGCCCGCGAGCGTGGCGATCTGGCCCACGTCCCGTTCCGGGATCGTCACTCCGAGTTCCTTCGAGAGCCGGATCACGAAGGTCTGGAAATCGACCGAATCGAGGTCGAGTTCGCGGCGGAACTGCGCGTCGGGCTCGAGCGAGGCCAGATCGGCCTCCGGGGCGATGCCGCCAAGGATCGTGAGCACCGCCTCGCGGATTCTCGCGTCGTCGCTCACAGTTTCTCGGGCTCCTGGAGCAGTTGCTCGACCGCGTCGAGATAGAGCCCGCCGCGGTGACCGTCCGTGACGCGGTGGTCCGCCGCCAGCGTGGCCGTCACCACCCTGCGGGCAAAGAGCCCGCCCTCCGCGGCCCACGGCCGCTCCCCGATCCTGCCGAAGCCGACGATCGCCACCTGCGGCGGATAGATCACACCCCAGACGGCATCGACACCGCGGTCGCCCAGGCTCGTGACCGTGATCGTGGAATCCGACAGTTCGGAGCTTTTCATCCGCCCAGACCGTGCCCGACCGGTGAGATCGCGGAGGCCATCCATGAGGTCGTCGAGGCTCCGCGACGCCGTGTCGTGAAGGGCGAGGATCACGAGGCCTCCGGGCCGCAGCGAGATCGCCACGCCGACATGCACGTCGGGCCTGACGACGACGCGGTCGCCATCCCAGACGGCATTGAGCTCCGGCACCTCGCGGATCGCCAACGCCGCCGCCTTGAGCAGCACCACGCCGGCGAGCAGGCGTTTGTCGGGTGGCCGACGATCGTTTTCGCGATCGAGCCAGGCCGAGGCTCGGTGCAGATCGATCGTCGTGGAGAGATAGTAGTGGGGAATCTCCCGCTTCGATCGGCCCATCGCCGCGGCGATCGTCCGACGCATGCGTTCGAGACGGTCGGCAGGGGGTGATGGAGCGGGAGCCGCCGGGGGGGGCAGTTCGTGGGCCACCGTGGCCTGCGGCGGAGCCGGCCTTTTCAGGGCAGCGCGTTCGATGTCGGCTCGGGTGATCGCTCCCTCGTGGCCTGTGCCTGTCGCGGCCCGAGGATCGACGCCCATCTCTCGGGCCAACCGACGGGCCGACGGCGAGATACGAAGGCGGCCGAAGAGATCGATCGCCGGCGCATACACGGGCGGAGGCGGACGCACCGCCTCCATCGGCCGCACTTCACCCGTCTCGGGGGGCGCGGGAGGCGTCGGCGGGGATGGCACTGCTGGGGCCGCGGCCGCCACCGCCGCGACCGCTTCGCCGGCAACGCGGATCATGGCCAGCGGCGTGCCGACCGGCACACGGCTGCCGGGCGACACGAGGATCGCGTCGAGGATTCCATCCTGAAAGACCTCGACGTCGATCACCCCCTTCTCCGTATCGACCTCGGCGATCGTGTCGCCACGCACGAGCCTGTCGCCGGGCTGCTTCCGCCAGGCGACGAGCGTGCCGGCTTCCATGTCGGCACCGAGCGTTGGCATCACGAACGTGTGCATGATCAGGCAAGGCCTCTCACGGCGGCGACGATCCGATCCACGCTCGGAAGGGCGGCATCCTCCAGGTGCTTCGCATAGGGAATCGGCACCTCCCGGCTCGCCACGCGGGCGACCGGCGCGTCGAGTTCGTAGAACACTCGCTCCATCACGATCGCGACGATTTCGGCCGCGAGTCCGCAGGTCCGCCAGCCCTCGTCGACCACGACCGCGCGGTGCGTCTTCGCCACCGATGCCGCCACCGCATCGGCATCGAGCGGCCGGAGGCACCGCAGGTCGATGACCTCCGCGTCGATCCCGTCGGCAGCAAGCCGCTCGGCCGCCGTGAGCGACGTGCCGAGCGATCCCCCCGACGTCACGAGCGTGACATCGCGGCCCTCGCGGCGGACGGCCGCATGCCAGGCGTCGAACGATCTCGGTGACTCCTCGACCTCTCCCTCCGTCGCGTAGAGCATCGCATGCTCGACGATCACGACCGGGTCGGGATCGTCGAGGGCCGCGGCGAGCATGTGCCTGGCATCGTTCGGAGTCGCCGGGGCGAGCACCTTGAGACCCGGCACGTGGGCGTACCACACTTCGAGACTGTGCGAGTGCTGGGCCGCCACCTGCCGGCCGGCGCCCGTCGCCATCCGGATCACCAGTGGCACGCCGATCTGGCCGCCACTCATGTGCCGCAATGTCGCGGCATTGTTGACGATCTGATCGAGCGCCAGCAGGCTGAAATTGATTGTCATCACTTCGACGATCGGCCGCAGGCCCCCGATCGCCGCACCGATGCAGGCTCCCACGAACCCCGACTCCGAGAGCGGCGCATCCCGCACCCGATCGGGGCCGAACTCCTCGATCAGCCCCTTGCTGCACGCATAGGCGCCGCCATACCGTCCGACATCCTCCCCGACGAGCAGTACGCGGTCGTCGCCGGCGAGCGCCGAGCGGATCGCCTGGCGGACCGCCTCGCGGTAGGTCAAGGTCGGCATCGTCAGACCTCCCGGTGGCCTGATGATGCGAGCACATCCCGCTCGAGATCCTCGACCGGCTCCCATGCGGAGGCATCCGCCTCGGCCACGGCCGTCTCGACGGCGGCCGCCACGTCGCGTTCCATCGCGCCCAGTTCGTCGTCGTTGAGCATGCCCCAGTCGCGGAGCTGGCGGGGAAAGATCGTGAGCGGCCCGCGTTTCCGCCACCGCTCCACCTCCTCCTTCGGACGGTAGAGTTCGGCGTCGTACATCGAGTGGGCCCGAAAGCGGTAGGTTCGGGTTTCGAGCAGGTAGGGCGCACTCGTGCTGCGGACGACCTCCACCGCCAGCCGTGCCGCGGCCTCGACCGCCAGCACGTCCATGCCATCCACGACCGCCGCCTCGATCCCATACGCGGCTCCCTTGCGGTGAATCCGGGGCATCGCCTGATGCCGTTCGAGCGCCGTTCCCATCGCGTAGAAATTGTTTTCACAGAGAAAGAGCACCGGCAGTCGCCAGAGCGCTGCGAGGTTTAGCGACTCGTGAAACTCCCCTTCGGCGACGGCGCCGTCACCGAAGAAGCAGCAGGTGACCTGGGGCCTCCCCTGCATGCGGTCGGCGAGCGCCAGGCCCACGGCCAGCGGCATCCCGCCCGCCACGATCGCGTTGCCGCCGAAGAGACCCCGGGAGACGTCGAAGAGATGCATCGATCCGCCCCGGCCACGGCAGCAGCCGGTCGCCCTGCCGAACATTTCGGCCATCACCGCCGCCGGCGGCACACCACGGGCGAGGGCATGGGCATGCTCGCGGTAGGCGGCCACGATTCTGTCATCGGGCTCGAGGGCCTGGATCGCCCCGACGGCCACCGCCTCCTCGCCGATGCCCAGATGCAGAAAGCCGCGAATCTTTCCCTGCATGTAGAGTTCGGCCGACCTCTCCTCGAATCGGCGGATGAGAAGCATCTGCCGCAGGAGCGAGTGGGCATGGCTCTTGGCCAGTTGCCCGTTCATGGCGTCGCCCCCGGGGCATCTGGTTCGAGCATCGAAAGATCCCCTTCCGGAAGGCCGAGTTCACGGGCCCGGAGCAGCCGCCGCATGATCTTGCCGCTGTGGGTGCGAGGCAGGCTCGCGACGAACGCGATCTCCTTGGGTGCGATCGCGGCCCCGAGCCGCTTCCGCGCGAATCCGAGCAGGTCGATCCGCAACCGCTCGGCCGACTCGAACCCCGGCTTCAGCGACACGAACGCCTTCACGATCTCGTGCGCGGCCGGGTCGGGCTTGCCGATGACGCCCGCCTCCGCGACGGCCTCATGCTCGAGCAGCACGCTCTCCACCTCGAACGGGCCGACCAGATGCCCGGATGTCTTGATGACGTCGTCCTTCCGGCCCACGAACCAGAAGTAGCCCTGCCGATCCCGTCGCGCGAGATCGCCCGTCAGATACCAGCCGTCGGCGAAGCAGGCGGCGTAGCGGGCCGGATCGTTCCAATAGCCGCGAAACATCGACGGCCAGCCGGGACGGATCGCGATCTCCCCCTGCCGGTCCGGTTCGCGAATCTCGCAGATGCGGCCATCGGGCCGGCGTTCCACGATCGCCGCATCGATCCCGGGCAGCGGCTTCCCCATCGAGCCGGGGTGGATCGGCAGGGCGGCGACGTTGGCGATCATGATGCCGCCGGTCTCGGTCTGCCACCAGTTGTCGTGGAACATGTGGCCGAAGGCGTCGAGCCCCCACTCGACCGCCTCGGGATTGAGCGGTTCACCGACGCTGGCCAGGAACCGGAGCCGGCTCGTGTCGAACTGCCGCGCGAGACCGGCTCCCAGTCGCATCATCATCCGAATGGCGGTGGGCGCCGTGTACCAGACCGTCACCCGCTCGTCCTTCAGGATGCCGTACCACCGCACGGCATCGAAATCACCCGCATCGAGGATGCTCGTCACGCCGCACGTCAGCGGAGCGATGATGCCATAGGAGGTGCCGGTGACCCACCCGGGGTCGGCCGTGCACCAGAAGATGTCGTCGGGATGAAGATCGAGGGCGAGAAGGCCCGTCGCATGGTGGGCCACCACAGCTTCGTGCACGTGGATCGCCCCCTTCGGCGTGCCCGTCGTGCCGCTGGTGAAGTGGAGCAGCGCGGGATCGTCGGCCGCCGTGGCGGGAATCGTGAAATGATCCTCGGCCGCGGACAGGGCTTCGTGGAAGTCGATCACGCCCTCGGGCAGAGGGCCCGTCTCGTCGCGCACGAGCATGACATGCTCGACCGAGGAGAGCCGTTCGCGGATCGGGGCGATCTTCCGCCGGTAGAGGCTCTGCGTGGTGACGAGCACGCGTGGCTGGCCGATCTCGACGCGGGCCCGGATCGGCTCTGGGCCGAATGCGGCGAAGAGTGGCATGAAGACGGCCCGCGACTTGAACGTGCCGATCGCCGCGATCACGAGTTCGGGGATGCGGTCGGCCATGACGCACACCCTGTCGCCCGCCGCGATGCCGAGGTGCGCAAGGATGTTGGCGAACCGACTGGTCTGCCGGGCGAGTTCGCCGTAGGTGAGATCACGCCGCGTGCCGTCGAGGGCGATCGCGCGGATCGCGACATGCGTGGCCCGCCCGGAGGCCGCATGACGATCGACCGCCTCGTGCGCGATGTTCAGGCCGCGGGCATACGGAAGCCCGGCAAGCAGACCACGGGCCCGCGCCCACGAAAATTCCCGGCGGGCCCGATCGTAGTCGGGCATGGTGGGGGCGACGGCGACGGAAGCATCGCGCACGGACGGAGGCCCTCGGAGGAAAGCCCGGTCCATCGGATGCACGCAGGGACGACGCGGCGAATTATTGTCCGGTGGTCAAACGGATCGCTTCGGCAATCGTTTTTTCGCCGAGCCCTGGCCGATTTCGAGCAGTGCCATCCACTTTTGTGCCCGGCCACGTGGCCGGATCGGCGTAGAGGCCGTCGTCCTCGTAGTCTCGCTGCAGTCGCGTCAGTTCGGCCTTGAGTGCTGCGAACGTGTTGGCCACCGGCCGCGATGTCGCCTCCGTTTCGTCGTCGAGCAGGTTGTGCTGCTCGTTCGGATCGGCCACGAGGTCGAACAGTTCCCAGGCGTCCTTCGTCCAGAAGTGGATCAGCTTGTGGGTGGCCGTCCGCACGCCGTAGTGGGCACGCGTTTCGTGGGCCCCGGGATCGTCGTAATAGCGGTAGTAGACGCTCTGTCGCCAGCCGGCGGGCGTCTCGCCACGCAACAGCGGGGCGACGCTCTTCCCCTGCATCGAGTCGGGAATCGCCAGGCCAGCGAGGTCGAGAAATGTCGGCGCGAGGTCGATGTTGGCCACGAACGCCTCTGGCGTGGAACCCGGCTGGATGCCCGGCCCGCGCGCGATCAGCGGCACCCGCAGACCAGGCTCATACATGAAGCGTTTGTCGAAGAGGCCCAGATCGCCGAGATACCAGCCATTGTCGGTCGTGTAGACCACGATGGTGTCGTCGGCCAGCCCGGACTCGTCGAGGAAGTCGAGCACCTTGCCAACGCTGTCGTCGACACCCTGCACACAGGCGAGATAGTCCTGCATGAACCGTCGGTATTTCCAACGCAGGAGATCGTCTCCCGTGAGCGTTTTGCCATCGACCTCCACGCTCATCGGTTTTTCCTTCAGCCACCGCTGACGCTCCTTCCCGGACAGGCTGGTCGGTGGTTGCAGCTTGAGGTCGCCGCGCGTGAGATCGCGGGCGATCGCCTGCCGGTTCTCAGGCAGCGCGGCCGGACGCGAGGCGTAGTCATCCCGGAGCGTCGCCGGCTCGGGTACCTCGGCTCCCGCGAACGTCGCCTTGTTTCGCAGGTCAGGCGACCAGTCGCGGTGTGGTGCCTTGTGATGGAGCATGAGGAAGAACGGTTGTTCCGACGGCCGCGTCTTCAGAAACTCGATGCCCAGGTCGCCCGTGATCTCGGTGCAGTGGCCCTCGATCGTGAGTGTGCCGCCGGGAACGAGAAACGTCGGATTCCAGTACTCACCCTGTCCCGGCAGCACGATCCAGCGGTCGAAGCCGGT
>JBJTDB010000260.1:0-1829 GCA_046092145.1 Planctomycetia bacterium | reverse complement strand
ATCCAAAACGGCACGCTCACGAACGTCGTCTCGGCCAATGGTGGCAGAACCTGGACCGCCACGTTCACGCCCACCAACGGCATCGTTGCCCCGAGCAATGCGATCACGCTCAACCTCGCCGGAGTCCAGACGCTCTCCACGGGGAGAGCGGGCAACACGACCGCCTCGGTGACCTACTCGATCGACACGACCCAGCTGGCCACCGACCTGCAGATCGCGGTGACGAACGGGCAGTCGAGCTACATCCCGGGCGCCCCGGTGACCTACACGGTGACCGTCACCAACGCCGGGCCGGTCGCGGTCTCGAACGCCCGGTTGGTGAGCGTGCTCCCGGCCGCGATTCGCGGTGCGGATGTCACGTGGACGGCAAGTTACACCGGCACGGGATCGACCGGCGCCCAGAATGGCTCTGGCTCGATCGATCAGTTGATCACACTCGCCAGCGGCGGCACGGCGGTCTATCTGGTCACGGCTGCGGTGTCTCCGACTGCGACGTCGGGCCTCGCGACCCTCTTCACGATTGCGACGCCCGGGAACACGTCCGACACCAACCCTGCAAATAATGCCGTCGTCGATGCCGACTCCCTCGTCGTCACGCCGGCGATCGTGCTCGGGTCCGATGTCGGCTGCACGAGCCAGCCGATCGTCAGGCTCGTCGATCCGTCCAGCGGTTCGACACGTCTGCAGTTCACTCCGTACGAGGCGGCCTTCATCGGCGGCATCCGCGTGGCCACCGGCGATGTCACCGGTGACGGCGTCGACGAGATCATCGTCGCCCCGGGCCGCGGCCGAGCGGGTGAGATTCGCGTGTTTACGCAGTGGGGCTATGAACTGCTCGACTATCGGACCGTGCCATTCGGAGCCACCTACACATCCGGGGTCGAGGTCGCCGTCGGTGACGTCACGGGCGACGGCATCGCCGATATCGTGGCGTCGATGTCGGCCGGTTTGAGCCAGGTGCGTGTGTTCCGTGTCTCCCCGGCGAGTGCTGATCCGGTGATCGATGCACCGGTGTTCACGCTTCAGCCGTTCGGGACGAAGTTTGCAGGCGGTGCTTCCGTGGCGGTCGGCGACGTGGGGACGTTTTCAGGCGGGGTGACCCGCAACGTCGCGGTCGGCGACGGTCGTGGCGAATTGATCGTGGCCAGCGGTGCGGGGATTGGGGCCACCGTTCAGGTTTACGATCTTTCGGGCGCGTCGCCGAGGCTGATCGACACCATCAATCCCTTCGGCGGGGCCACTACGGTGGGCCCGCTCACGCTCTCCGTGGGCCGCTACGATTCCGACACGATCACCGATATCGCCATTTCATCCGGATCGACGGGTGGATCGCGGATGGAGGTCTACAGCGGGCGGGTGGATGACCGAACCGACCTTCGACTCCTGGCCCTCGCGCCCTTTGCCACCACCCAGCGTGCCAATGCAGCGGTCTATTCGGTCGGCCTCGATCTCGATCGAAATGGCGTCGTCGAAGAGATGGCGTTCGTCCAGGGCCTTGGCGGCAACGCCGGTGTCGTCCGGCAGACTTCTCGCACGGGCACATTGCTCCGTGAACGGTCCTTCCCCGCCTCACCCCTGCGGATCGCGGCGATCAATAATGGGCCCCTCCCCGTGGCGACCGCCAACCGGTTCGCCGCCCTCTCGGCCCTGAATGGCGTCGGCTCGGTTGCCGCCAAGCAGGCCGCTTTTGCGGCCTTTGCGACCCAGGCCGCCCAGGTGAACGCCGACGGCAGCAAGCGCTGGCGCCGGTAGTCTCGGCGGGCAGTTTTGTCGGTTTTTGCCTGCCGTGGTCGTTTTTCTCGCTCCCGTCCCGCATTTCGCCCCGGGCG
>JBJTDB010000259.1:0-900 GCA_046092145.1 Planctomycetia bacterium | reverse complement strand
CGAGTCCGCCTCGCGTGCGATCGGCGCAGGGCACGCGGCGAAAGTCGGGGCCGGTGCCACCGGCCGTGCGGTAGGCCTCGACGAGCCCGTAGTGTTTTGCCAGCGGCCCGTTGACAAACGTGGAGTCGGCGTCGATCAGCTCGAGCACGCTGCGGTCCTCGCGGAAGATGCTCTGCACGAAGAGCTCGGTCTCGCGGATCATGGCGGCCCGCAGGGCGTTATCGAACATCGGAAAGAGCCCGCCGTCGGGCGAGATGAATTCGATCCGCTTGAGCTGCAGCCACTGCATGGCGAAGCTGGTCACGAGCGTGTCGGCACGGGCATCGGCCAGCATGCGGCGCACCTGCCCTTCGAGGCCGGCAGAGAGCTGCCCGCGTTCGGCCAGATCGAGCAGTTCGTCGTCGGGCATCGTGCTCCAGAGAAAGTAGGAGAGCCGCGAGGCGAGCTGGATGTCGTCGAGCGGCCGCGCCTCCGCGGCGTCAGGCCGGTCGTCGTCTTCCACACGGAACAGAAACTTGGGCGAACAGAGGGCCGCCTGCATCGCCCGCGACACGCCCTCCTGCCAGGCCCGGCCTTCCTTGACGGTGGCGTCCACGACCGCCGCGTGGCGATCGAGTTCCCCAGGCTCGAGACCGCGGCGGAATGCCCGCCGCAGGAATCGGCCGAGCACCTCGCGGGTCTGCTCTTCCTGCGAGACCGTGGCGGCACAGGCCAGGAGTCGCTTCTGCGTGGCGGGTCTGGTGTCGAACGGCCCCTTGAGTTCCAGGCCACTTACGAACACGGTCACGGGGGCGGCTTCGCCAACTGGCTTGTCGAGGGCGATCAGCATCCGTTCGCGGCCCGGAAGTGGCGGCAGGCGGACGGTGACGAGATCGGCCGCCTCGCGGGAGGTGCCCGAGA
>JBJTDB010000258.1:0-20478 GCA_046092145.1 Planctomycetia bacterium | reverse complement strand
CGCAAGGAATTTGTCTCCCTCATGAACTCGGTCGACTGGCGGTGGTGGGGAGCCGCCGTCGCGCGGGCGATCGGCGCGCAGGGGAGCGCCGGCTACCGAGGGGCGTCGCTGGCCCGCCCGCTCGGTTTTTCCGACCCGAGCCGTCTTTTCGTCTGGAGGTTCTTCGAGGGCATGTTCTTCAGCCTCTGCCTCCCGTCGTCGATCGGCGGCGATTTCATCAAGGCCTATCGGCTCGCCGACTCCACACCGCGACGGTTGCTCGCCGGCTGTTCCGTGCTGGCGGACCGGCTCACCGGACTGGCAGGCCTGGGCGTCTTGGCTGGCGCCGCCATGATGGCCGTGGAGTGGTCGCTCGACACCCGGGGCACGCTCGCCGCCGGGGGTCTTTTGCTCTCCGGGATGCTCGCACTCATCTGGCTCGCGGTCGGGTCGCTCGATCGGCTCCTCGGGGCCATCCCCTCGAGCCCGGCTCGGCAGTTCCTGTCGCAGCTGCTTCCCTACCAAAGGCGGCCCTCGCTGCTCGCCGGCGCCGTGGCGTGGAGCCTGCTGATCCAAGCCGGCAACGCGGTGACCGTCTCCCTGATCGCTCGTGGGCTTGGGGTGGCCCTGCCGTTGTCCACGTGGTGCGTGGTCGTGCCACTGCTGATGATCGCCATGCTCGTTCCCATCAGCATCAACGGCGTGGGCGTCCGCGAAGGGGGCATGGCGGTGCTCCTGGCTCCTCACGGCGTGCCGACGAAGCAGGCCGTGGCGATCGCGCTTCTGTGGTTTCTCATCACGATCATCAGCGGTCTGATCGGCGGCCTGCTCTTCCTGCTCGACCGGCATCCGATCAGCGGTGATGCTCGCCCCGCCCCGCCCGCCGGCGCCGCTGGTTGACCAGCAGAAGCGCCGCCACCGTCTTGGCGTCATGGATGCGGCCGTCGAGGCACATCGCGATCGCTTCATCCCACGGCACCACCCGGGCGGTGATTCGCTCGCCAGGCTCGAGCGCCTGCGGGCCGGGCACGAGATCCTCCGCGACGAACAGGTGCATGCGTTCGCGCAGAATGCCGGGCGACATCCAAAGCCCACCGATCGCGGTGATCCGCCCGGCGCGGTATCCCGTCTCCTCGGCCAGTTCGCGGCGGGCCGCCTCGGCGATCGGTTCCGGACGGTCGAGTGTGCCGGCTGGCAACTCGACGAGCGTCTCACCCACGGCGATCCGAACCACTTCGATGAGGCAGACCTCGTCTTCCGAGACCATGGGCACGATCACCACGCTCCCGGGATGGATCGCCACCTCGCGGTGACGAATCGAGCCGTCGGTGCATGACTCATCCATCCGCACGACGGAGAATCGCTTCGTCTCGAGCAGAACCTCGCGTCGGGAGTCTGGATCGCGATGCGGGTCGCTCATGCCGGCACCTCCACGATCCGGGCCGCGATGCCATCGACGGTGATCGCGGATCCGGCCGCCTTCGTCGAGAGCACCCCGAGCCCGAGCCCGCAGCCGAGCCGCGGCGAGCGGCATGCGGAGGTCAGGATGCCGAAGGATTCACCACCGCCGCCGCGCACGTCGGCTCCGGCACGAAGATCGCCCTCGACCGCCACGGCCACCAGCCGCCGATTCACATGACCAAGCGCGTCGATGCGAGCGACGGTTTCCTGACCGAGGTAACAGCCCTTCGTGAACGAAAGCGCCCGGGCATCGCGACCGAGTTCCTGTGGGAGCGTCTTCTCCGGAAGATCGCAGGGATGGGGCGTGCCTCGCTCGATCCGCAGGGTTTCCACCGCCGCGGCATCCGCCTCCGCCGCTCCCTGCTGTCGCATCCAATCGACGAGCCGCCCGCGATCGTGTGCCTGGCACCGCACGAGCCAGCCCGAATCCGACCACCAGTCGGTCCGCACCAGACGCACGGCGACGCCTCCGAGCATCGACTCCCGGTGGCCGAAGAGCGGCGACGAATCGGTCGCTCCGTGTCCGACGAGCCATCCCGCGGCGGCTGGGCCGAAAAGCAGAAGGCTCGACCAGTCGGCCGATGCATCGACCAGTTCGAGCCGCTCGCGGATATGGAAGTGCTCGAGGTGATCGCAAAGCCGCGTTCCCAGTCCTGGCTCGGCGTCGATCAGGAGGCCATCGTCGATCCGCAGCACGACGGCCATGGCAAGCACCCACCCCCGGGCGTCGGGGAAGAAGGTTTCGGTGCCCGATCCGACGGTCAGCGTTCCGATCGCCGCCGTCGTAAAGCCATCGACGAAACGGGCTGCATCCGGCCCCAGGGCCGTGACGGTGGTGCGGTGGCCAAGGTCGGCCCATGTGAAATCGAGGCAAGGCGTTCCGGATCGGCGAGGGTGAGCGGACATGGTCGGAAGGTGACGGGAACGGGGGTCAGACATGAAGGATCCCCAGTTTCAACGAGCGGAGAGCCCTTGAAAAGCGGCTCTCCGAAATTTTTTGGGGTGCCGCGAACGCTCCTGCCGGCCCGTGCGTACAGATCAAACCGCGACGACGATCGCGGCAGCAGAAGAAACGGAGGCCGCGATCATGGCGATAGTCGATCACCCGCGTTCGTGCCGCGATGATTTCGAGGACGGCTCGCATGTCGATCCCTTTGCGGTCGCCGACACGGAGCACTCCGATGTCGTCAGAGCCGAGGCCGACTGCATCGCCGAGGCCGGCGCCGCGGCGCAGGCGAGGCGGGCACGATCGCACCGCCGGTCGCAACGTCGGTTTCATCGCATCGCCGATGTTCGCCGACAGCAGGGAGTCACCATCCGCAATGTCGCTCGCCGACTGGGCATCGAGATCGCGGTGATCCGGCGGCAGGAGCAGCCCGACTGCGATCTCCGGCTCTCCGACCTGCAGCGGTGGCAGGAAGTGCTGGAGGTGCCGGTGGCGGAATTGCTCGAGGAGGGCGAGGGGCAACTCTCCGGCCCTGTGCTGGAACGCTCTCGCATGCTCAAGCTGATGAAGACCGCCGCCGCCATCCGCGAACGGACCGGTGGCACGCCCGTGGGGCGGATCGTGGCGATGCTCATCGAGCAAATCCTCGAGATCATGCCGGAGCTTCGGGATGTCACACCGTGGCACACGGTCGGCCAGCGTCGGACGCTCGATGACCTCGGGCGAACCGCACGGCACATCGTTCCCGAAGACCTGTTCCGCCGGTGACGGCACGGTCGGCCACGATCACAGACGACCGGCAAGGAGGCCGACGGTCGCAGCGGCAAGAAAGCCGAACAGCACGCTTCCGAAGATCACCCATGCCACGATCGCCAAGCCGACGTGGTCCCGCAGCCAGACCTTGAGCGGCGGTTCGACGCTCTTGGGCACCTTTCGCTGGACCGGCCCGGGGACGGGAGCATCCCGGCCCGACTGGGCACGCATGTCGCGACGGAATGCGTCCCAGTCTTCCTGGGCACCGGGACGATCGAGCTGCTCGAGCCATCCGTGCCGGGCTCGCAACAGCATCGCGGGCGGCACGGTCATGCATGCCACCCAGATCGCAGCGGCGATCAGGGCAATCGTCCGCTTCGCCGGCCGTGGTCGCTGGTCCATACTCCCATCTTGCCCCATTTTGGCTCTCTTCCCAAGGAGACAACCGGTCTGGCAGGCGACGGAACCGGTTGGTACCGTCCCCGCCCTTCCCCATCCACTCTCGCCCAACGACACCCATGCACCGCCGCACCGCGACGCTGTTCCTGATCGCCCTCACGGCGGCCGCCGCGCCCGGGATGGCCACGGCGGAAAACGGCTGGCTTCCCACGTCGTGGTTCACAGCCGGATCGATCGATCCTCAGGCGATGTTTCCGCTCTCGGAAAAGGATGGGCCGTGGCTCGTGCTGGCGACCACGTTTCGCGGGTCCGGCGCCCGGGAAGACGCCCGGCGGCTGGTCCATGAACTCCGCGGCGGGCACAAGCTCAAGGCCTACACCCACGAGAAATCGTTCGACTACACCGGCGAGGAGCAGGGCCTGGGGCTCAACCCGGACGGCACGCCGAAGAAGATGCGGTATGCCAAGGCCGAGCAGGTGATCGAGGTGGCCGTGCTGGTCGGAGACTTCGCGTCGTTCGACGATCCGCGTGGGCAGAAGATGCTCGCCAAGATCAAGGGCATGCATCCGACCGCTCTCAGCGGTGAACGGGGCAAGAGCCAGTCGTTCTCAGACTTTCGCAAGATGATCGGCCTCGACAAGAACGCCGCCAAGGGACCGATGCACCTGGCGTTCGTGATCCCCAATCCGCTTCTTCCCGAAGACTACTTCACACGCGAGCAGGCGGATGAATTCGTCCTCAAGATGAACGCCGATGTCACGCACAGCCTGCTCGATTGCCCGGGCCGCTACACCGTGCGGGTCGCCACGTTTACGGGCGCCGGGACGTTCGACCAGAAGGCGATCGCCAGCGGCAACGCGATGCCCCTGCAAAGCCGGCTCGTCGAGGCGGCCGAGCAGGCCCACAAACTCACGCAGGCGCTGCGGAAGCAGGGCTGGCAGGCATGGGAGTTTCATGACCGAGAGTCGAGCATCGTCTGCGTGGGGAGCCTCGATCAGATCCGTCAGCAACAGGCCGACGGGTCCGTCGGCCCCCACCCGGAAATCACCCGCATCGTGTCGGCCCTGGGCCCCGATCCCGCGAAACTTGCGATGGGGCAGATCATGCCGCGGCAGATCACCGGGATCATGCTCGATGTCCAGCCCAAGCCGATCGACGTTCCCCGCGCCCCCGCCGGCTGGCGGTAAATCACACGGCGTCGGTGGCCCGCTCCACGGGCCGCGGATACATTGCCCGAGATGGACCGGACGCTTGTTCTCGGAACGACGAACGACGGCAAACTGCGCGAACTGGTGGATCTGCTCGCGCCGCACCGGATCGTCTGCCGTTCGCTGAAGGGGCTTGCGTCAGCCGTGGAAGTGGAGGAGACGGGCTCCAGTTTCGCCGAGAACGCCGCCCTCAAAGCATCGCTTCAGGCACGGGCGCTCGGGGCATGGGTGCTGGCGGAGGACAGCGGCCTTGTGGTGGATGCCCTCGGTGGCGCACCGGGCATCTACTCGGCACGCTTCTCTGGAGCCAGCGGCAACGACGCCGCCAACAACGCGCTCCTGATGGAGCGGCTGGCAGGCCGCCGCCCCGCGGAGCGGACGGCCCACTACGCATGCCATGCGGCACTGGCCGACCCCTCGGGCACCGTCGTCGCCACCGCATCGGGAACCTGCTGCGGGCTGATCGCCGAGGTGGCGGCAGGCAGCGGGGGATTCGGCTACGACCCTCTTTTCATCGTGCCTGAGTACCATCGCACCTTCGGTGAACTCGCGCCGGCGGTGAAGGGGGTGATCAGCCATCGGGCACGGGCGATGCGGGCCCTTCTTCCCGAGATCATCCGCCGCGTGGGGTGAGCGTTTGAACGGCCCCGCGGGGACTGCCATCTGTGCCTCCGGTGAGCCGGTCGCGAATGACCCGCAGCACCTCGGCCGTCCCGTCCATTCGGCCCGCCACGCCGGCCAGTGCCGCGGCGAAACGCTCCCGCCCTTCGAGGAACGACCGCACGCGACCGTGGGCCAGCTCCTCCAGCGGCGTGAACTCCCCGCATCCCATGCCGGCCAGGAAGTGGGCGTTCATCATCTGCTCGGCGTGGGCGCGCTCCGGCAGCACAAGGAGCGGTTTTCCGACATGCAGTGCCTCACCGATCAGCTGATTACCGGCCGCCGCCACGACCGCGGAACAGCCGGCGAGATCCTCGACGAACCTCGGTTCATCGATCGCGTGGAATGAAATCCCCCCGACGGGCTCGCGGCGACCGAGGCCATACACCTTCACAGGCATGCCGCAGTCGGCCAGTGCCTCGACCGTCGAGAAGGGCGTGTGCCGCCGGAGATAGGAGAGCACGAAGCCGCCGTCAGCGGGCACGGCCCGGGTGATCGACGACCGCAGCAGAGGCCCCACCTGCACGACGTGTTCCCAGCCACGCCGCAGCGGTGGTCGGAAGAAGGCCGACACGACGATGTCGGTCGCCTCGGCCACATAGAGCCACACGGCATGGCTCATGAACCAGGCATTCCACTGCAGCGCCCACGGCAGCGCGTCGAGGTCGTAGGCCAGGAGAAAATGCTGGTGATCGACGCTGATCAGCGGAATTCCTCGGCGGCTGGCAGCCCGAGGCAACGCCGGCTCGAAGTCGGTGATCGCAAGCTCCGCGTCGAACGCATCGAGCTCGCCGATCAGTCGATCGACGAGGGGCCCGAGCGTCCGAGCCTGGTAGTCGAGTCCGGCCGCGATCGACCGCATCACGTCGAGGCGTCCACCGGAGTATTGAAACACGATGCCGGGAATCTCGCGCACCTCGACACGCCCCTCGAGGCCCTGACACAGTCGGCTGAGGAAGGCGTAGGCGTCGGCCGAAGTGTAGACGAGAACCTCGTGATCGGTCACGAGCTGCTCCACGAGCGTGGCGACACGGCTGGCGTGTCCTCGGCCCTCGCCGCACAGGCTGATCACGATTCGTGCCATGCTGTCCGTCCTACCGCCCGTCATCATCGGCCACGATTTCCAGTTCACAGCCGCGACGACATTGTTGCCCCCGGGCCCCGGAGAGAGAATCCCATCATGGGCGAAACACGACGACGCGGCGATGTTCATCGACTGGCCAGTGGCATGGTGGCCACGATCGCCGGGCTTTGCGCGGCGGCGGAGCCGAATCCGCGCATCGTCGAACGGCTCGTCGAGCAGCTCAACGCACCATCGGCACAGGCCCGCGACGACGCCGAGGAATCCCTGCGCGAGCAGGGGCCAGCGAACCTTCCGCTGATCGTCGCCGCTCGCGGACGGGCGGCAGGCGAAGCAGCATTCCGGCTCCGCGACATCCAGCGCGGGCTGGAGGAGGCCGCCACAGCCGAGGCGGTCGACGAGGCGGTCGGCACACTGTCCGTCGCAGTGGATCGGGTCGTCCCCATCGGCGACGGTGGTACGGTTCGCGTCATGCTTCGGGCCGACTGGGGCCCTGCACTGGTGCCACTGGCGATACGCCTGCCGATGCGGTCGATCGTCGCCGATGGCCCGGCTGGCGAGGCGATGTCTCCGACGCACCGCGTGGCGATCGTGGAGCCGGCCGTCACGCCCGAGACGAAGTCGGTCTCACTTCCTGTCTCGCTCGTGCAGCCCGCACCGCGGCTTGAGTCTCTGGCCTCGATCCGGGGCACACTCTCGCTTTGGATCGCAGGACGCGAGCATGCCTTCGAGATTCCGCTCGATGCCGCAGGCCCGAGCCGACTGCGGGTGGGCCGCGCGACGGTCACACTGGTGGACCATTCGGTGCGGGAGGGTGTTGTGCAGGTCACCGTGGATTTGGCCTATGACGAACCGACGGAAGCGCTCGCATCGCACCGATCCTGGCTCGCGGGCAGGCTCGTCGAGGTTGTGTCGAACGATGGCACCCCGCTGCATCGGCAGTCGCAGGTGATGGTGTCCCGAAGCGAGCGTGGTGGCAGGATCACGGCGGCCTTCGCGATGCCTGCAGCTGCCACCATCGGATCAGACGCCCCTATCGACCTACGGCTGCGATGGCGGCTGCCGATGGCGATCCATGAGGTTCCGTTTGATTTCACGATCCGAAACGTTCCGCTTCCCGGCCCGGGGACGTGAGCCCACCGGACGAAAAGGCAGGCGAAAACCCCCTCTTTCCGGGTTGTGAGCCTGCCGGGCTCTCGCTACCCTCCCCGGCCCCCTGCTACGTCACACAACGCCGGCACTCGCGCCCTCCATGGCCACCATGAAGGTCCGTTCGTTCTTGTTATTGGTCTGCATGCTGGTCGTGCCTGCGCTGGCGTTGTTCTCACACCTCACACCCCCTTCTGCCCGCTCCATGCTGCGGCGCACCGTGAGCCAACCACTCTGCCGACTTTTCAACTCGATTCAGGCATCCCTCCCGGCCATGGCATCCGGCACACCGCACGAAGCCCCTGCCGTGAAATCCCCGGCCCCACGGCCGTCGCCGCCCACCTTGGAATCAGCGGCCACGGCGCGACGGCCCGCCGCCGAGCCGGCCGAGTCCATCCCGATGCTCCCGCTGGTGACCGTGCCTGCCACGCCCGTCTCCGATCCGACGGTCGCACGCGATCTGCCACGCTCTCCATCCGACTGGGCGGCTTTGGCAACCCTGCGATCGCAGCTGACCGCCCTCGGCGCGACGGCCATCGATTGCAGGCCACAGGCGGGCGATTCGACTGGGTTTGCCGGCAGTTGTCGAATCGGCATCGATCGCGACGGCCAGCTGCATAGGATGTTTCACGCCCGCGGGCCGAACGAAGCCGCGGCACTGCAGTCGCTCATCGACCAGGTCGAGGGATGGCGAACGCAGCAGGCGGGTGGTCTTCGGCAGCGATATTGAGGGCGGCAGCGATGAAGCCGCGATTGAAATCCTCATCGACCAAGCGGCTTGTTCTCCGGCTCGCCGGCGGCGGCCGTGCATTGCAGCGGCTCCCCGAGAGGTTCGCGGCCGACCGATCGGCTGGCGGGCTGCGGCTGTGGTCGCCTCCTTCGGCGAAACGGACGATCGCCACTCGTCGTCGCCCCAAAAAGATTCGTGAGACCGGCGGAGAAGGCGAGCCGCAGGACCTTCAGCCTGGTGGTCACCCGCGGAGCGAGGAGCTGGCACGGGTGGAGGCGGCCCTCTTTCTTGCCCGGGAGCCGCTCACCGTGCGTCGGCTCGCGAAGCTGGCACGGCTCACCGATGGCACGAGGGCGAGGGTGCTCCTCAAGGAACTCAAGGGGCTCCTCACCGACTCGGGCTCGGCGTTTCGGGTCGAGCAGATCGCCGGAGGCTTTCAGATGCTCACCCGAGGGCCGTTCGGCCCGTGGGTCCGCCGTCTTCTGGAATCGCCCCCTGACAACCGGCTTTCCAGTCCTGCCATGGAGACGCTGGCGGTGGTCGCCTACCGGCAGCCGATCACGCGTGCCGAGATCGAGGCAATCCGCGGCGTGGGCTGCGAGGAAATGCTTCGGCACCTCCTCGAAAGGGATTTCGTCGCCATCGGTGGCCGGATCGAGGAGATCGGTCGGCCCAATGTCTACGTGACCACGCGTCGGTTTCTGCAGGCCTTCGGGCTGGCCAGGATCGAGGACCTGCCTCCAATGGCGGCCTCGGAACCGTCGGCGCCAAACGCGGTCGAGGCGGGCTGAACGGGCCATTTTTGGCCCCTTGCAGCCGCGGGCGCCGGCCGCCACACTCTCCTCCGGCCCGGACTGTGGGCAGATCGACGGCTTTCTGCCAAAAAATCTTCTGGCGGAGAGTTGGACGATCACCCTCGATCGGGTACAGAAATGTCGTTCCGCGACGTGTTCACCCAGGAACACGCCGGGGCGCGAAAGGTTGTTTCGTCAGATTCGTTCAGGTCCGTTGCTCGTGATGCCGATCGTGGTGTGCGGTTGGCCGGGCTTGGTCGTGAACAAACTCGAGGAGGTTTTGCCGTGACGATTGCCGTGGGTTCCAGAGGGCATCAAGACGTGCTGTCAGCAGACGTGTTCTCCTGGAGCGAACTCCCCGAATTGCTGGCGGCCGAATCGCTCTTCGAGGCGAGCGGTGACCTCACCGACGCCCGCTCCACGGCGTCGATCGTCGCTGCCCACGACGAAGACGAAGAGGACGAAGACGAAGAGTTCGAGGACGACGAAGACGAAGAGTTCGAAGACGACGAAGAGGAAGACGAGGACGAAGAAGAGGACGAGGAGGACGGCGACTTCGAAGAAGACGACGAGTGGGAGGAAGTCGAGGACGACGAGGAAGAGGACGAAGAGGAAGAGGAAGAAGAGGACGAGGACTGGGAAGACGAAGACGAGGACTGGGAAGACGAAGACGAGGACGAAGAGGAAGACGACGAGGACTGATCTCGTCGCGGTCCTCTGGTCACTCGGCCATCTCGAGCCCCATCAGCCGACCCCGGCGGTCCACCTCCACCGCCACACGACCCGCAGCAGAGCCGAGTCGTGTGACCATCTCATCCTGATCGAGCAGCGGCTGCCCATCGAGGGCCACGATCCGGTCGCCGACGATCAACCCCGCCCGGGCTGCGGGAGATTCGGGGGCAACCCGCACGACCACCGGGGCATGTGGCTCGGCTGCATCGGATCGAGTTCCGATGCCCCACCGCCCGCGTTTTCCGGCGGCGGCCACCGCCTCCAATGTCTTGCGTGACGATTCCGATTCGCTTCGGCATTCCGGCCGGAAGGAGCGACGCGCCCCGGGCTCGTCGGCCACCATCATCACGGTTTCAAACGTGAGCTGAGCGACGGGCTCGAGCCCGTCGAGATTCACCAAGTGCACGTCGTCGCTGGGGCGGTGATAGTGTTCATGCAGCCCGGTGTGAAACATGAGCGTGGGAATCCGATTCTCAATGAAGGGGTAATGATCGGAATCAGGGTCGATTTTCCAGTCGAAGGCCAGTTCGAGAGATTCCCCGGCAGGACGGTTGTTCGCGGCGACCGTCAGAGCCCGCAGTCCCGACGCGGTGCGGCTGCCATACACCTCGACCCGCCTCCCCCGGAGCCGACCGATCATGTCGAGATTGATGCAGAAGGCAATCGAAAACGACCGCAGCGGTTCCGGCCGCACGCGGAGAAAATGCGACGAACCGAGGAGACCCTTTTCCTCGCCATCCCAGAATGCGATCAGGATCGACCGCCGGGGATGCGATGGCAGCCGCTGGATCGCCTCGGCGATCTCGATGAGGCCGGCGACACCGGAGGCGTTGTCGTCGGCGCCGTTATGGATGAACCCGGTGGGGCCGTAGCTGTTGCTGGCGTTGCCATATCCCACGTGGTCGTAATGAGCGCTGACGATCACGAGTTCGTCGGCCACCGTGGCGTCGCTCCCCCGAACCAACGCAAGAATGTTGCGCATGCTGCCAAAGGACTGGTAATAGCTCCCGGCATCGCCGGCGGGCTCGAAGCCGAGTTCGTCGATTGCATCCACGATGTAGGCCCCGGCGGCCCGTCCACCCCTGCTTCCTGCCTCCCGGCCCTCGAAGGCATCGTCGGCCAATGCGGCGACATGGCGGCCCGCCTCCGCCGCTGTGATCGTGGCTCTCGCGGAGGCGATATGGCTCGCGGAGGCGATATGGCTCGTCCTCTCCGCCGCCTGTGACCGTCCGCACGCGAGCCCTACCGCAACGGCCCCGATGCATGCGGCTCTGGTGGCCGGCCACGACCATACGTGCATGAACTTCATGACGAACGACGCCTCCTTGCGTGACCGTCCCTGGAAGCCCAGAATAGAGTCCTCGAAGCGTTCCCGGTCCATGGGAATTTTTCGAGCGACCGGAGAGGTGGCAGAGTGGTCGAATGCGCGTCTTTGCTAAAGACGTGTCCGGTCAAAAGCTGGACCGCGGGTTCGAATCCCGCCCTCTCCGTTTGAATGGATGGCCCACATGCCTCGTCGAGAGCTTTCCCGGCCTCAGCAGATCGTCGATTGGCTCGTAGAGTGGGGGGCTGCGCTCGAGGAGCCGGCATCGATGACGCTGATCGGGTCGGCTGCATTACTGTGGCATGCCGCCGACCGGAGCATTGATGCTCCTCTGCCGGAAAATAGCATGGACGTCGGATCCGGTGACCGATTCGGACGCCTTGGCGTGGATGTGCTACGACGCCTTGAGCGGCAGCGAGTTTGAGCAGACCCACGGCTGGCACGTAAACCTCTTCCCGATGTCGGTCCTGAAGGAGTTGCCCGAGGGATGGGAGGGCCGCGCGGCACGCCGCACCTACGGTAGACCGACGGTGGTTGTCCCCGCGCCGGATGACATCCTCGCCCCCAAACTGCGGCGCAACGAACCTCGGGATCGCGCACACGCGGAGCGGGCCAGGCAGACCGGCATCGCGTAACCGCCTTCGTCGCCACTCCTCAACACACTGCCTGAAGCCCGATGCGAAGACTTCTGTATCAAGATGAGTCGCGATTGGAGTACGGGCGACGATTCTGGCGTGACCCCGCCAAGCGGGAGCGACTGCTGCGACACTGGCTCGACGAGCGACACCCGTATTCCGACAGGCTTCGCGAGGCTCTGGGATACGTGTGATTTCCGTTGTGCGGATCACGTCGTGTCCGGCATGTGCGCCTTGATGGCCTTCATCACGGAGCCGGGTCCGATCCGGAAGATCCTGACACACCTCGGCGAACCGCTCGAGCCGCCGCCCCTCTCTCCCGCCCGTGGCCCGCCGATCGACTGGGGAGAGCTCGTGCAGGTCCATGACGACCGGGCAATCTTTCAGGGACGGATAGACGAACTACCCGTGATCGACATCCACTGCCTCTGACCGGCGTCGGACGCGAGGCGTCGAAGCCCCAGGAACGGCCGACTGGGACGCGGTCTGCGCAGACGCCAGAAAAACGCCAACGAGGCGGGTGCTGGGCGTTTCGAGAAACCCGCTCCCGACGCCCGGGCCGCTCCTCCCGAGGCTCACGAGTCGCTCCTCAGCCGGAAGACCGGTGCGGAGGTGCCATTGACCGGGCTATCCTTCGGCAACTCCCCTCGCTCGCGCTTCGGGCTTCCATAGAAAAAACCTTCAACGCAATCCACGCTCTCGGAGAATCCCATGCGCCTCGGCCTCTTGCTCGTCATTCAATTCCTCGCGATCGCATCCGCCACCGCCGACACGCTCTACACCGGCGGCGACATCCTCACGATGCGCGGCTCCGCGCCGGAATATGTCGAGAGCCTCGTCGAGCGCGATGGGAAGATTCTCTTCGCCGGCCCACTCGCGGAGGCGAGGGCGCTCGTTGATGCGAAAGCCACCACGATCGACCTCGGCGGCAAGACGCTCCTGCCCGGCTTCATCGACACCCACGGCCACTTCGTCTACTTCGGCAAGAACCTCGTCGATGCCAATCTCTTCGGCTGCACCGACATCGCCGACTTGATCGCGCGGATGAAGAAGCAGGTGGCCCAGACGCCCGCCGACGGCTGGATCGTGGGCTTCGGCTACCAGGCCCGCGGCTTGAAGGAAGGGCGTGCGCCGACGAGCGAGGAGCTCGATCAGGTGTCGGCCGACCGGCCGGTGATGATCGTCGATTCGTCGGGCCATCTGGGCGCCGCCAATGCCGCCGCCTTCAAGGCCGCCGGGATCACGGCCGACACGCCCGATCCCACCGGGGGCATGTTCACCCGCAAGGCCGACGGCAAATTGCTCGCCGGCCCGATGGAGGAGACGGCCCTCAACGCCGTCCGCAGCAGGCGGCCCCCGTTCACCGGCGAACTTGCGGCCCGGGCGATCACCGGCGCGGCGGAGGTGTGGGCGAGCCACGGCCAGACGACCGCCATGGAGGCCGGGCTCGGCCTCGGCAACGACGACATCGGCATCGTGCTCAATGCCATCGACAAGCAGCTGCTGCCGATCGACCTCTACCTCGCGGCCAAGGATTCCGCGCTCGACGACACGCTCGCCGCGTCGTATGCCGTGGCCTCGCAATACAACCCGAAGGCCGGCGGCGTCGTGGAGAAACTCCGGGCCGCCCGGCCAGACCTCGATCGTCGCTACGTGAATCGGGTGCGGCTCGGGGGCGTGAAATTCTGGCTCGACGGCAGCCTCGACACGGCCTGGTTCACCCAGCCCTACACGCAAAACCCGCCGGGCAAGACCGGCGCCTTCTCCGGCTACCGGCAGATCCCCGACGAGGCCCTCGACGCCATCTTCGAGAAATACTGGCCGACCGAGCTCCAGATCCACATGCACATGAACGGCGACGCCGCCGCCGACCAGGCCCTCGCCGCGATCGCCAAGGCGGTGAAGAAGCACGGCATGCACGACCACCGGCCCGTGTTCGTGCATGCCTCGTGGCTGCGAGGCGACCAGATCGAGAAGATGAAGGCCTGCGGGGCGATCCCGAGCTTTCTCACGGCGGGAATCATTCCCGGCGGTGACGCGGTGGTGAAGCTCTGGGGCCCGGAGCGGTCGGCCGGGGCGATGGCGTCGCGGACGTTTCTCCGCGCGGGCCTGCCCTTCACCTATTCGCACGACGCGCCGGTCTCACCGGTGCCCTCGATCCTCGCGCTCGTCGATGCCGGCGTGAATCGGCTTTCGGGCAGCGGCAAGGTGGTGGGGCCCGACGAACGCGTCGGGCCCTACGACGCGCTCCGCGCCGTAACGTCCACGGCCGCCTACCAGCTCAAGGAGGAGAAGGCGAAGGGCACGCTCGGGGCCGGCAAGCTCGCCGACCTCGTGATCCTCGACAAGAACCCGCTGAAGGTCGAGCCGACCACGATCAAAGACATCGCCGTCGTGGAGACGATCAAGGAAGGCCGCACCGTTTACACGCGCAAGCCCCGATGACCGCTCACGCGTCGGGTCTGCGTGGCAAACGCTCGCTTAGGCGATCGACTTGATCTTCACCTTCGTCGCGAGCGACCGGTGGCCGGTGCGGCGGCGGTAGTTCTTCCGGCGGGCGAACTTCTGCACGAAGATCTTGTCGCTTTGTACGAACCCGACAACCTCGGCCTTCACCTTGGCGCCCTTCACCGTGGACCGGCTCGCCGATCTCGTCCCGCCGCCGCGCAAGCATCGGCACAGGTATCACGGGGTGTTTGCACCGAATCACAAGCTCAGGCGGGCCGTGACGGCTCTGGCGATCGGAAACCTCGGCAAGCGGCGCGAGGCTGTGACCGGCGGGCATGCGGCCGGTGGTCATGCCACGGAAGGATGCTGCGACGCAAATCCGAGTCACAAGCCCCGCTCGCACGACACGTCTCGGATTGCCTGGGCCAAGCTGATGGCCCGGGTGGGGGAGGAGTTTCCACTTGCGTGCCCCACCTGCGGCGGCGACATCCGGCTCAGAGAAGACGGCCGGCAGGAGCCGGCTCACTTCGAACCGGAGGTTCGCAAGCGGGCGAAGGCCAGGATGGCTTCGCCCGCGTGAAGTCAGCCCCTCACACACCTCGGCGAGCCACTCGAACCACCGCCCGTCTCTCCCGCCCGTGGCCCGCCGATCGACTGGGGAGAGTTCGTGCAGGTCCATGACGACCGGGCAATCTTTCAGGGACGGATAGACGAACTACCCGTCAAGTTTCGCAATCGGATCGGTATAGACGTGGCGATCGAGGCCCTACGGGAATTTGTGCAGCGGCGCCCGGGAAAGATCGACTCACTGCTGCGGCATGCGAAAGTCGACCGCGTCGAACGCGTGATCCGCCCCTATCTCGAGAGCGTGGCATGAGCCGTGTCCGCCGCAATCCCGAAAGCCCCGATTCGGTGCGGGCGCGGCTTGCGTGTGAACGCCGGTTGAAAAGTGCAGCGCGCGGCGGTCGAAAAGTGCAGCGCTGGGGATGGGTTGAATCTACTCCGGGGTAGCCGGTTGCTCCAAGGATCTGTGTGTCACGACGGGCCGGAGGCCCGTCGTTGCCGCCTGCGGGCGTCCCGAAGGCGGAAGCTCTCGCCCTTAGCCTCGAGGATGTGGCAGCGGTGCGTGAGGCGATCGAGTGCGGCTCCGGTGAGCCGTTCGCTGCCGAGCACCTCGGTCCATTGCTCGAATGGCAGGTTCGTCGTCACGATCAGGCTTTGCCGCTCATAGGCCGTGCTGAGGACGGCGATCGTGCAGAAGGAGTGCCGGAACTTGTGGTTGGTTCCCTCGAGGCCGAGCTTCGCGAGCACAGTCTTGAGGTAGGCCAGGATATGGCGGTCGTTGGCCGGCAGGTTGGTCGTGGCGGCGGTGCCGTCCATCCGATCGATCACCCATCGGCGGCGGCGGGGTAGCTCCCGGAGCATGGCGACGGCTCGGGGCGAGAGCGGCACGGCCTGCTGCTCGCCGTTCTTAGCCCAAGTTACGCACTTGAGAGCGTACCTTGGGTTAAAAACGAAGGCAGGTGCGGCACCCAAAGGCACCGCACCTGCCGCACAAAACAAAAGAGCCGACCGGGCTACGACGCCCGTCGGCCAAAGCCCCGCTGGCCTGTTGGCCGGCCTGCCGCGAATGCATCCTGGGCTGCGACTGCCAGCGTGGCCGCAACGGCTGGCGGGAACGCACGATCGACAGGTCCCGCTCACGGTCCGCCAGCCGCGACGTGAGCGACGCGAGCGGCCCGTCGCCGCTCTCCACCGCCGACGACGAGATCACGGATCTTCAAGAACTCCGGAGCCGCCTGCCTCGACGGAAACCCCAGGCCACCTCCCGATAGTGTCGCGTGATGAGGTCGTCCTGAATCCAGAGACGTTGGCCGAAGACTCACCCCACCACCCCACTGTGGATCGAGCCACAGGTCGCAAACGGGTCTTTGCGTAGCAGAACGGCGACGGGTCTGATATGAGTCATGTGATGAAGCACAGGCAACCACATTCACGGTTTCAGACGATCGCGCGGGTCGTCCGGTTGCGTTGCCCCGCGTGCGGCACCGGCCCGTTGTTTCGTGGGCTATTTGCGATGGCACCTGAGTGCGTTCGCTGTGGGTACTCGTACAGGCGCGAGCCCGGCTTCTATCTTGGGTCGATCTACATCAATTACGGCGTCACGGCCATCTGTACGATCCTGCTCTACGCCTTGATGGTGATGGGGCTCGGGGCTCCGCATGAACAGGCCTTGGTGGTGTCGGTCGTGGTCGCGGTCGTGCTTCCCGTCGTGTTCTTCAGGTGGGCTCGGGCACTGCTGTTGGCGCTCGACAATTCGGTCAACGCGAACCAGTCACACGGCTCCTCGATACCGGCCGATGCGGACGCGGGCACGAAACCTGGCCTGAATCTCGAGCACCTGACACACCTCAAGTCTGACGATGGCAACGCGGGGTGCGTGATGGGTGTTGCGCTGGCGCTGATTTTGCTGTTTGGCCTGCTGATGGGCGGCGTGACGCTCTACTTCGTCCTCTCACAGCCTGCCCCCTCCACGACTCTTGTATGAGCACTGGTAAAAAACGGGGAGGGGTCAGAGGCAGCTTCACGTTTTGTGACCTAGAGTTGGCCACAAGCCAATTTTCGGCCGATTCTGGAGCGTTGCGGAGCATGTTCGAACTCATTGCATTCTGGTTGGTCATCGGGCTTTTCTGTGCCGGCTGCTGGCTGGTCGTAGGTGCCTCGAGGTCTTGGCCTTCGTGAGACCCTTGTTTTCCCGGTTGTTTTCTTGAAAATCTGAGGACTGGTGTCTCCGCTGCAGTGGCGATCACGACGAGGCGGTACTCACCTGGCGTTCGCCATCCTTCCGGAGCCATCTCGATGCATACCACCCGGTCTTTGATTTTTGTGGCAGTCGCCGTGCTCTTGGCCCCATGTGCCGCCCCGCGGCGTGCGCTCGCCGCCGAGCCGCGGGAGATCGTGCTCTGGCCAGAGGGCGTGCCCGAGCCACGCGTGCCGGCCGAGCCGGAGGAGATGGTCGAGAAGAAGGCCGACAGTATCCAGCGGCGGTTGAACGTCTCGAAGCCACGGCTCGTGGTCTACGACATCCCACAGAGTGAGCCCGCAAAACTCCGCAGTGCCGTGATCGTGGTGCCGGGAGGGGGATTCCGCGTCCTCGCCGACGAACACGAGGGATCCGACGCATGCCGCTGGCTCAACGACCAGGGATTCGTCTCGTTTCTCGTGCTCCACCGCGTGCCGACGGGCACGATGCCGGAGCCAAACGCCGCTCCGGTGCAGGACGTCCAGAAAGCCGTTCACGAGGTGCGGAGCCGGGCGACTGAGCTTCAGATCGATCCGGCGAAGCTGGCCGTGCTCGGATTTTCGGCCGGTGGGCAGGCCGCGCTGGTAGCGGCCACGAATCCCCCGCGGTTTCCGGTGGCCGATCCGGCCGTGTCAATCAGGCCCGACGCGCTCCTGCTACTCTACGCCTGGAAGATCGTGGGCGAAGGAAATCAGGGGCTGCGGCCCGACGCGACGATCGACGGATCAACGCCTCCGACGTTCATCGCCCAGTGCGGCGACGATACCGGCTCGGTGCCGCAAGGCTCGGCCAACCTTTACCTCAAGCTGCTCGAAGCGAAGGTGCCGGCGGAGATCCACATCTACGAGAAGGGTGGCCATGGCTTTGGAATCAAGGCCAGCAACACGCTGCCCGGCCAACTCGACTGGAAGGACCGGGCGATCGACTGGCTCCGCAGCCGCGGCTGGTAGTCACCCGCTCCACAACCATGCCGGCTACACGAGCTTGGTCTTGCCGGGCAGGGCAACAACGGGCTTTGGTAGGGCCGACTCCCATGTGAGATGTTTTTGGAAGAGATCGAGTTGCGACTCTTCCGCGGCGAACTTCCAGGTCACATGCTGGCCAGTGTAGGCCGCCATTCGCCCCATCACGGCCACGAGCGAGCTGTCGGCCATCTGGCGTAACTCCACGATGGGTTTCCCGGCGCGGATCGAATCGATCAGGTCCTTGTGCTCCTGCTTGTAGGCGTCGGCGATGCTCCCCTTCTGCTCCCAGATCTTCCTCCCCGAACGATCGTAAATCTGCGTGCCGGCATTGGCAGCGCCGATGTGGCATTCCCCCTTCGAGCCGTAGACCACGTTGCCCACGTCGGCGGCGGCCCCTGGAATTTGTCGGCACATGAACGACACGATCCGCTCGTCGGGATACTCGTAGTGCACGCTGAAACTGTCCCACAGCTCGCTGTCATCGGGCCGTACAAACCGTCCGCCTGAGGCGAAGGCCGACACTGGGTTCGCCCCCATCACCCAGTTCATCGTGTCGAGGTTGTGCACCGCCTGCTCCACGATGTGGTCGCCCGACAGCCAGACGAAGTGATACCAATTGTTCATCTGGTAGACGGCGTCGCTCATCCCTTCTTTCCGCGGGCGATACCAGATGCCGCCGCCACAGTATCTGGCCGTCGCGCCGATCACATCGCCAATCAGCCCCGCGCGGATCTGGTCGATGGCCATGACGTAGTTCACCTGCCGCCGGTACTGCGTGCCTGCCACGATCGACGTGCCCTTGGCGACGGCTGCGTCGTGGGCCTCCAGACAGATGCGGTAACCAACAGGGTCGACGCAGGCCGGCTTCTCGGTGAAGACGTGCTTGCCTGCCTCGACCGCCTCGCGGACGTAGCGCGGGCGGAAGCCAGGCGAGGTCGTAATGAGGACGACGTCGATCGTCGGGTCGTCGAGGACTCGGCGGTAGCCGTCGAGGCCAGTGTGGCTCGTGTCGGCGACGGCGACCTTGTCGGGATGGGCGCCCCGCATGGTCTTCCAGAGCGATGCGCACTTTTCGGGGAAAAGGTCGGCCGCGGCGACGAGCGTCACGCCCGAGTTGATCGTGAGCGAGTCATTCATGGCACCGGTGCCACGGCCGCCGCATCCGATAATACCGAGCCTAAGTTTACGCGGCTCATCGGCGGCGGCCTGCGACGAGTGCACCATCGCGGCCGACAACGCGGCGGTGGTAGCCGTGGTGAACGATCGGCGCGATACGGCGGACGGCAACTGGCTGTCGAGAGGCATGGCGACGAGGCTCCTTGCCGATGGCCTGTCGGCTGGGGCGGCTGGGGCGGCTGGGTGCGCGTGGCATCATCCCGGCCACGTATCATGGTATTCGAAGCGCCTGTGCCGCGCAAGGCAGAAAGGGAACCGACGAAAAACCGATACTTTGGAAGAGCGGTGCGGTGAGGACCACCGAAATGTTCATCGCTTTCTGTCGGATTGTGCATTGAATAGATCGCTCCTCAGGCCGTATCCCATCTCCTTCCACGCCCTCGAGGAGTCTTCTGATCCATGAACCTGCTCTCCCGCTTTTCGTCTTCGATCGCCGCCATCGCGATCTCGGTCATCGCCTTCTCCGCGCCAGCGGTCGCCGCCGAGCCGGCAAAGCAGCCCAACATCCTCGTGATCTGGGGAGACGACATCGGGCAGTTCAACGTCGGGGCCTACAACCTCGGCATGATGGGCTACCGCACGCCGAACATCGACCGCATCGCCAGACAGGGAGCGTTGTTCACCGACTGGTACGGCCAGCAGAGCTGCACCGCCGGCCGGGCCGCGTTCATCACCGGCCAGTCGCCGATCCGCACCGGCCTCACGAAGGTCGGCCTGCCCGGCGCCCCCGAGGGGATGAAGAAGGAGGATCCCACGATCGCGACGCTCCTGCGGGCGAAGGGCTACATGACCGGGCAGTTCGGCAAGAACCACCTCGGCGACCGCGACGACATGCTTCCCACGAACCACGGCTTCGACGAGTTCTACGGCAACCTCTACCACCTCAACGCCGAGGAGGAGCCGGAGCACCCCGACTACCCGAAGAACCCCGAGTTCAAGAAGAAGTTCGGCCCACGGGGGGTGATCCACTCCTCCGCCGACGGCCGCATCACCGATACCGGTCCGCTGAGCCGCAAGCGGATGGAGACGTTCGACGAGGAGGTGAGCGAGAAGACGATCGACTTCATGGAGCGGTCGCAGAAGGCGGGCAAGCCGTTCTTCATCTGGTGGAACTCCACGAAGATGCACATCTTCACCCACCTCAAGGAGGGCGTGGCGGGCAAGACCGGCCTCGGCATCTACGCCGACGGGATGGTCGAGCACGACCGTCAGGTGGGTGAACTTCTCGACAAGCT
>JBJTDB010000257.1:0-39322 GCA_046092145.1 Planctomycetia bacterium | reverse complement strand
CTCGGCGCTCTCCCGCGAGAAGATCAACGTCCACATGATCACGACGAGCGAGATCAAGATTTCGGCGCTCGTCGATCGCACCGACGGCCCCGCCGCCGTCCGGGCGGTGCATACGACATTCGCGCTTCACGAATCACACGGCGAGCCGCCGCACGGCGCGGCCGGGGCGCCGCTGCCGAAGTCGAGCCCGCTCGACGTGGTCCGCCGTCTCGAGGGCATGGAAGACCTGGCGATCGAGGACTGCCTGCTCGACTCGTCGCAGGCCCTCGTCACGTTCACCGATCTTCCCGACACGCCTGGCGTGGCGGCGGAGGTGTTCGAGGAGGTGGGCCGGGCGGGGCTCAACGTCGACATGATCGTGCAGAGCAACCCACGGGGCGGCCGCGCCGAAATCTCGTTCACGGTGCCCGCGCAGAGCCGCGACAAGGCCATCTCGGCGGCGGCAAAGATCGCGGCGGCCCGCGGGGCTCGGGTGGCCGACGTGCCGCACGTGGCCAAGCTCTCGATCACGGGCGTGGGGATTCGAAGCCACGCTGGCGTTGCCGACCGCCTCTTCAAGCCGCTGGCCGACGCGGGCGTGAACATCGACCTCGTGAGCACGAGCGAGGTTCGGCTCAACGTGATCGTCGAGGCCTCGCAGGGCGAAAAGTCGCTCTCGGTGCTCCGCACGGCCTTCGGCGTGTAGGGCAGCCCATCACCTCCGAGCCTCGGACGGGATCGGCCACTCTGTCATCACGATTTCGGGAGGGGATGCCCCTGCCACGTCGCCGGGCTATGGAAGCGAGCGAAGGCATGGATGCCGCAGCGAAGCCCGCATGCAGAGATCCGAGGCCTGGAGGGCCGAGGAGAACGTCCGGAGACGTGGCAGGGGCACCCCCGATGTGTCGCGACCCGATGGCGACTCTACCCGAGCACGTTGTCGAGGACTTCTTCGGCGACGTAGATGGGAAGGTTGGGGTCGCAGGTCACGGCCACCGCGATCGCGTCGCTCGGGCGGGCGTCGATCTCGATGATCTCGCCATCCTTCTCCACGCGGATCGTGGCGAAGTAGGTGTGTTCCTTGAGTTCGCTGATCACCACGTCCTGAAAGACACCGCCGAGCTGCTCCACCGCGGCCACCAGCAGGTCGTGCGTCAGCGGCCGCGGCGACTGGTGGTGCTTCACCCGACGGTCGATGCTCGTCGCCTCGAAGAGCCCGATCAAAATCGGGAAGGTACGGTCGCCCTCCACCTCCTTAAGGTAGACCACCTGCTGATCGTTGACCTCGCTGATGATGATCCGCGAGAGTTCCATCTGCACGCTCATGGCGCTGCTCCGGTGAGACGATTGGCCGCCTGCGATGACATCGTACCCGATCGAGGGGCGCGATTCACGCGGTCGTGGCTGGCGAACCAGCCTATGGCCTGCAGGCCGGCCTATCGTCTGGACTGGAGATCGGCGAGCGCGGCCAGGCCCTTGGCGAGCTTGTCCTCCAGCTCGGCCAGCTGGGCCCGCTCCTTCTCCACGACGGCCGGCGGCGCCTTCGACGCGAACGTGGCGTCGGCCAATTTCCGTTTCTTGGCCTCGATGAACCCGGTCGTCTTTTCGGTTTCCTTCTGGAGCCTCGCGATCTCGGCCCCCACGTCGACCAGACCCGCCAGGTCCACGAACACGTCGCAGCCGTGCGCCGTCGCCGTCGCCGCCAGTGCCGCGGGCATGACGTCGCCCCCCAGGGCCGTGATTTCCGCCACGGCCATCGACTCGATGGCGGCTCGCATCGGCCCGAGCAGCTCGGCAGCCTCGAGCGGCGCCTTGATCGCCACCGAAACCCGGGTCTTCGGCGGAACGTTCTGACGGGCGCGGATCTCGCGGATCGCTCCCACGATGCCGAGGAAGCTGCCGAACTGCGCCTCGGTGCGGGCGTCGATCCACGCCGTCGGCGGAGTCGGCCAGGCGGCCACCATGATCGACTCCACGAGCGTTCCGCCGTCCCACGGCATCCGGCGGCCCGCCACTGTTTCCCGCAGGTGCTGCCAGATCTCCTCGGTCACGAACGGCATGATCGGATGGAGGAGGCGGAGAATCGTGTCGAGCCCCAGCAGGAGCATCGACTGCGCCTGCCGCCGCGTCGCCGGATCGGCGAGCCGCGGCTTGCAAAGCTCGAGATACGCGCTGCAATACTCGTCCCATGCGAAGGCATAGAGGATCCGGGCCGCTTCCGCGAACTTGTAGTCGTCGATCGCCTTCGTGGCGTCGCGCGTGACGCTGGCGAGCCGGCTGGCCAGCCAGCGATCCTCCAGCGCCGTGAACGCCGCGGTGTCGGCCCGGCCGGAGAGATCCTCGCCCGAGAAGCCCTCGAGATTCATGAGGACGAACCGGGTCGCGTTCCAGAGCTTGTTGGAAAAATTCCGCCCCGCCTCGAACCGCTCCGAGAGTGCGGGGCCGCGGGGCAGGGCCACGTCCTCCGGCTTCTGGGCCCACTGCGTGCGGAAGGCCTGCTTGCACTTCGGGCACTCGATCCGCGGCAGCATCCGGTTTTGCGTCGTCTGCTCGATCCGGGCCTCGCAGGAGGGGCACTGAAACTCGACCGGCATCCGCACGTCCTGCGTCTCGGTTGCCATGCTCGCCATCCCGAAGCGGAGGGCGTCGGCGCCGAGGGCCTCGATCACGTCGAGGGGGTCGACGCCGTTGCCCTTGCTCTTGCTCATCGTCTCGCCGTAGCGGTCGAGAATCTTGGGGTGGATGGCGACGTCGCGGAACGGGATCTTCCCGGTGTCGAAGATGCCCATGATCACCATCCGTGCGACCCACAGCGTGATGATGTCGCGGCTGGTGACGAGCGTGGTCGTGGGATAGAAGCAGTCGAGTTCGGGGGTGCGGGCCGGCCAGCCGAGCGTGGAGTGGGGCCAGAGCGCCGAGGAGAACCAGGTGTCGAGCACGTCGGGATCCCGCACGAGCGGCTTTCCTCCGACCGTGGCCACGCCGAGGTCCTCGTCGGAGGAGCAGACATGCCAGCCGCTCGCGCCATCGCTCTTCCAGGCCACGGTGCCGCGGCCGGCGAACGTCTTCTCGAGGTCGACCTCGCTCACGCCCTCGACGTGCCAGATCGGGATCCGGTGGCCCCACCAGAGCTGTCGGCTCACCGGCCAATCTCGCTTCTCGCCGAGCCAGTCGAGATAGCTCTTCGCATACCGCTCCGGCACGATGCGGATCGTGCCGGTGGTGACCGCGTCGAGCGCCGGCTGGGCGATCTCCTCCATGCGGATGAACCACTGGTCGGCCAGGTAGGGCTCGATCGGCGTCTTCGAGCGGTCGGAATGGGCAAGATCGATGACCCGATCCTCGACCTGCACGAGCTGCTCGGCCGCCTCGAGATCGGCGACCACCCGCGTCCGCGCCTTGTGGATCGTGAGGCCCTTGTAGGGGCCGGCCGCGGCGTTGAGCGTGCCATCCGGTTCGAGGATATTGATCATCGGCAGCGTCTGCCGCAGGCCGACGTCGTAGTCGTTGGGGTCGTGCGCGGGCGTGATCTTCACGCATCCCGAGCCCATCTCGGGCTTCGCCCACTCGTCCGCCACCAGCGGGATCGCACGGCCGAGAAGTGGCAGCCTCACCCTTCGGCCGTCGCGGGCCATGCGAGCGAGCGTCTCCAGGAGCGGGAGCAGGTCGCGGCGACGGGCGGCCAGGCCCTCGATCTCCACGTCGATGGCCGGCTGCTCCTTGGCCGACACGTCGGCTCGCTTCACGCGGAGGGCCCGCTCCGCCTCGTCGAGGGCCCGCGAGGGCTCGGGATGTACGGCCACCGCCGTGTCGCCCAAGAGTGTCTCCGGCCGCGTGGTGGCCACCGTCACGCTCGTCGGCTCACCCGGTTTCGGATCGATGACGTCGTAGCGGATGTGCCAGAAGTGTCCCTTTACCTGCTCGTGAAACACCTCGTCGTCGCTCACGGCCGTCTGCAGGAACGTGTCCCAGTTCACGAGCCGCTTGCCACGCCGGACGAACCCCTTGGTGAACAGCCGAAAGAAGGCCTCGCGGACGGCCGCGGCGCAGGTGTCGTCGAGCGTGAACCGGGTGCGGTCCCAATCGCAGCTGGCGCCCAGGTCGCGGAGCTGTCCAAGAATCCGCTTCTCATACTGTTCCTTCCAGGCCCAGATCCGAGCCACGAGCTTTTCACGGCCGAGATCGTGGCGGGAGAGTTTTTCCTCTTCCAAGAGCCGCCGCTCGACGACGGCCTGCGTGGCGATCCCGGCATGATCGGTGCCCGGCATCCAGAGCGTGAGGAAGCCCTGCATCCGTCGGGTGCGGACGAGGATGTCCTGGAGCGTATTGTTGAGGGCGTGGCCGAGGTGGAGCGCGCCTGTGACGTTTGGCGGCGGGATGACGATCGAAAACACCTTGCGGCCGGCCGCAGGCTCGGCATGCCAAGAGCGGGTCGTGTCCCAGAGTGTGCGGCACCGCGCCTGGGCCGTCGTGTGATCGTATTGCTTTGGCAGTTCGTGCATGCTGGCCCTCGGAAAGGGGAAAATCTTGCCACACGCGGCCGATTTCCGCCACCGCCGCACGGCCCGTGCTCGCCGAGGGGTCGGCTTCCTACGAGGCTCGCGTCAAAAAATGGTGGAACGAGTCGGCCAGTGCCAGCCAGCTGGCCTCGATGACGTTCTCGCTCACGCCCACCGTGCCCCACACGCTGTCGCCGTCGGTGCTTTCGATCGACACGCGGACCTTTGCGGCCGTCCCTTCCTGGGCGTTGATCACTCGGACCTTGTAGTCGAGCAGGTGCATCCGCGCGAGGGCGGGGTAGACCGGGTCGAGCGCCTTCCGCAGGGCCGCGTCGAGGGCATTCACCGGGCCGTCGCCCTCCGCCACTTCATGCCGCACTCCGCCGGCGGCATGGCCATCGACATGGAGCTTCACCGTGGCCAGCGTGCGGATGTCGCCTTCGCCGCGGCTCTCCACGTCGACGTTATAACTGTCGCGGGTGAAGAGCGGCCGAAACGTGCCTGCAATCCGGTCGACGAGCAGGTCGAACGACGCGCCGGCCGCCTCGAACTGCCAGCCTTCGTTCTCCAGTCGGCAGACCTCGGCGAGCACCTGGTCAAGCAGGGCCCGGTCGTTCTTCACGTCGGGCCGCGTCACCATCGCGGCGATGTTCGAGCGGCCGGAGAGTTCACTGACGAGGATCCGCCGGGAGTTGCCCACCGCCTCGGGCGGAATGTGCTCGTACGACTCGGCCGCCTTGCTCACGGCGTGCACGTGCATGCCGCCCTTGTGGGCAAAGGCGCTCGAGCCCACGAACGGCTGCCCAGGGTGGTAGCCCATGTTCGCCGTCTCGTAGACGAACCGCGAGAGTTCGGTGAGGTGCGCCGTGCCGGAGCCGGCCCCCGTGCCGCCCAAGACGCGGTAGCCAGGAAGCTTGAGGGCCAGGTTGGCGACGACCGAGATCAGGTCGGCATTGCCACATCGCTCGCCGAGGCCGTTGATCGTCCCTTGCACCTGCACGGCCCCCGCCGCCACGGCGGCCAGGGAGTTGGCCACGGCGAGATCGCAGTCGTTGTGGCAGTGGATGCCGAGCGATGCCGATGCGCCGGCTTGGTCGAGGGCGGCCCGGGCGGCGGCCGTCAGCCGGGCGATTTCGTCGGGCAGCGTGCCGCCGTTGGTGTCGCACAGCACGATCCGCGTGGCGCCCGCCGCGGCGGCGGCGAGGATCGTCTGCCGCGCGTAGTCGGCGTCGAGCTTCCAACCGTCGAAGAAGTGCTCCGCGTCGTAGAAGACCTCACGGCCGGCGTGCACGAGATGGGCGACCGTGTCGCCGATCATGGCGAGATTTTCCTCGCGCGACACGCCGAGCACCTCGGCCACGTGGAAGGCCGAGGTCTTGCCGACGATCGTGACCACCTGTGTGCCGGCGTCGAGCAGGGCCTTCATGCCCGGATCGTCGGCGGCTGCCATGCCGCGGCGGCGAGTCATTCCGAAGGCGCAGACCTTCGAGTGCCGCAGTTTCAGGTCCCGGGCGCGGGCGAAATACTGGGCGTCCTTGGGATTCGAAAGCGGGTAGCCCCCTTCGACATAATCCACGCCGGCCTCGTCGAGCCGGCGGGTGATCGCCAGCTTGTCCTCGAGCGAAAAGTTGACCCCTTCGCCCTGCGAGCCGTCGCGAAGGGTCGTGTCGTAGATTTCGATCGTGCGCATGACCGTAGGGTACCTTCCCGCGGGAGAGAGATACATGGGTCGCCCTCAGGGCCGAAGCGGGCAATCTGGGCAATCCGCTGCGATAGCGTGGCGACGGCAGGGGGCGCAGGGTGCACCGGGCGGCGAGGAAACATCCTTCGGTACGGCGGAGTCTGTCGATTGAAATGTCGTGAAGGGCCGCGAAGGCTCCCCGCCGCCCGCCGCGCAGTGGTTTCACGATCGCCATGCGATGTTTCCGTCTCCGGCCTCTGCTCGCCGCTGCGTCGATGGTTCTCGCGGCCGGCGTCTGCGCGGCCGCACCCGCTGAAACCTGGCCGGAACTCAACACCGACCGCGATGCCTTCACGCCCTCGACGTTCACCGTCGATCCGGGACGGCTCCTGACGGAGTTTTCCTACGTCTTCATCGACAATCGTGACGCACGGCCGACCAACAGCTTTCCTGAGCTGCTCTGCCGCTACGCCGCCAACGACTGGCTGGAATGGCGTGGCGGCATCAACTACGCCGTCGGATCCCAGGGCAATGTCGTGACCAGCGTCGAGGCGGGCGAGGTGAACGAACCGGGCGTGACGTCCTACGAAACGAGCGTTCTCTACGGCCTCAAGGCTTCGCTCCGCGACCAGCGGGGACTGCTGCCCCAGGCGTGCTTCATCATGGAGGGAGACACACCGATTGGCAGCGAACAGCTCGGCACGGTGCCGATCGCCACACTGGTTGCGGGCTGGGAACTACCGTTCGCCTTGCCGACGCGCGACGCACGGCCGTGGCGGCTGGACGGGGCCCTGCGCTATTCCTATGTCGAGGGGAATGCGGGCTGGTTCAGCCGCTGGGGGCCCTCCACGGTGCTCCGCATGCCCGTCACCGACCGTTTCGAACTCCACGCCGAATGGTTCGGGACGTTTTCCGACGGGCTGGCCAAGGAGACGAGCCGCCCCTTCTTCAGCCCCGGCGGCCACATCGTGCTGACGAAACGATTCGAGATCGGACTTCGTGTCGGCTGGGGGCTCACGCCCGACGCCGCACCGTTCTTTTCCGACGTCGGCTGCGCCTGGCGATATTGACCGCGGCTCAGTCCTCGTCGCTGTCGTCGTCCGACTCGTCGTCGCCATCGTCGGATGCGTCGTCCCAGTCGTCGTCGTTCTCGCTGAACTCGTCGTCCGCCGCCACTTCGCGGTCTTCGTCATCCTCGACCCGGTCGGCCGCCACCGGCTGGGCATGCGGCTGAATCTTCAGTTTCCGCGGTGCCGGGTCGGCCGGGATCGGCGTGCCTCCGTTCCGCTCCGCCCACTGTTCCATCGTGATCAGCACCTCGCGGGCCTGCGAGCCGTTGTACTGCCCCACGACGCCATCCTCGGCCATGTAGTCGATCAGCCGTGCACCACGGCCGTAGCCCACTCCGAGCGCCCGCTGCAGCAGCGAGACGCTGCCGCGGCCCTCGCGGATGATCACCTCGACGGCGGCCTCGTAGAGATCGTCGCGATCCTTGCCGCTCGTTCCCGCCTTGGCTGCGTCGCCGGAGGGGGCCGGCTGCAGGTTCACAAGCTCCGCCGCATACTGCGGCTCGCTCGTTCCGATCGCCGCCATCACTCGGTTGATCTCGTCGTCGCTGAGGAACGTGCCCTGACCGCGAAGAATCTGGCTGGTGCCCGGCGAGAGGAAGAGCATGTCGCCATTGCCAAGCAACCGCTCGGCGCCGCACTCGTCGAGCACGACGCGGCTGTCGGTACGGCTGGCCACCTGGAAGGCGATGCGGGCCGGCAGGTTGCTCTTGATGAGCCCGGTGATCACGTCGACCGTCGGCTTCTGCGTGGCGAGGATGAGGTGGATGCCGACGGCGCGGCTCTTCTGGGCGAGGCGAATGATGTACTGCTCGATCTCCTTGCCGGCCGTCATCATCATGTCGGCGATCTCGTCGGCGATCATCACGATGAAGGGCATGGTCGTCGGGATCGCCGCGGCCTCCTCGTCGGTCTCGGGCTTGATCCGCTTGAGCAGTTCGTCGCGACCCAAGGCGTTGTATTGCGTGAGATGGCGGACACCGACCTTCGCCAGGAGCGAATACCGCTCTTCCATCTTCTCGACCGCCCAGGCAAGGATCGCCTCGGCCTTCTTCATGTCGGTGACGACCGGATGCATGAGGTGGGGCAACGCCTTGTAAGGGGTCAGCTCGACCATCTTCGGGTCGATCATCAGCATGCGCACCTCGTCGGGCCGCCGCGTCATCAGCATCGACACGATGATGGAGTTGAGGCAGACCGACTTGCCCGTGCCGGTACGGCCGGCGATCAGCAAGTGGGGCATGCTCGCCATGTCGACCACCATCGGGTTGCCGGCGACGTCCTTGCCGAGGTAGATCGGGATCTTCATCGTGCGGCTCTTGGCCTGTGTCTCCTCGATCACCTCGCGGAGACGGACCATCTGCCGGGTCGTGTTGGGCACCTCGATGCCGACCGAGTTCTTGCCGGGGATCGGCGCGACGATTCGCACGCTCGGCACGCGAAGTGCGATGGCGAGGTCGTCGGCGAGGTTCGTGATCTTCGCCAGCCGCAGGCCGGCCTCGAGCTCGATCTCGTATTGCGAGATCACGGGGCCGGTCTCGACCTCGACCACCTTCACCTTGAATCCGAACTCGGCGAACGTCTTCTCGAGCACGCGGGCCCGGTCACGAACCTCCTGCTCCTGCTGGTCGAGTTCGAGATACTCCGTCGGCAGGAGGAGGTCGAGGCTGGGAAGTTCGTAGTCGGCGACCGGATCGGGGGCGAGCTCGAGCGGCTCGGGCTTTTTCCGACGCATCGCCAATGACTTGATCGGCACGACGGGCTCGGTCTCGGGCTCATCGACGCTCTCGGAGTCGAGGTCTTCAGCCTCGTCACTGGCGTCGTCGCCGTCGGTGGCGTCGTCGTCGATCGGCTCGAGCACCGGCGGCTCCCGCCGCTTCACGCGGATCGCCGGGCCCGACAGATCGTCGGTGTCGTCGTCACCTGCGGAGATCGGGCTGGAGTCGTCGGCGTCGTCGAAGCCGGCAGGTGTGGTACTGGCGAGGCGACGTCGCAGGCCTGGGAAGCGATCGAGCGTGGCGAGACGGCCGCCGAGACCGCCGATCGCGGCAGCGAGGAGCGCCGCAGCGGCGGCGGCCCAGCCGACGAAACGAATCACGGCTGCGTCGGCGGCGAGAAAGAGACCCGCACCGCTCACCGCCGTCATGATGATCGCCGCCCCCGCGGTGGCGAGATACATCTCGGCGAACATGCGGCCGGTGGCACCGACATACCCGCCGGGCCCCCAGATCGGCCGCACGACGGCATCGGGCAGGAACATCGACATCAGACCGCAGACGCCACAGGTGGCGATCACGCCGCCGGCCGCCCGCAGAGGAAGGTCGGGAAGCGGCCGCCGTCGCAGGAGCATGACATCGAGGGTTGCGAGCAGGGCCACGACGAGCCAGGCTCCCAGGCCGAAAGCCGCGTAGAGCGCGGCTGCCACGGTGGCCCCGAGCAGGCCACATGCGTTCGTCGCTTTCGCATGCGGCGGAAACGTCCGCGACACCGGAGGATCGGCGGGATCGAAGGTGGCCAGGGCGGCGACGAGAAACACGCAGCCGGCCAGAAGGGCGAGGGCGGTCAGATCGCGAACACGATCCCGTGGCAACGAGTCAGCCGGCGCCGCGGCCGGAGCCGCCGGTCGGCATGCACCACACCGGGCGCCGGCGTGAGCGGGGGATGCGGGGAGTGTCTGTCCGAACCGACGATCGACGTAGGCCATGGCGCGCTGTCCGTAGCGATGGGGAAGGATCCTGTACGCAACTCTACAGGCCACTTCGTGCAGTGCCGCCCGCACGGAGGCCGACAGACGGGCCGACGCGTTCCGGTTATGACGATTGCACGGATTCCCGCTCGGCAATCACGCGAGAACGCCCTTCATGGCTGCTTCACGCAAAGCCTCGGCATCGTGCCTCGCTTTGCTTGGCTCACTCCGTTCGCTGGTCGCGGCCGAGCCTCCGGCTCGGCAATCAGGCGAGAATGCCCTGGACTATTTTCCCGTGCACGTCCGTGAGCCGGTAGCGGCGGCCTTGGAATTTGTAGGTCAGCCGCTCGTGGTCGATGCCCAAGAGGTGCAGCATCGTGGCGTGGAAGTCGTGAACGTGCACGCCGTCCTTCACGATGTTGTAGCCGTAGTCGTCGGTCTCGCCGTAGGTCGTGCCCGGCTTCACGCCGCCGCCAGCCATCCAGATCGTGAAGCAGCGCGGATGGTGGTCGCGGCCAAAGTCGGCGCCGGGCTTGTAGAGCCCCTGGCAGTAGTTCGTGCGGCCAAATTCGCCGCCCCACACCACGAGCGTGTCGTCGAGCATCCCGCGGTTGGCGAGATCCTGCACGAGCGCGGCGGCGGGCTGATCGGTCTGCTTGCACTCCGACCGGATGCCCCCCTTGAGGCCGCCGTGGTGATCCCAGTCCTGGTGATACAGTTGGATGAAACGCACACCCCGTTCGGCGAGCCGCCGGGCCAAGAGGCAGTTGGCCGCAAACGTGCCCGGGTCCTTGGCATCGGGGCCGTACATGTCGAGCACGCTCTGCGGCTCACCTGAAAAGTCGGTCACGTCCGGTACGCTGGCCTGCATCCGGAAGGCCATCTCGTAGTTGGCGATCCGCGCGGTGATCTCGGCATCGGGCGTGCCGGCGAACTGGTGCTCGTGGAGCTCGCGCAGCCCGTCGAGGAGCTGCCGCCGGTTTTCCCGGGACACTCCCGGGGGATTGTTCACGTAGAGCACGGGATCGGCCCCGGAGCGAAACCGCACCGCCTGGTGCTTCGTGGGCAGGAAGCCCGCGCCCCAAAGGTGGCTCATGAGCGGCTGGCCGCCCTTGTTCTTCGTGATCAGGACGACGAACGACGGCAGGTCGTCGTGCTCGTTGCCGAGACCATAGTCGAGCCAGGCGCCGATGCTCGGCCGGCCCGGAATCTGGCTGCCGCTCTGCATGAACGTCACGCCCGGGCCGTGATTGATGCTCTCGGTGTACATCGTGCGGACGAAGCACAGCCGGTCGGCCACCTGCGCCGTATGGGGAAGGAGCTCGCTCAGCCATGCCCCGCTCTCGCCGTACTGGGCGAACGAGAACGGCGACCCGACGACCGGGATGGAGCTCTGGTTGCCCGACATGCCGGTGAGCCGCTGGCCGCCGCGGATGCTCTCGGGCAACTGCTCGCCCGTCTTTTCGACGAGGAGCGGCTTGCGGTCGTAGAGGTCGATCTGCGAGGGCCCACCCGACTGGAAAAGGTAGATCACCCGCTTCGCCTTGGGCGGATGGTGGAACCCGCCGAGCACGCCCGTGTCGGCCGCTGCTTCCGAACGCGAGAGCATGTCGGCAAGCGCGAGCCCGCCGAAGCCCATGCCGAACGAGCCGAGCCACTGCCGCCTGTTCATCGGGGAGTGCATCATCGCTTCACCACGCTTTCGTCGTAGTTCATCAGGGCGTTGATCACGCTGGCTAGCGGCGCCACGTCGGTTGCAGCCAACGATTCATCCTGCTTTCGGTCGCCGATCGCCACGAGTTTCCCGGCCTCGTCGGGATGGGCCGCATACCACTCCCGCTGGGCGGCGTGCATCCGGCGGATGATCCCTCGCTCCTCATCGTCCGGCCGGCGGCTGGTGAGCAGCTCGAACGCCCGGTCGATCGCACGGTCTGCCTGGCCGTCATACTCGGCCAGGAGCCGCTCGGCGAGTACCCGCGCCGCCTCCACGAACTGCGGCCCGTTCATGAGCACGAAGGCATGGAGCGGCGTGTTCGTCGTGTCGCGCCTGGCCACGCAGGTCACCCGCTTCGGCACGTCGAAACTCTCGAGCATCGGCCCGGGGCCCGTGCGCCGCCAGTAGGTGTAGAGGCTGCGGCGGTAGAGAGACTCGCCCGTGTCGGCCGCCTCCGGCTTGAACGACTCGGGCATGTCGTATGTCTTCACGGGCGGTCCACCGATCTTGTCAACGAGCAGGCCACAGGCGGCCAGCGCCCCGTCGCGGATCATCTCGGCCGGCAGCCGGTGCCGCGGGCCGCGGGCCAGCCACACATTGAGCGGGTCGTCGGCCATCGTCCTCGCATCGGCGATGCTCCGCTGCCGGTACGTGCGCGAGAGCATCACGGTCTTGATGAGCCGCTTCATGTCCCACCCCAGGCCGCCCTCGGCAGCGGGATGCGAAAACTGCCAGGCAAGCAGGTCGAGGATCTCTGGGTACTCCGGTCGCGTCGACTGGCTGCCGAGATCCTCCGGGCTCTGCACGAGGCCAATCCCGAAGAGCGACTGCCAGAGGCGGTTCACCGTCACGCGGGCCAACAGTGGATGCTCCTCGTCGATGAGCCAGCGGGCGAGTCCGAGCCGGTTCTTCGGCTGGTCGGCAGGGAAGGGGGGCAGGGCGGCCGGCGTATCGGGATCGACCGGCGCCCCGCGTTTGTCATAGTCGCCGCGCTGGAGGATGTAGGCCATCTTCGGCTGCGGCAGGTCGCGCATCACCATGATCTCAGGCGGCTTCTCCGCGAGGTCGTCGCGCTGGCGGCGGGCCGCCTCCAAAGCCTGCCGCTTCACCGCCGCGTCGGTGGCGAACGCCGCCGCGAAATAGCCGCCGAGCGACTCGGCGTCGGCACGGCCGTCGAGCGCCGCGCGAATCGTGCCCGGAGCGGCGAGCTCGCGGACTTCGAGCGGCGCGAGCAACCGGTCGAACACGCGGAAATCATCCACGAGCCCAGCCTTGAAGCCCTTGTCGCGCATCCGCTCGCCGATCGTGATCGTGTCGCCGCCGCCGCCGGTGATCTCGCGCGTGAGGCTGTCACGGATCACCTCCGTGGCGGCAGGATGGCCGTTCACCGACACCTCGAGCCCGGCCGCCGTGCCCGATCCGTCGCTCGACACGGCCACGTGCGTCCACTCGCCCACGGGGAGCGGCTCGCGGCAGCGTACGCTCGCGGCATCGCCGGGCCAAAAATGGACCAACGACCAGCGGAGGTGCCCTTCATCCACGATGAGTTCGTAGCCGCGGCTTCCCGCATCGGTCCACGCCTTCGACCGATGGAACACGACCGCCCGGTCGTACTTCTCGGCCGGCTTGATCCACGCGCTCACCGTGAAGGGCTGGCTGCGGCGGAAGTTGCCTACCGGCGTCGTCACCGGATGGTCGCCCGTGAGCCTGATCGCCTTACAGGACACACCTCCGCGCACGTCGTCGACGACGGTGTTCTCGGGGGGCGCCGTCGCGAGGGCGGTCGTGCCCAGCGCATCGGCAAATTTTCCGTCCTGCTCCCGGCCCTCGAACGGATAGCGGGCCACCTCGCCAGGAAGCGTGCCGCCGGCGGCCGCGAAGGCGTCGGGCTCGGCCGCCTTGCCGGCGATCCAGTCGGCGACGCGGGTGCGGGCCTCGGCTTCGGCTTCCGTCACGTCCGCCGCCGCAACGGCGACGGCTTCGTCGGCCTGCCGGAGCTTCGCCGCGGTCGTCTCGTCCGGCAGTCGCAGCTTCGGTGTGGGCACCGCCGGCGTGAAAAAGGAATAGAGCCCCGCCTCGTCGATGTCGTCGAAGAACGCGAACAGCGAATAGAAATCCTTCTGCGTGAGCGGGTCGAACTTGTGGTCGTGGCAGCGGCAGCACTCGAACGTGAGGCCGAGGAACGCCGTGCCGAACGTGGTGACGCGGTCGTTGACGTAGTTGACGCGGTATTCCTCCTCGACCGACCCGCCCTCCGTTTCCTGCGGGTGCAGCCGATTGAAGGCTGTGGCAAGCACCTGCTCGTCGGTAGCGTGCGGCAGGAGGTCGCCGGCCACCTGCCAGAGCGTGAACGTGTCCCAGGGAAGGTTTTCATTGAAGGCTTTGATCACCCAGTCGCGCCACGGCCACATGTCGGGCCGCGGACGGTCGACCTGGAAGCCGTAACTGTCGGAATACCGCGCCAGGTCCATCCAGTCGGCGGCCATCCGCTCGCCGTAGCGCGGGCTGGCGAGCAGCCGGTCGAGCAACGCTTCGTAGGCATCGGGCGACCTGTCGGCGACGAAAGCCTCGACCTCGGCGGGTGTGGGCGGCAGTCCAGTGATATCGAAGCTCGCGCGACGGATGAGCGTCGCACGATCGGCCTCGGGCTGATGCTCGAGCCCGCGAGCCGAGAGCTTCTTCGCGACCGCGGCATCGATGGCGGCCGACGGGGCAGTTCGCTCCGGCGCTCGGGGCGGCACGAACGCCCAATGCGGCTCATACGCCGCCCCCTCCCTGATCCACCGGACGAGGATCGTCACCTGCTCGGGAGTGAGCCGGCCGATCTTTGCGGTCGGAGGAGGCATGACCGAATCAGGGTCGTCCGACGTGATGCGGGCGATCAACTCGCTCGCGTCGATGTCCTCCGGAACGATTGCCCGGGATCCGCTCTCGAGTTCCTGCGTGGCCATCTCGAACGTGTCGAGCCGAAGCCCGGCCTGACGGTTGGCATTGTCGGGCCCATGGCAGGCGAAGCAGTTTTCGGACAGGATCGAACGAACGTCCTTGTTGAACGAGAGCCTCGGCAGCGGCTCCCGCGACGGGGTGTCTTCGGCCCGGAGCAGCGACGCGGACTGGGGCACGGCCGCCACGATCAGCACAGCGACCTGGGAGATGCCGCGGCAACGTGAAATTCTTGAGCAACCCATGTCACACCATTTTTGTCAGGGTTGACCCGCGTCGCCGAGTCGGATGGATCACCCGAATCGCGGACCACACGGACATGGTCATTCGGCGGGGTGACGACTGCCTCGCGTTTGTCGCCACGACCTTCGAATTCTAGCACGGACCGATTCCCGTGCCACGCTGAAAAGATCGCATTCTCGGGCGGCTATTCGCTCGATGGCGTTTCTGGACGCGTGGGCACCGCCCCGTCGCCGCGTCCACGGAAGTTCGGACGGAGTCGGTGGGCTCCGGAGGCGTGCTGTTTGAGGATGCCAACGAGTTCACCTGCACGATCGACAGCCGCGAGCGTCGGCGTGAGCGACGCGATGTCGAGCAGCGCTCCCTGCGTGGCCCGAGCGAGCATGTCATCCGCGAGCATGAACCGCGGCAGATGCGGCACCGCCGCCAGCGGCGGCAGGAGAGCAGCGCGGATCGAGTCGGCCGTCACCGCGTCGAGCGGCAGCGAATCTCGACGTGTGAACGGCCCGATAGCCGTCCGCACGAGCGACTCCATCACCGCCTTCGTGCCACACTCCGCCGCGAGATCGCGGCCGATCGCCCGAATGAACGTGCCCGACGAGCAGACGACGTCGATCGCGAGTCTCGGCCACTCGTAGCCGGTGATCACGAGTCGGTCGATCCGCACCCGCTTGGGAGGGATCACCATCTCGCGGCCCTTCCTCGCCAGGCGATAGGCCCGCTTGCCATCGACATGCACCGCCGAGTAATCGCAGGGCCGCTGGAGGATGTCGCCCTGGAATCGTCGTGCGGCGAGCTCGACGGCATCGCGATCGGGCACGATCGGATCCCGCTCCTCCTCGACGGCCGTTTCGAGATCATCCGATGGGCTCGAGCGGCCGAAGAGGAACGTCGCCGAATAGGCTTTGGGCAGCTCGTGCAGAAAATCGACCAGCTTCGTCGCATGGCCCGCGCACACCACGACGACACCGCAGGCGAGCGGATCGAGCGTGCCCGCGTGGCCAACCGCCGACATTCCCAGTCCGCGGGCAACGGAATCGACCACCCGCCGCGACGATACGCCCGATGGCTTGTCGATCGGGATGACGCCGCTTACGTCGTGCTGCATCGGATGGGAAACGCGTAAAGGTCGGCGATCTCGGCCGGCGGCTTGCCCGCCAGCTGCATCCGGCGTCGCAGGGCCGACGGGTCCTCGACGGCTCCCGCCACGAGCCTGTCGAACTTCAGCATCACGACCTCGGCCGTCCGGGCCGCATCGGACCGGGCATGGCCGAGCGGAAACGTGATGAATTCTCCCCCCAGCGCCCCGAGCGATGCGTGATCGATGGCGACGCTCGTCGGGATGCCCTCCGGGTAGCGCTCGTCGTACTCGCGGCCCCCGTGCACGATCTCGATGCGATCGATGAGCCCGCGGATCGCAGGATCGCCGATCGCCGCGTCGGAGTAGTCGTCGGGGAGCAGCATGAGCGACCTCCAGTCGGGCTTCTCCCCATGGCCGTGGGCCGCTCCCGCCTTGAGCAGCGTTTTGGCGACGATGTAGGGAAGCGAATGGTCTGCCGACTGCCGCGTCGTGGGGGCGCGCTTGGCCGGGTCGGCGATGATCGAGTAGGCCGGCTCATAGATCGTCACGCGGATGCGGCGGATGCCGCCGAGATCGGCTGCAAGCGATGGATGCGCCGCGAAGCAATCGACGAGCGACTGGAGGGCGCCGGCCGACTGGTGCTCGTAGAGCCCCAGCTTGAAATGCATCGAGTGGATCGCGAACGCGTCTCCCTCGAGGCCGAGTTCGAGGTCGAAGGGGCTTTCTCCGTCGGGGCAGCGCTCATTGAGCCGGTAGATGGCCAGCGGATTGCGAAAGACGTCCCGCGGGCCGATGAAGCCGGCGAGCGCCCGACGGCCGCACATGACGGCAGCCTCGGCGGCCAGGGCGGCAGAGGCGCCCTTGGAATCGGAGAGCTGGTGCCCCGCACGAATCGCGCGGAACGGAACGTAGTGGGCGACCGCCATCCCGATCGCCGATTCGACCTGGTCCACCGTGCCCCCGAGCGCCGCGGTATACGCCGCGGCACAGGCCACGGTGCCGTGATGCACGTGGTCGATCGCATACTTCCGAAGTGCGAAGACCTCCGCGAGCCGCCCGCGGATCTCGTCGATGAGGAGCATCAGGCGGAGCGTGGCGTCGCCATCGAATCCCACCTCGCGGGCCGCCGCGACCGCGACGGGATAATAGTCGTTGTGGCCGAATTCCCCCGCGGTCCTCCCCTTGGCCGCGTCGTAGCCGAAGTTCGTTCCATTGGAATCCCACTCGCGGACCGCCGAGGCATTGGCCGCAACCGCCTTCTCGACACCGCACGGCTGCGGCGAGCCGAAACAGATGCCGCCCCGCGAGCCCGCGGCGGGGGGCGTCGCGAGTGCCTCCGTCCGCAGCACCGTCGGCGCATTGGCCCCGGCCGCGATCGCCGACACGCCACAGCCGACGCTGTCGAGATGGAACTGCCCGAGCCGGTCGAGCGTCGCCTGGCCGATCGGCCGCGGCGCGCGGAGAAAATCGATGCAATACCGGGCCAGTCCGTGGGCCTGGTTGGAGGTGCGTGGAAGGAGGGCCGTCTGCTGGGTCGAACTCATGCCGGCAGGATACACTCATTGCATGCATCCGCATCAGGTGGGTCCCTACGTCATCGTGTCACGGCTCGGCCACGGAGGCATGGGGGCCGTTTACGAAGCCGTCGAAGAGGGCGCCGGCACGGTCGTCGCCCTCAAACTGCTGGCTTCGCACCTCACCGATGATGCCGGCGTTCGCGGCCGATTTGTCCAGGAGATCGAGACGCTCAAGGCCCTTCGACATCAGGGCATCGTCCAGCTCCTGGCCTACGGCGAGGACGACGGTCAGCCCTATTTCGCGATGGAACTGGTTCGGGGGCAACCGCTCGACAAGCAGATCCGCGGGGGCCGTCACTTCACCTGGCAGGAGACGATCACGCTGGCAGGCGCCGTCGCCAGGGCATTGAAAGTCGCCCACGACAGCGGGGCGGTCCACCGCGATCTCAAGCCGGCCAATCTGCTCCTGCCCGACGGCGGCACGCTCGCCGACGTCAAGCTCGCCGATTTCGGCATCGCGAAGTTCTTCGGCGGTTCAGGCCACACCGCCGCCGGCAACGTCGTGGGCACCGCGGAGTACATGGCGCCCGAGCAGGCCGCCGGCAAAGCGGTCGATGCGCGTGCCGACATCTACTCGCTCGGCCTGGTCATGTTCGCCATGCTCACCGGCAAGCCGCCGTTCCGTGCAAGTCACTTCACGGAGGTGATGCGGATGCAGCAGACCGCGACACCGCCGCAGCTCACGTCGCTGCTGCCGAGCCTGCCGCAGCCGGTCGATGGCCTCATCCAGCGGATGCTCGCCAAGAACCCCGCCGAGCGTCCGGCCAGCGCCCTTGCCCTCACGCGGCTCCTCTCCTCGCTCGAGACCGAGATCGCCGCCGAGGCCCAAGCGCATCGGCCCGTCGTGGTCGATGATCTGGGCGATCCACGCCTCACGGCGCGGGGCGTCAAGCCCGACGACGCCACCATGGAGGTGACGACCGACCAGCCCGCCTCTCCGGCCGATCAACGGCTCATCGCACCGACGAAAGGCGCCACCGCCCCGCCGCCGCCGGCTGCCGCGACGAAGCGGGATGCCGCGACGAAGCAGCCGACCGAGCCCGATCGCGGACCCGCGGAGTCCACGTTCGCCGGACGCAGCAGGCACATCTCCGTCGAGCGGGAGCAGGTGATCGCCCAGGCGCGAGGAAAGCAGACACGCCGCCGCGAACGGCGTCTCGAAATCGTCTCCGCCGTCGGCGTGCTGGCCTTCCTCACACTCGGCGGCTTCCTGCTTTTTCGGCCCCTGTCGGCTGATGCGCTCTATGCGCGGATCCGCTCGACCGTTGCGGCGTCCAACGAGCCGCTCGACGCCCTCAAGGATGCCGAGCGATGGATCGACGAATTCCAGCGGCGGCATCCGGACGACCCACGAGCCGGCGAGGTGCATGCCATGAAGCGGACGATCCTCGTCGACCGGCTCGGAAAACGCGCCGCCCTCCGGGAACGGCGAGACAAGCCGCCGTACCTTCGGATCGAGCGTGACTACCGCGAGGCGATGGAGCAGGGCACCGCTGCCGAACGGATCGCCGGACTGAAGGCGATCCTCGACGCACGGAAAGAGACGCTCGCCGCGGCCGTCGGGGAGGCCGACGCCGACGACCATCTTCAATCGGATGTCGATCTCTGGCTCGACTTGGTAAAGCTGAAGATCGATCAGGTCGGTCGTCTCGACGAGGCCGACCGACACGCGAAGCAACAGGACGCCACTCGAGGAGGATCATGAGCACGTCATTCGAACCCGCAACGACCGCAGCCGCGCGGCCAAAGAGCCGCGCCGCCTTCGCCCGGGCGAAGGCGCTCATTCCCGGTGGAGTCAACTCACCGGCGAGGGCCTTCGGCGGCGTCGGGGGAGAGCCGATCTTCTTTGCGAGCGCCCAGGGCCAGCGGCTCACCGACGTCGATGGCCTTTCCTACCTCGACTACATCGGATCCTGGGGCCCGATGATCCTCGGCCACCGCCATCCGCGGGTCGTGGCCGCAATCGAGCGGGCCCTCGCCACCGGCACGAGCTACGGCGCCCCGACCGAGGCCGAAAACCGTCTCGCGCAGCTCATCATCGAGGCCGTTCCGAGCATCGAGAAGGTCCGCATGGTGAGCAGCGGCACCGAGGCGACCATGAGCGCCGTGCGGCTTGCCCGTGGCTTCACCGGCCGCGAGGTGATCGTGAAGTTTTCGGGCAATTACCACGGCCACGTGGACAGCCTGCTGGTGGCGGCCGGCTCGTCGGCCGCCACGCTCGGCGTCCCCGACTCGCCCGGCATCACCAAGGGGACGGCGCAGGACACGGTCGTGCTCGAATACAACGAGCCGGAGGAGCTCGAGGCGCTCTTCGCGAAGCGGGGCGATGCGATCGCCGCCGTGCTGATGGAGCCGGTCGTCGGCAACATGGGGCTGGTCGTGCCGTCGCGCGAGTTTCTCGACACCGCCCGCCGGCTCACGGCCAAGCATGGGGCGCTGCTGGTCTTCGACGAGGTGATGACCGGATTCCGTCTCTCACTCGGCGGGGCGCAGGAGCTGCTCGGCATGACGCCCGATCTCACGACGCTCGGAAAGATCGTCGGCGGTGGGCTTCCCCTCGCCGCCTACGGTGGCCGTGCCGACATCATGGATCATGTGCTTCCGGCCGGACGGGTGTTTCAGGCGGGCACGCTGTCGGGCAATCCGCTGGCCGTGGCGGCCGGAACTGCGACGCTCGAGGAACTGCGCGACCGGCCTCCCTATGCCCAGCTCGAGCGGCATGGCGCCCGACTGGAGCAGGGCTTCCGCGACGCCGCGGCGGAGGCAGGCCTGCCTGTGTGGATCGCCCGGGTGGGAAGCATGATGACCATGTTCTTCCAGAAGGGGCCGCAGCCCGTACCGGTGACGGGCTGGAAGACGGCATCGCGTTCTGACACCGCTCGCTACGCGAGGTTCTTCTGGGGCATGATCGACCGTGGGATCTATCTGCCGTGCAGCCAATACGAGGCGCTCTTCTTCTCGAGCGCCCACACCGACGCCGACATCGACGCCACCATCGTCGCGGCCCGCGAGGCGATCGCGGACATCGGCAACGCGGCGTGATCGCGGGCTCATGTGCCCAGGTGAAAATCGATCACGAGCGGAAGGTGATCGCTGGCAACTCGGGAGAGGCTCGTGCGCACCACGCGGGCGTGGTGCACGGTCACGCCGCCGCGCACGAAGGCCTTGTCGAGCGATCCCACCGCGAGCCACGCCGGGAACGTGCGGAAACGGCTCGCCGGATGCGTGACCTGCCGGAAGCCATGGTGAGCGAGTCGTGCCTGGCCGAGGGTGTCCCGCCAATCGTTGAAATCACCGACGACCACCGTCGGGAGGTCCTCGGCCGACCGGAAGAGAACGTGTCCCAGGAGTTTCGCGACCTGAAACTGCCGCTCCCGCTCGGCGAGTCCGAGGTGGGTGTGCACCAGATGCAGCGGCCCTTCCGGCGCGTCGATGAGGAGGAGCTGTGCTCCGCGGGGCTTGCGGCTTCCTTGTTGCAGCGAGATCCGGTGGCGGCTCGTCACCGGCCAACGTGAGAGCACGAGATTGCCATAGGCGCCGCCCCCGACATGCACGTTGGCCTGGAAGACGGCGTGGCACCGGAAGTACCGCGACAGGAGCCGCGGCTGGTCGTCGAAGCGGCTGCGGCGCACGAGCCGATCGACCTCCTGGAGGCAGATGATGTCGGGGTTCTCGGACTCGATCGTGTCGATGATCCGCGTGAGCGAATACCGGCGGTCGCGGCCGCCGATGCCCTTGTGGATGTTCCAGCTCAGCAGTCGCATCCGCGGTTCATTCCAGCGCTATCGATGCATCGCAGCGTCGATGCGGTCGAGGATCGTGGCCACGATCTCACGGTCGCTGGCCGGCCTCCGGGGACTTTCGGGGTGGGGCTCGTCGCTGGCGATGAGCCCGCGCAGAAACAGCGTCTGGGCCATCGTATGCTTGTAGGCGGGAACGGGTGGACGGAAGGCGAAGTCTCCGAGGGCCTGCAGGGCATCGTCGAGTTCATCGAACCGATTGTCGCCCGATACCGCGTGAGAAAATCGGTGTCGGCCCCCGTGGTCAGCCCCCACGACGGGAAGATGACGGGCACACCGCCGCCGTCGGTGATCATGTCGATCTGGCGGCCGTAGGCGGGCTCGTCGAAGCCCGCCCCCTCGGCATCGACAACACATGCCCCGGCCACGAACTCGCCGCTCCCGAGCGTCTCCCGGGCGATCCGCAGCGCCGTCCGACGGGTCTCATCGTCGATCAACTGCACGTAGCCGGTGTCCATGTTGATCGCCGGCGCGATGCCGCACGAGGCGGTGCGGGCCACGTGGGCGGCGAAGGCATCCCAATCGACCCGCCGGTCGGCGGTGAAGGGGAGGAGGATCGCCGACATGCCACGGATGACGCGGCGCGGGCGAATGAGCCTGACGGGATCGGTCGGCTGCGTGGCGGTGCGTATCATGCCGTCAGTATCGGCCACGATCACCGGACACGGAAGCCCCATGCAGTATCCCCGAATCGCTCGATTTCGCTCGGTTGCCGACCTCCGATCCCACTGCTCGTCGCTCGGCGCCCCGATCCCGTTCGACGAGTGCGTGCTTTCCGCCGCTGAGGGTTCGCCGCTGGCGGCGCCGCTTTCGCTCGGCGGACGCACGGCCGGCAACCGCTGGTGCATTCATCCGATGGAGGGATGGGATGCGACCGACGACGGTCGCCCGACCGACACGCTGCTCCGACGGTGGCGTCATTTCGGGGAGAGTGGCGCGAAACTGATCTGGGGCGGCGAGGCCGTGGCGGTGGTGGCCGAGGGGCGGGCCAACCCGAATCAACTCTGCGCTCCAGCCTGTGGCCGCGAAGGCTTCGAGGCGCTGCTTCGGGAGGTTCGGGACGCGCATCGAGCCCGGTTCGGCACGACCGACGACCTCGTCGTGGCGATTCAACTCACGCACTCCGGTCGGTTTTCGAAACCGACGACGGCCGGACGCCGGCCACGAATCGCCTACCATCACCCGCTGTTCGATGCCCGGCACGGCGTCGATCCCGCCGATGCCGCGTGCGTCCTTTCCGACGAGGATGTCGAGCGGCTGATCGAGGCGTATGTCGTCGCGGCCCGCGACGCCGCGAGCGTCGGATTCGACATGGTCGATGTGAAGGCATGCCACGGCTACCTGCTCCATGAGTTTTTGTCGGCCCGGCGCCGGCCCGGGGCGTACGGCGGCGACTTCGACGGGCGAACGCGTCTGCTCCGGACGATCATCGAGAGAATTCGACACGCATGCCCCGGAATGCTCGTCGGCGTGCGGCTCTCCCTCTTCGATGTCGTGCCGTGGCACAAGGTTGGCGACCATGGCGAGCCGTTTCCGTTCGCCGATGCGCTCCCCTACGACTGCGGCTTCGGTGTCGATGAACGTAACCCGCTCGCGATCGATCTGTCCGAGCCGATCGCGCTGCTGGAGCGACTGCGAGACATGGGCGTGTGCTCGGTCAATCTTTCGGCTGGCAGTCCCTACACCGTTCCGCACATCCAGCGTCCGGCGGCATTTCCGCCCTCCGACGGCTATCCGCCTCCCGAAGATCCCATCCTGGGTGTCTGGCGGCAGATCGATGCGGCACGGCGGGCGAAGGAGGCCGTGCCCGACCTACCGCTGGTCGGATCGGGCTACACCTATCTTCAGGACTACATCGTCCACGCCGCCCAGGCCGCCGTACGCGAGGGCTGGATCGACAGCGTTGGGCTCGGAAGGATGGTGCTCTCCTACCCGCACCTGCCGGCCGACGCCCTGGCCGGCGCGCCGCTGGCTCGCGGCAGTGTCTGTCGCACCTTTTCCGACTGCACGACCGCCCCACGGCACGGCCTTCGGAGCGGCTGCTACCCGCTCGACGACTATTACAAGGCCCTTCCGGAGGCGGCCAACGTGAAGGCGATCAAGGCCGGGCTCTCGTGAACGACCGTCCGGGACGTGCCACACGACACCGGGCCCTTGACGGGCCGAACGGTCCCGGAGTCTAGTCATCGCTGGTGCGGGGGTATCCCCGTTGATCCCGTCGGCGTGCCCCACATGTCGTCCCATCGCCACATCCGCGTCGAGCCACTCGACACTGCCACCGTCATCCGGCTTGGCCTGAAGCGGGTGATCGATGATCCGGCGACGGACGAGCTTCGTCACGAGATCGCAGCCGTGGTGTCGGCGGCGACGCTTCCGAACTTCATCGTCGATCTCGCCGCCGTCGATCTTGTGTCGAGCGCCGGCATCTCGGTCTTCCGGGACCTCTACAGGGCGGTAGCCGCGCGCAAGGGACAGGTCGTGCTCAGCGGTCCTCGCCCCGAAATCCGCACGCTGATGCGGATGGTGGGGCTCGACACGATCTTCAGCGTGCACGAGGACGTCGCGGCGGCCGCAGCCGCCTTCTGATCCATGCCCCCAGTTCCGGACACGTCAGACCGGGTGCCATGGCCGGCGGCGTCCATCGGGGCGGCCGGCCGACGCGCCCAGGGATGGGGTGTGACCGTGCGGATCGCGGTACTCGTCGGCGCGGCCTACATGGTGGTCGGCCTCATCGGGATGTCGCTCGCGGTGCCCCCGAGCAATGCCACGCTCATCTTTCCGGCCGCCGGGCTTGCGGTGGCCGCGGCGCTCCGGTTCGGCAGCCCGGCCGTCTGGGGCACCGGGCTCGGTCAATTCTTCATGCATGTCGTCCGACACGGGTCCGACGGAATCCCGTCGCCTCTCTCGATCGGCTGCTGGGCGATGATCGCGGCAGGCGCGGCGATGCAGGCGGCCGTCGCGGTGATGCTGGTGCGGCTCTGGAAGGGCCGCCGCTGGCGGGAGGCGATCGACGAACGTCGCACGTTCGGCTTCCTCTTTTTCTGCGGTGCCGCCGCGTGCGTCGTGTCGGCGTCGGTCGGCGTGGGGACGCTGGCTGCGGCCGGGTTCGTGGAGCAGGGCGAATTCACCCGCGTGTGGCTCAACTGGTACACGGGTGACACGCTCGGCGTCTTCATCTTCGCCCCGCTCACGCTCCTGCTGCTCCACCGCGATGCGGGCCGCACCACGGCCGGCGACTGGCAGGTCGTATGGCGGATGGTCGCGATCCTCGCGATCATCATGATCGGGTTTTTCGCCGTACGGCGATGGGAGGCCTGGGCCCGCGAAGCCACGCTCCGCACCGATGCCCTCGCCATCGCCAATCGAATCGCGATCGACGGAATCGAGCCGGCGCTGCATCGGGATCCGCTTCCCCGCGGCCTGCGAATCACGCTGCGAACGCGGACCGACGGCGAGCATTCGGAGACGATCTTCGAGTCGTCACCCGCCCCAACGCCGGCCGCCGGCGGCCTTCGCCACTCCGTGCCAGTGCCGGCGTTTCCTACCCCGACCACGCTCGATGCGGTCGCCGACGACACCTATCTCCGGCACCGCTTCGACGTGTCGTGGCTGGTGGCGATCCTGTCGCTGGTCGTCGCCGGAATCCTGGCCGATCGGGATTTCGTCGTCTTGTCGGCGGTCAACCGTGAGGCTGCCACGAGGATCGAGAAGGAGCGGATCCAGCGGGATCTGGCGATCGCCCGTGAGATCCAGCAGGGACTTCTTCCGACCGTGCCGCCTTCCATGCCAGGCTTCGACATCGCGGGGTGGAGTGAGCCGGCCGACGAGACAGGCGGCGATTATTTCGACTTCATGCCACTCGATGGCGGTGAGCTGGCCGTCGCGATCGCCGATGTCACGGGGCACGGAATCGGGGCGGCGTTGGTCGTTGCGGAGGTGCGGGCCCTGTTTCGCGCCGAGATCCTTCGGAGTCCTGATCTTCTGACGGCAGTCACGAGTGTCCATGCCCTGATCGGCCGCGACCTTTCGTCCGACCGGTTCGTGACCGCCTGCTTCGCGGTCGTGTCGTCGCCCCGATCGACCGTGCGGTATGTGAGCGCGGGCCACGGCCCCATCCTCACCTACTCCCTGGCCAGCGACTCAGTCAGCGAGCATCCGCCGCACGGCCTGCCGCTCGGATTTTTGCCCACGGCCACCTACGCCGTTCCGACCGAGATCGCCCTCGCGCCAGGGGATGTCTTCATGGTGCTCACCGACGGATTCTTCGAATGGACCGACCGCCACGGCAAGCCGTTCGGCGTGGACAGGATCCGCGAATTCCTGCGGGCCCACCACGACCTTCCGGCCCGCGAACTCATCGAGCGGCTTCGTGGCGATGTCGTCGAGTTTTCCGGCGGCACCCGGCAGGCCGACGACCTCACTTCGATTGTCGTGAAGCGGCTGGCATAATCGTCACGCAGGAGACAGTTCCCATGAGCACGCCCCAGCATTCCGCGGCCCAACCATCGGAAGGCCAGCGTCTGGCCGATCACTTTTTCGAGCGCGGACATTTCGGTGACGCCGGCCCGACCACCGTCCCGCACACGATGGCCCGCACCCGGCCACGGCAAGGCTCGCCCGAGACCGACGCCTTTCTGCGGGCCGTGATCAAGACGGGGGCAAGCGACCTGCACGTGCGGGCCGGGTTTTCGCCACGGGTGCGGATCGACGGGATCCTCCGGCGGGTCGAGCGTGAGGCCTTGCCGATCGCCGAGTTCGAGGCCCGCGTTCTCGGTCTGCTCGATGATTCCGAGCGGCAGACGCTCCTCAAGCAAGGCTCGGTCGACATCGCCTACGACCTCGACGCCGACTGCCGCTTCCGCATCAACATCTTCCGACAGGATTCCGGGCTCTCTGTCGCAGCCAGGCTCGTGCCACGGACGATCCCGTCGTTCGACCAGCTCCGCCTTCCGCCCGTCCTCCGACACGTCGCGGATGCCCCGCGCGGCCTGATCCTCGTGGCGGGCGTCACGGGCAGCGGCAAGAGCACGACGATGGCCGCGATGCTCGACCATATCAACGAGACCCGTGCCGAGCACATCCTCACCATCGAGGATCCGATCGAGTTTCTCTTTACCGAGAAGAAGTGCCTGATCAACCAGCGGGAAGTCCACATCAACGTGCCCGACTTCCCGACGGCGCTGCGGGCGATGGTGCGCGAAGATCCGGATGTCGTGCTGATCGGCGAGATGCGCGACGCCGAGACGTTTCGTGCCGCCCTTCAGGCGGCCGAAACGGGCCACCTGGTCTTCGGCACCGTTCATGCCGCCCGGGCCGCACAGGCGATCGGTCGCATCCTCGGCCTCTTCCCGGAGGAGGAGCAGGCGACGGTGCGGCAGTCGCTGGCCTTCAATCTGCAGGCGATCATCTGCCAGCAGCTGCTCAAGTCGAAAAAGCCGGGCATCCGCCGGGTGCCGGCCTGCGAGATCCTGATCGCCACGCCGATCATCCGCAAACTGATCCTCGAGGATCGAGATCCGGAAATTTCCGACGTGATCGACGCCGGCGACGGCGGCATGATCGGCTCGACGGAGAGCCTCTACCAGCTCTGTAAGCAGGGCCTGGTCGAGGAGGAGGCTGCCTGCGAGGTCGCCTCCAACCCGGAGGCCCTGCGGATGCGACTGGCCGGAATCCAGTCGTCCACACGCGGGATCGTCGGCTGATCACGCGCAGCCTGGCGAGGGGGTAGACTTCCCGCCATGGAAACGTCCCTGGCGACGGCGTGGCGGTGGTGGCTGGTGCTCTGGCCGCATGTGCTCGCGGCGTCGATCGTCGCGATCAATCTCGTGGCGTCGGCGCATGCCATTCTCGTGAAGAGGGACACGAGGAGCACGATCGGCTGGGTCGGCCTCATCTGGCTTTCTCCCGTCTTCGGCGCCATCGCCTACACGGTCCTCGGCGTCAACCGGATCCGCTCACGGGCCAGCCAGTTGCGGGCCGGGCTCATCACCGTGACGCACGAACTCCGCGGCGCCGTGGCCACGCCCGACCGGCTCCAGGCGTCGGTCGGCCCCGACGATTCGCCGCTCCGGTCGCTGGAGCGACTGGTGCGAGGCGTGACCGGTCGCGATCTCGTGGTTGGCAATCGGATCGAGCCGCTCCACGGGGGCGACCAGGCCTATCCCCGAATGCTCGACGCGATCGGCGAGGCGACCCGGAGCATCGGCATGGCCTCCTACATTTTCGACAACGATCCCACCGGTCGGATCTTCGCCGACGCGCTCGCCGCCGCGGTCAAGCGGGGCGTCGAGGTGCGGGTGCTCATCGATGGAATCGGCTCGAGCTACACATGGCCATCGATCGTCGGCCGGTTGGCCAAGGCGGGAGTCCGGGTCGATCGGTTCCTGCCGACGAGCGTGCCGATCTACTTCCCCTACGCCAACCTGCGGAACCATCGAAAGATCCTCGTCGTCGATGGCTGTATCGGATTCACCGGCGGGCTCAACATCCGCGACGGCTGCTGGCTCGCCCACAAGCCGCGGCATCCGGTCCGAGACATGCATTTCGAGCTGCGCGGCCCGATCGTCGCCCACCTGCTGGAGGTCTTCCTGGAGGACTGGGCCTTCGCGGCGGGGGAGGTGCTGGCGGGCGATCATCACGACGGCTCCTTCCACGAGGCCTGGAGGCCCGAGGTGGCGGCGGTGGGCGACGGCCTGGCGCGTGGAGTCCGCTACGGACCCGACGATGCGGTCGTCGGTCAGATCAAGCTCGTGCTCGTCGGGGCGCTGGCGGCGGCCCAAAAATCGGTTCGGCTCATGACGCCCTACTTCCTTCCCGACGACGCCGTCTGCCAGGCCCTCGACGTGGCGGCGATGCGGGGCGTGCAGGTCGATATCGTGCTCCCTGCGCAGAACAATCTCGAGATGGTGAGCTGGGCCTCGACGGCGATGCTCTGGCAGGTGCTCGGCCGCGGATGCAACGTCTGGATGTCGCCGCCACCGTTCGACCACACGAAGCTGATGGTGGTGGATGGCGCCTGGGCGATGTTCGGGAGCGGCAACTGGGACGAGCGGAGCATGCGGCTCAACTTCGAGTTCAACGTGGAGACCTACGACCGCGACCTGGCCGGCCTGCTCGACGCCCACATCGAGGACGTGATCTCGCGGTCGAGCCGCAAAACCCTCGCCGAGGTCGATGCCCGCAGCCTGCCGATCCGGCTTCGCGACGGCATCGCGAGGCTCTTCTCGCCCTATCTTTGATCCCTCGCATGGCATACATTCTCAGCTCCATGACAGCAGCGTTCGCCCCTCCCGCCGCCACCGAAGCCATCGATCGCCTGCGGACGATCGGACAGGAGTTTCATGGCCGATCGTGGTCGCTCGGCACCAGCAGCAACTACAGCGTGGTCGTCTCCCGCGACCCGCTCGAGCTCCTCATCACGGTCAGCGGCAAGGACAAGTCGGCCCTTTCGCGAGACGATTTCGTCCGGGTCGATGCGTCGGGAAGGCCGGTCGATGGCTCGGGAAAGAAGTCGTCGGCCGAGACACTGCTGCACTGCGTACTGGCCGGGATGATCCCGTCGGTCGGGGCCGTGCTGCACACGCATTCCGTCTGGAGCACGATCCTCTCCGGGGCCGACCTGCCACGCGGCAGCGTGCGGATCGAGGGATACGAGATGCTCAAGGGCCTCGAAGGAATCGTCACCCACGAGACGTTCGAGGAGGTGCCGATCTTCGCCAACAGCCAGGACATGACCGAACTGTCGCAGCGAATCCGCGACCGGTTCGGGGCGGCCGACTGGGGCGATCCGAAGCGGCCTCCCTTTCACGGGTTCCTCCTGTCGCGACACGGCCTCTACACCTGGGGCCGCGACCTCGAGGAGGCGCGTCGCCACGTCGAAATCCACGAGTTTCTCTTCGAGGTCGTGGCCCGCAGCCGCATGCTCCAGTCGGCCACCTGACCCATTCCGTCCGCATCCCATCACAAGGAGGCCTCTTCCATGGCGATCGTCACCGTGCCGGCCGAAGCCCGGCGGATCACCGACCCGATCGAGATCAAGGCATTCCTCGCCTCCAACGGCATCGACTATTCCGTGTGGCCGCTGGAAGACCGTGTCGATCCGGCGGCGCCCGCAGAGCAGATCCTCGCCGCGTATGACCCCGAGATCTCGGAACTGAAGCGCCGGGGAGGCTTCGTCACCGCCGACGTGATCGACGTCTATCCCGACACGCCGAACCTCGACGCGATGCTCCAGAAATTCAACAAGGAGCACACCCATTCCGAGGATGAAGTGCGGTTCATCCTTCAGGGCCGCGGTGTCTTCCACATCAATCCGGGTACCAAGCCGGTCTTCGCCATCGAGGTCTGGGCGGGCGACATGATCAGCGTGCCGCTCGGCACACGGCACTGGTTCGATCTCTGCACCGACCGCCGCATCCGGGCGATCCGTCTCTTTCAGGATCCAAGCGGATGGACGCCCCACTACCTCGCCGACGCCGTCCACGCGGCCTACGAGCCGCTCTGCTTCGGCCCGGCCTGGCTGCCATTGGCGGAAAGGTCGGCACCGTGATCGTCTTCGACGGGCAGGCGATCCTGCTCGACGTCGAAGGAACGACGTCGTCCATCTCGTTCGTCCACGACGTGCTCTTCTCGTTCGCGAAGAAGCACCTTGCCGAGTTCCTCGACCGGGAGCGTTCGGTGCAATCGGTTCGCGAGGCGGCGGAACGGCTGGCGATCGAGACCGGCGCCGCCGATGCGTCACTCGACGATCCGGCCGGCCTCGAGCGAGTGGTGCTCGCCGCCATCGACCTGATCAACCGCGACGTGAAGAGCACTCCCCTGAAGGCCCTTCAGGGGATGATCTGGCGGAGCGGGTATGAGTCGGGCGAGCTGGTCTCGCACGTCTTCGACGACGTTCCCCCGGCACTGGTGGCATGGGCCGATTCCGGGCTCGACGTGCGGATCTATTCGTCGGGCTCGATCGAGGCCCAGAAGCTCTTCTTCGCCCATACCTCCGCCGGGGATCTCACGCCCTATCTTCGCGGCCACTACGACACCACGTCGGGCCCGAAACGGGAGGCCTCCAGTTATGTGCGGATCGCTGCCGATATGGGCATGGAGCCTCGACGGATCCTGTTCGTGAGCGACATCGGGGCGGAACTCGATGCCGCGAAGCAGGCCGGTATGTCCACCGCCCTGGCTGTCCGGCCCGGCAACCGCGATGCCGGGGGACTCTTCGACCACGAACCGCTTGCCTCGTTCGCCGAGATCGTCACCTGAAGGACCGCCCGCCATGGATGGCAGCCCGAGCACCTTTGCACGCCCTGCGACACCGGACGGCCTGCGGTGCGGCGCAGGGGCCTCGACGTCAGCCGATCTTCCACGGGCCATCGCGGAGGCGATCCTGGCGGCCGAGCGCGACCTCGGGCCGGGCGATCGGGCCGACCTCGGCGTGGTCTTCGTATCGAAAGGTCACGGCCACGCCATCCGCGGTGCCATGGAGACCCTGTCGGAGACGGTCCCGGCCCGCGTCGTGATCGGCTCCACGGCAGAAGGACTCGTGGCGGGCGGCGTCGAACATGAAGACGGCCCTGCAGTCACGGTCTGGCTCGCCAGGATGCCCGGGGCGACGATCGCGCCCATGGCCCTCGAATATGCCCAGACGTCGGATGGCGGTTCATTCGTCGGCTGGCCGACCGATCTCGAAGCCGGCTGGCCGGAAAACGCATCGCTCCTGCTCCTGGCCGACCCGTTCACCTGCCCGGTCGATCGGCTGCTCGATCGGGTGGACGAAGACCATCCGGGCGTCGTGGTCGTGGGGGGCATGGCCAGCGGCGGATACGAGCCCGGCTGCAACACGCTCGTCGTCGGGCCGCGGACCTACGATTCCGGTGCCGTGGGCGTCGTCATCGGGGGAGCCGTGCGGGTGCGGCCGGTGGTGTCGCAGGGCTGCCGTCCGATCGGACATCCGCTCGTGATCACCCGGGCCGATGCCAACGTGATCGTCGAGCTTGGCGGCCGTCCCGCGATCGAGCGACTTCGGGAAATCTACTCCGGCCTCGACCATGCCGACCGCACGCTCGTTCGCACGTCGCTGCATCTGGGCAGAGTGGCGAACGAATATCAGGATTCCTTCCAGCGGGGTGACTTTCTCGTTCGAACGGTGGCCGGTGCCGACCCCGATTCAGGCGTGCTGGCGATCGGCGACATCGTGCGCACGGGCCAGACGGTTCAGTTTCACGTGCGCGATGCGGCCAGTGCCCACGATGATCTTGTCTCGCTGCTCACCCGTGAGAAGGATCAGGGCGCGAGTCCGGCGGGAGCCCTCGTCTTCACCTGCAACGGCCGGGGCTCACGGCTCTTCCACACCCCCAGCCACGACGCCGCGTGCCTGCAGGAGGTTCTCGGGCCGTTGCCGGCAGCCGGGTTCTTCGCGCAGGGGGAGATCGGCCCGATCGGCCGACACACGTTCGTGCACGGATTCACGGCCAGCATCGCACTTTTTGAAAAGGCGTGACCGGCCTTGACCCGCTCGCATGGTCCTGCGAGCCTCGGTCGTAAACAGGGTGGCGATGAGAGACCGTCCACATGCGAGCCGCCCATATCGCTATTGTTTGCTTCTGCCTGCCGATCGCGTGCGTGGGCTGCGCCCACCATAAGGCAGATCAATATGCGTTGGCGCCGCCCTACGCGCCGCCGGTCTATCCGCAGCCCCAAGGCCCACAGCAGCCCGTCGTGGCAGGAGCTCCCATCGCCGCGCCGCCGGTGGTCGCAGGCGTGCCAGCACCGGGCGGCATGATGGCTCCCGTGATGGCGGGAACTCCCTGCGATCCGGCGGGAACGCCGGTCGCCTTTCAGGGCTCACCATGCCCGCCGGGTGAAACGATCGTGGGAGGGAGCGTGGTTGTCGGCGAGATGCCCTGCGAGCCGGGGCCGTGACACGGGAAACGCCGAGGGTTTCCACGGTAACGGGTCTTTTACTTGCTCGCTTCGGCGAAGTTGCCGCTGATCCGAACCTTGAGCCTCCCGACGCACTTCGCGCCGGGGGGTGCATTGACCCGAAGCACGAGCAGGCCACTGTCGCGCGGGGTGATTTCCTTCTTTTCTCCAACGAGAAACGGCTGTCGGCCCTGTGCCTTCGCCTGGGAGGGATTTCCGCCAGGCGCCACGACGATCCCGATCAGCGCACCGACGGGCGCGTCGGAAACGAGCATCTCGCCGTCGTCGCTTCGATACCCTTCCGGCCCCAGGCTGTCGTTGACCAGCAGTTTGTAGCTGCCGATCGCCTCGAGGCGGACTTTTTTCCCCTTCTCGATCGTCATCGAGGTGGGAATCCAACCCTTCGACATATCGAGATCCATCACCTCTTGCCGGTCCTTGAAGACTGATTCCTCGAGTTCCTTGAGTTTTTCCTTGATCGATTCGGCATCGGGACGAAGTCTGAGGATCGCCTGCAGCATCGCCTTCGCCTTGTCCTTGTCGCCCGCCTCTTCGTAGGACGACGCAAGTTCCGACGCCCCGGAAAGGAAGTCGGTTTCGAGCTTCTGGGCCGTGGCATCGAGCGACCGCGCCGCCGCCGCCGATTTCTTGCCACCTGACTGGGCCATCGCGGAAGAACTCGAGCACAGGATGGCCACCACGACCACCATCGAACGGAAATGAGTCATCGGCATGCTCCTGAATCCAGCTCACCGGCCGCACGGTCTGAAGACGACGTGCACGTCGTCTGGGAGCACTCTACACTTCCCCCGTTGGTCCAGGAAGGATTTCCCGGAGGATCCAGCCGTGTCGGACGAATCAGCGAGCATCCCCCCCACGACCGAGGTCGCCGACCTTGCCCACGCATTCGGCGTCGCCACTGAGTATTACACGCAGCAGGGTGACCGCGTGATCGTGGATGGCCAGACCATCGACCGGGTTCTGGCCGCGATTCATGTCGATGCCTCGACCGACGCGGGACGGGCGGCTGCCTGGGATCGTGTGACCAACGGGCCATGGCGGCGATCGCTGCCGTTCGTGGTCGTGGCCCGCCAGGGCCATCACCGGCAGTTCCAGGCACATGCTCCCACGGGAACGACGATCGCGGCATGGGTGGACTTCGAGGAGGGGGGCCGCCGGACCCTGCCTCATCCCCACGAGCACGGGCTTCGCGACATCGATGGACGGGCCATCCGAGAACTGGCCTTCGACGTGCCGACCGACCTGCCGCTGGGATGGCACACGATCCATGCGACGCTTCACGACGCCGACGGCCGGCCGTCGGCGGCCCCGTGCGTGCTCGTCGTCACGCCCGACCGACTCGAGATGCCGGCCGCCATGAGCAACCGCCGAACCTGGGGGCTCATGGCGCAGCTCTATGCAACACGGTCGCACGAGTCGTGGGGCCTGGGCGATCTCCACGATCTGGCTTCGCTGGCGACCTGGGGAGGCGAGTACGGGGCCGGCTTCGTGCTCGTCAACCCGATGCATGCGGCGGAGGTATCGCCGCCCATGGCGCCGTCTCCCTACCTCCCGGCCACGCGTCGGTTCTTCAATCCGATCTACCTTCATATCGAGGATATCCCCGAATACTCCACGCTCTCCGAGAGCGATCGGGAGAGGATCGCGGCGCTTGCTCGACCGCTCATGCCACGCAACAGCACCGCCGATCTCCTCGATCGTGATGCCGTCTGGCAGGCGAAGAAGGAGTCGCTCGAAATCCTTTTGTCGGCCCCTCTCGCGGCGGCGCGGCAGCAATCCTTCGAAGCCTTCCGACGCCGGGAAGGGGAGGGGCTCGATCTCTACGCCACCTGGTGCGCGTTCGCCGAGGCGTGGGGGATCCACACCTGCGACTGGCCTCCCGGTGCACGGCACCACGACGGTCCCGATGTGCCCGCCTTGCGGCAGCGGTTTGCCACGCGAATCGAGTTTTTCGCCACGCTCCAGTGGCTGCTCGACGAGCAACTCGCCCGCGTGCAGGCGGCGGCCCGTGCCGCCGGCATGACCGCCGGCATCGTCCATGATCTGGCCGTCGGCGTGCATCCGGAGGGGGCCGATGCCTGGGCGCTGCAAGACGTGCTGGCCCACGACATTTCCGTCGGCGCGCCGCCCGACATGTACAACCAGTTGGGCCAGGACTGGTCGCAGCCCCCCTGGCGGCCCGATGCCCTGGAGGCGGCGGCCTACATCCCATACCGCGACATGCTGCGGACGATTCTTCGCCATTCGGGTGGCATCCGAGTCGATCATGCCCTTGGCCTGTTCCGGCTCTGGTGGATTCCTCGCGACACGCCCGCATCCCGCGGCACGTTCGTCCGATACGACCACGAAGCCCTGGTGGGCATCCTGGCGCTCGAGGCCCATCGGGCCGGGGCGTTCGTCGTGGGGGAGGACCTCGGCACGTTCGACGGCTGGGTGCGAACCTACCTCGACGACCGTGGCATCGCCGGCACGTCGATCCTCTGGTTCGAGGGGGAGCACGGATCGCCGTTGGCGCCCGAGCGGTGGCGTGAAAACTGTCTTGGCACGGTCACGGTGCACGACCTTCCGCCGACGGCGGGCTACATCGGCGGCGAGCATGTCCGCCTCCGTCATGAACTCGGCCTTCTTACCAACGACGCGGGGCATGAATGGGAGAGCCACTGGCAGTGGCTCGTGGCCTGGGAAAATCTGCTGCGGCAGCGGGGTCTGCTGGCCCCGTCGGTGGGCCGTGCGACCGACTTCAGGCAGGAAGTCGTCGAAGCGCTGCACCGATTGCTCGCGCAGTCACCCTGTCGGCTGCTCGCAGTCGCGGTGCCCGATCTTGTCGGTGATGTCCGCGCCCAGAACCAGCCCGGGACCTTCCGCGAATATCCCAACTGGCAGATTCCAACCTGCCGGGCCGACGGGGCTCCACTCGTGATCGAGGATTTAAGAGGCGACCGAATCGTCGCCGAACGGTGTCGCCGGCTTCTCGACGCCTTCAGGCAGTAAACCGCCCGAACCGATCAGTCGCCCGTGCCGCGTCGCACCGGCGATCCATCCTCGTTGATGGCAACGTCGTAGATCCGGAGATTGTCGAGCCAGGTGTGCATCTGATCGGTCTTGAAGAGCCGTGGCACGACCGTACCGGTCTCGAGGTGGGCGAAGAACAGTTCGGCCTCGCCGTGATCACGATCCCCGACCCGCGTCGTGACCTTGACCAGCGCGCCGCCCGCCATCGATTGCAGCATCTGTGCCCGGTATTCGATCGTGTCGCCCGGCACGACATCGAAGGCGAAATCGGCCGCGGACACCTTCGCGAGCACGACCTGCTTCTTGTAGTCGATCGCATCGGCCGCGAGGATGCCCCCCGTCTGGGCCATCCCCTCGATGATGAGCGTCGTCGGCATGATCGCGGCGCCCGGAAAATGGTCATGGAGATGCTCTTCCGCGAGGCTCACGGCCTTCACGGCCGTCGCATGGCGGCCTCGCACGAATTCGGTGAACCGGTCGATCCAAAACCATCGCATGGGGCATTGCTCCGTGTCTGCGTCACCGGCCGGCGACGATTTCGTCGAACGCCGTGAGGTGGCGGCAGGCGTATTGTGCCGCAATCTGCCTCGCCGTTTCCAGCAGCCGCTCCCGGGCCGATTCCGGCTCGAGCACCTCGACATGCTCGCCGAGGGCCAGCAGTTGCGGAATCATCTCGTCGTCCCAGGCCCGCTCGATCGTGACGAGCAGGCCGCCATCGGGCTCGTCGCGGAGTTTTTGGCCGGGATGAAACGGCTTTTCCCGGGCCCATGTGGCACGGGCGGCCGAGATCCGAAGCCGGTATCGCTGTGGGGGAGCGTCTGACCGGAAGATCGTGATGCTGTCGGAGAGCAGCGATTCGACCGTCTCGGGCCGTGGGACGAAGGGCTTGGAGGTCGGTTGTGCGCGGGCGACCCGGTCGAGTTTGAAAAACCGAATCGACTCGTCGTCGCCGCGGCCGGCCCGTGTCGCGGCGATGTAGAGGCTGCCGTCGTAGAGCACGATCGCCTCGGGGCGGATCGTCGAGAGCCTGGCCTTCCCGGTGGCGAGACTCGTGTACCGGATTTCGAGTTCGAGCCGGTTCCGGATGGCCCGATTGATGGCATTGAGCGTGCGGGCGGCATACTTGGCCCTCGCGGGCTTCGGATGGACGATCAGTCCGTCTTTATGCTCCTCGACGTAGGCCATCAGATCGGGAGTGACGATCTTTTCCAGCCGTGCCATCAGCTGGCTGATGCCCCGCCAGTAGAACGTGCCGGCCAACGGGGCGAGGAAGTCACGGGCCACGGCGAGCGAAAGCAACTCCGGCAGCGTGACCGCAGGCCCTCGGATCTCCGCGACGCCCTTGCCCACCTCGATCGCCCAGGCCTGGCAGGAGGCTCCACGATCGTTTCGTTTCTTCGTCTGCTTGATCGCGTAGCCGAACTTGGAGAGGAAGTCGATGTCACGGCGCAGGTTCTTCTCCGACATCTCGTCGATCACGCCCCGCCGCTTCAACTGATCCTTCAGCTCGGCGATCGAAAGCGGACCTCGGGCACTGAAGAGGATGTCGATGAGGTGAAACACCCGCAGCAGTTGTTCATGACGACTGATCGAGTCCATGCACGATGCCTCCGCAGCGGGTGCCGAACACCATGTCGGGCGTCACCGGGCAGCCATTGTGATCAGCATCGGCGTTGCGTGGTAGTGACACCGCCGGCCGGCGACTCCCGTCAGCCTGCCAGCTGCTCCTGGAGAGCCAGCCAGCGTTCCTCAGCAGCCGCCAGTTTCTCCGCCACGGCCGTCATCGCGGCATGGTGCCGCACGGCCTCGTCGGGGTCCGTGGCGGCGAGGAGGGCCGTCTGCAGCCGCTTTTTGTCGTCATCGAGCCGGGCGATCGTCTTTTCGAGGGTGGCGACCTCCCGGCGGGCATCGCGGTCGTCGCGTCCGCGCCCCTTGGGGGCCGACGGCCGTTCGGGCACGGAGCTCTTTTTCGTCGGGCTACGGCCCGCGGCCGCCTCATGGTCGTCGATTTCCTTCTCGACGGCGGCGAGGTATTGGGCGTAGCTGCCCAGCGACGCGACGACACGACCGTCCTTCACCTCGATAACACTTGTCGCCACGGTCTGCACGAACGACCGATCGTGGCTGGTGAAGATCACCGTTCCCTCGTAGTCCAGAAGCGCGGAGGCGAGGGCATCGACGGTCTCCACGTCGAGGTGGTTGCCCGGTTCGTCCAGCACGAGCACGTTGGCCCCGCCGAGCAGAAGGCCGGCGAGGCACAGCCTCGCCCGCTCTCAGCCGGAGAGCACCCGAATATTTTTGGTGACGGCGGCTCCTCGGAAGAGCATCGCCCCCGCGAGGTCGAGGATCTGCTGCTGCTTCGTGCCGATCCGAGCGGCTCGTTCCAGGAATCCGATCACGGTCTCGTCGTCAGGCAGGCTCGTGTAGACATGCTGGGCGTAGATGCCGATCTCGCAGCCGTGGCCCCATTTGAGACTGCCGGCAAGAGGATCGAGCGAGCCGACGAGCGTTCGGAGGAAGGTCGTCTTGCCTTGCCCGTTGTCGCCGACGATGGCGGCCCGCGTGCCATGCACCACCTCCAGATCGATGCCAGAGGCGATCGTCACGGCCCCACCCGAGTCTTTCGCGGGATAGCCGATGGCGAGATCACGGCACCGGACGGCCGCGCCGTTGCGGCGGGAGACGGCAGGGCAGCGGATGGCCGCGGTGGGGGCCTCGGAAGCGATCTCCTCCAGTTCCAGTTTCTCGAGCTGCTTGCTCTTCGATTTGGCCCGCGACGCGGTCGAGGCTCGGGCCCGATTGCGGGCGATGAAGTCCTCGAGATGCCGCTTCTTGGCGAGCACCGCCGCGTTGGTGCGCTCGAGATGGAGCCGCTGTTCCTGCTGATGTTCGAGGAACGCATCGATCGGCCCAGGAAACGTGCTCAATTTCCCCACCGACAAGTCGAGGGTGTGCTCGCAGGTGCTGCGGAGGAAGCCGCGATCGTGCGACACGATCAGGCATGCCTCCCGGTAGGTGCGCAGAAAATGCTCGAGCAGGATCTGGGTGCGGAGATCGAGAAAGTTGGTCGGCTCGTCGAGCAGGAGCAGCGTCGGCTCGTGAAGCAACAGTGCGGCGAGTTTGAGGCGTGTCTGCCAGCCCCCCGAGAGCCCGCCGACGGCCCCTTCGAGCTTCGGTCCCTTGATCTCGAACTGACCGGCCACCTCGCCGCACTTCCAATCGGGCTGACCGGAATCCCGTTTCAGGAAGTCGATCGCCGTCTCGCCCGGAAGAAAGGGATCGTGCTGGCGGAGATAGCCGAGCCGGAGCCGCGGGTGGCGAATCACCTCACCGGAGTCGAGTTCCTCTTCGCCGAGGATGATTCGCAGGAGCGTGCTCTTGCCTGCGCCATTGCGGCCGATGAATCCGGTTTTTCCGTCATCGGTGATCGTGGCGGAGGCCTCGTCGAGGAGCACCTGGTCGCCATAACGCTTCGAGGCGTTTTTGATTTCGAGGAGAACCGCCATGCCCTACGCCGAGTCGCCCGCCCGGATAGCGGGCCATTGCATCAGCCGGCAGCAGCGAACATGGTGCCGCCGGCACGAAAAAGCGGAGGGCATGGGACTCGAACCCACAACCGGTTTCCCGGCACCACATTTCCAGTGTGGCCGCTAGCCATTCGCTTACCCTCCAAACTGCGGAAAAAACGAGTTTTTTGTCTCCGAAAACCTAAACTGGATTACGCTGGGATTACATCCAGCCAGAAACATGTACCCGAAATCCGCGAGGAGTATAGCAAACGGTTTCCCGCACTGAATGCCAGGAAAAAGGCCTTTGCCCCCTCTGTGCCAATGATAGGTGAGACACCTGCCCTTACCCTATTTAGAGTAGAGGGCCAGGAGGACAGGAGATGGAGATCCAAAGGATGTTGGGTACCGCAGAGGCGGGAGGGAGTGAGCCACGGGCCGGGAGCAACGGGCAACAGCGGCCCGATCCGAACGCGAAGCTCATGAGGAAGCTGCGGCGGACGGAGGCCATTCTCGACGTCCAAAAAAAATCTCCCAGCTCCCAAGTCAGATCCTGGGGATCGAACTGCCCCCGCACGACTACGTGAAAGAGCCATGAA
>JBJTDB010000256.1:0-3100 GCA_046092145.1 Planctomycetia bacterium | reverse complement strand
CATCATCTCGCGCTCGAGAAGCACGAGCACGTCTTCGACGAGCGACACGAGATCGACCGGCTCGAATCGGTTCGATCGGCCACGCGACATCGTCAGCACGCTGGCGGTGATCTTGGCGGCCCGTTGCCCCGCCGAAAGAATTCGCTCGAGCGCCTTGTCGCGGGTCGGCTGGTCCCGGTGCCGCAGGCCCATCTTGGCGTAGTTGAGGATCGTGGTCAGGGCGTTGTTGAATTCATGGGTGGTGGTGCCGAGGAGTTCGCCGAGGCTGGCCTGCTTCCGGGCCTCGAGAATGTCGCGACGCAATGCCGCAACCTCGGCGGCATGCTGCTTCCGCAGGGCATGGAGCTGCCTCTCGGCGTCCATGGCGACGGCATCGCGGGCCGTCCGGGGAGCCGCTGCCGACCCGTGCTGGGGAGCGTGGACGATCAGTGCCGTGCACGGCACAGGCCCGTCCGTACTGGTGGTGTCGCCGACGGCCATTCCGTTGGTTGCTCCAAGCACCCGAGGGTGCCGATGCGATCCGGAACTGCCTGACAGGAAGGCAGTTGCAGCTGCTTCGGCGTCATCGACCTCGCTGCGATGCCGACTGTATACTCCGGCGTGTGATCCTTTCCGGCTTCTCGACCGTTCAAGTCTGCGAAAAGAGGCTCGATTTCCTTCCCCACCTGCCCGCGTGGCAAAGGGAGTAAACCATGACGACTGGATCGACCCGACGGCCGACGCAAACCCTTCCCTCGACGGACCGCAGCGGCGGTTTCCAAGGTCGTCGGGGGCGTCGGTCCGCGTTTACGATCGTGGAATTGCTCGTCGTGATCGCGATCATCGGCCTGATGATCGGGCTGCTTTTGCCGGCCGTGCAGTCGGCCCGTGAGTCGGGCCGTCGGACGACCTGCAAAGCCAATCTGAAGCAGATCGGGATCGCGATGAATCTGTACCTGGACCGCGCGACCCGCGGGACGTTCCCGGTGGCGGCGCAGATGCCGAGCCAAGAACTCGATTTCTACTCCGCGTCGAGGCCGATCCGGCCGAGCATCGCCTCCGCGCTCGGGCCCTATATCGAGCAGAGCCGAGGCATGTTTCGATGCCCCTCGGATCTCGTCTATTTCACGCGTTCGGGAACCGCGGCCGATGCGATCAAATCGAAGTGGAACGCTCTTCCTGCGGCGGTCCAGCCCTCGGAATACGCCGACCTCGCCTACGAAGGAACCAGCTACGAATATCCTGCCCGCCGGTTGATCGACGAAACGGCCACACCGGTCGTGGGCAAAACCCGCGAGCAGGCCCTGACCGGACGAACGAGCGGCCGGCAATATGGCACGTCGAAAACCTGGATTCTGTATGAGTTCAGCGCGTTCCATGTGGGTGGCTGGGCTGGCCTTCTCGGCTCAGACGTGACGGATCCGAACAATCCTGAAGATGGGCAACCCTTTGCACCCGAGGGCGCCCGCAATTTCCTCTACCTCGACGGTCACGTCGAAAACCTGTAGCGAGGCACACTCATGAGCACGGTGACGATGCGCACGCAAGGCGGGGCTACCCGCTCTGGAGACGATCGTTCCGGCCGCGGCCTCGCGTGGTGGGCGTTGGCGCTGCTCGGATTCGGCCTGCTGGCGTTTCTCCTGGCATGGCTGCTGGGATGGTTCCGATTCACGACCGATCCCAGAATCCTCGAGATTCGTCAGATGCAGAAGGACGCTCGGGACAAATTCGTGGAGACCGGGGGCCCCACGACGATGGCCGAGGCCACCGAGGCGGTCGTAGCCATGAGCCAGATTCGCGAGAAGATCGAGGCGCTCCCCGAACCTCTGCGGCAAAGCGTGGAACGCGGAGGAGGGAGCATGTTTCGCTCCGCGATGCGTGCCAGGATCGACGCCTACTTCGCGGCGCCCCCCGAGAAACGGATCGCCGAACTCGACCGGCAGATCCGACAGGAAGAGATGATGCGAAAGGCCTTCGAGGCGGCCGGTGCCGTCCGGGGATTTTTCGGGGGCCAAGCCGGCGGTACTGCAGCAGGGCAAGGATCTTCGAATCAGGCTGCGTCAGGCGGGCAGCGCTCTGGCCCGCCGCCCCAGAGCGATGAAGCCCGCCAAGCCTGGCGGAAGCGGATCATCGACACCACCACACCGGAACAACGGGCCCGCTACTCCGAATACCGTCGCGCCATGGATGTTCGCCGGACACAATTGGGGCTCCCCCCGAGCGGCCCTCCCGGCGGACCGCGATGAGGTTCGATCACGAGCAGGGACGCACGGATGGCAGACACGCTCGGACTCTTGGAGGAATGCCGGCATCTCGCCGGTGACATGGGCTACATCGTTCGGGAGGAGCCGCTCGGCGATCTTCCCGGCGGCCCATGCATGGTCGGCGGACGTCGCCAGATCCTGCTGAACGTCGCCCAGGCCCCCTCCGATCATCTCACGATTCTCCTGACGGCGTTGGCGGCCGATCCAGGCATCGCCATGCGGCCGAAGAGTCGGTTGCTCGCGGAGCGGCTGGCTCAGGTCGGCCGGTAGAGCCCATTCGTGAGTATGTATTGCTCGACGGCCCGCGGTGTCCGATAGCGGACGCTTCGGCCCGCGGCGATCGCAGCCCGAAGATCACACGCCCGGATCCCGATCGCGGGGAGTCGCACGCGGGTGGCGACGACCCGCCCCAGCCTCTCGCTGCCGAAGACGGCCACGACGGCCTGATCCTTCAGCAGGGCCTCGGCATCGTCGAGCGTGGCCCGCTCCATGATGAGCACGTCCGCCATGCCGAGGATCCGTTCGGGCTCGCGCCAGGTCGGAAACTCGCGAATGGCGTCGGGCCCGAGGATCAGCAGGATCTCGTCGCCGTGGTGTGCCGACCGCAGGCGATCGAGGGTCTCGACCGTGTAGCTGATGCCGCCCCGGTCGAGTTCATCGGTGGACACACTGAACGCATCGTTGCCTCCGATGGCCAGCCGCAGCATAGTCACCCCGTGCTCGGCGGCGGAAAGATGATGATTTTGCTTGTGGGGCGGCACGGCAGCCGGCATGAAGATCACGCGGTCGAGCCCGGCCTGCTCCCGGCAGCATTCGGCGGCGATCAGGTGACCGGTATGCACGGGATCGAAACTACC
>JBJTDB010000255.1:0-3218 GCA_046092145.1 Planctomycetia bacterium | reverse complement strand
CCCTGGGCCTCGCCGCCTGTGGACAGGGCCGGAAGGTGCGGTTCTTCCGAGTGACCGAATTGATCACGCTGCTCATGGAAGCCAAGGAGGAGAAGCAACTCCTGCGGTTCCGCAAGCAGATCAAGCAGCTCGACCTCATCGATCTTGACGAATTGGGCTATGTTCCGACTGGAAAGGTAGGGGCCGAGCTCCTCTTTGACGTCCTCAGCACGGACTATGAGCGGCAAAGCCTGATCGTGACGACGAACCTGCCATTCGAGCAATGGACCGAGGTGCTCGGCAGCGAACGGCTCACCGGAGCTGCACTCGATCGCCTCACGCACCGCTGCCACATCCTCGAGGCTAAGGGCGAGAGCTTCCGCCTTCGGGACGCCCGAAGGCGGCAACGACGCGCCTCCGGCCCGTCGTGACACACAGATCCTTGGAGCAACCGGCTACCCCGGAGTAAATTCAACCCATCCCCAGCGCTGCACTTTTCGACCGCCGCGCGCTGCACTTTTCAACCGGCGTTCACACGCAGGCGGGCCTCCACTTCATGCCAGGGTGAACCCGCGTGCGGCGTGGTGCGATATTCCTCGAGCCGTCGCTCCAAGTCTCGCTTCAGAGACTCGTCAAGGATCGCGGACTCCTCGGCGCAGGCGATGCCGCCCCAGATTTCCTCGATCAGCCGCATCCGTTCTATCACGGGCCACGTTGCAACCTCGGCTGCGATCGTATTGACGTTCACGCGCGGAGCTCGTGTCCGAAGGGTCTGAACGGAGGTGCAGTATAGCGGCAGGTGTCGGCGTAGTCCAGCCAAGGAGCGAACTGAGGGAATGCGGCAGCGAGGGGACGGCGCGTGCCATCACCAGGCGGGCAATTTTGACTCGAAGAGCCGTCACGGGCTGAGGTAGCGGCAGAGGATGCGGCCGAGTACGGCCTTGCCGCGGCTGTTGGCGTGGATCCGGTCGCGGGCGAAGTGGTCGTAGGGCTTGTACGACGCCCGCATGTATTCGTCCCACACCCGCCGCATGTCAAAAAACTCCACCCGCTCCTCGCGGCACATCGCCGCGAGCGAATCTTCGAACCGCTCCATGAGGTCGAGCGCCACGGACGGCGACTTCATCCTCACGAAGTCCGGTTCCAGCACCTCCCAGGGCGCGACCGCCCCGTTCGTCACGAGGATGTCGCAGTCGCTCTTCGCCCGGATCTGGCGGATCACGCTGCGGATCGAGTCGGTGTCGCAGCCGTGGCTGATGCCGGCGATGATCACGAGGTCGGGCCGGTAGGCGAGCACGTAGGGCTCCACGCGGTTGTCGTCCTTGTAATACCAGCAGCCCGTGCCGCCGCGGACGCTCGTCACCACCTCGATCGCCGCCTTGGGATACCGGGCGGCGAGCTGCGTTTCATAGAGGGAGTTCGACGTGTCGTTGCAGATGCTGTCGCCGAGCATCACGATCCGCAGCCGCCCGCCGGCCGCGAGCTTGGCCAGCGACTTCTTCATGGCGGCGCCCCGACCGGCCGGCGGATCGAACCGCACGATCGGGCAGGCACCGGCGAGCCCGGCCGACCAGGCGGCCGCCTCGGCCGCGTCGATCTTCTCGATCCGCACGTCCTTGATCTCGAGCGGCGGGGCCTGCGGATTGCGTAAGTCTCGCTGCAGACGAATCCTCGCCTGCTTGGCGTCGGCGTGGGCTCGGAAGCAGAGCACGTAGGGCCGCCAGGAGGGAGAGGGATCGATCAGGTCGTAGACGTCGGCCACGAGTTCCTTGCCGTCGGCGTCGAGAAACAGCGCCGAGCAGTGGCCGCCCGACGAACCGCTCGCCAGGAGCCGCACCCGGTAGTAGGCAAACGGCTCCACCGGCACCGGCGGCGACCACGGCGTGCGGATCGTGAAGGGCACGCTCCTGTCGCCGCCCGCCTGGATCTGCTCGCCGACGAAGGCCTCGGGCTGCTTCGAGCCCTCCCAGCCCTCGCTGCCGGCCGGCAGGCGGAGATCGCTCCGCAGGAGCGGCGGAAACTCCGTGATCCGGATGTTGCGGTAGCGGATCGTGCCCACCATCTGGCCGTGGATCTGCAGGGCGACCACGCCCTCCCGCGGCACCGAGGCATCGGCCTCGACATAGTCGGCCGTCTGCACGCCGTTGATCGAAAGCCGCACCCGCGGCCCCTCACAGCGGATCACATATTCATTCCAGCCGTCCCGCGACTTCGCCAGCGCCGTCTTCACGGCCTCGGCAGCCGCCTGCACGAGCACCTGGTTGCGACGGCTCTCGTCGTAGAGCGAGCCGTCCCAGCCCGGTCCGATGTCGGCCTGGTAGCCGATCACCTCGTGGTGGTTCGGCACCCGTGCCGTGCGAAACTGCACGCCGGCATTGCACTTCTCGCCGCAGTCGAGCCGGTATTCAAACGCGAGTTCGAAGTCGCCGAAGGTGCGGTTGGTCGCGAGAAACTCGTTGCGGGGAGCGGGCTTGGTGGCGTCGCCCGCCACGATCGCACCATCTTCGATCCGCCACGTGGTCGCGGTGTCGCCGTTCCAGCCGGCGAAGGTCTTGCCGTCGAAAAGCGGCTCGGCGGCCGGCGCGGTCTGGCCCACCCGCGCGGCGGCAATCGCGAGCAGACCGAACAGGGCGACGGCGAACCACGACGAGCCGCGGCGAAAGAAGACGGGCAGGCGGGCAGGGGCGGCGTGATGCATGAGGCGGGCCTTCGGGGCAGGGGGGGCGAGGAATGCGGAGCCCGCGTGTTCTACCCGATCATCGATCCGACGTCACCCCGCCGGGCCGCCCGTCGCGCGAGCGACGGAATACGCGACCCATCACCCTGCGGCCGCCGCGGGTTCTCGAGCAGTGAAGCAATCGCGGCTCCGGTTGACCTTCCGTTCAGGAAGTGTACGAAAGAACACTCGTTGAAGAGATGTCGTGTCTGGTCCCGTGGCTGGATGAGCAACACGCTCGTGACAGGGCCACGCTAGAATGAGGAGCATCGCGATCAATGGTGGCAATGATGGACACGCTGGCGATTTACGAGCAGTTTCGTGCCGTTCTGGGTGAGGAGCGGGCCAAGGGCTTCGCGCAGACGCTCGGTACGATGATCGAGGAGGCGAAAAACGCCGCCACGAAGGAAGACCTCCGACTTCTGCGTGAGGCGCAGGCCCGCACCGAGGCTCGGCTCGAGCGGCTCGAGGCCACGGTGGAAAGGCTTGCCACGATCGTGGAGAAGCTGGTCATTCGCTCCGA
>JBJTDB010000254.1:0-3773 GCA_046092145.1 Planctomycetia bacterium | reverse complement strand
TGTGAAGATCGACGCCGATGAAAGTAACAACGCCGGTAACATCCTTCTTCATGGTCGTAAACTCCGTGTCAGGGGTCGCAAACAACTTCACGCTTTGAAGGAGGGTACACCCTCCTTCCGGCCCCTACACGGTTTTACGCTCGTGGAGCTATTGGTCGTGATCGCGATCATCGGCGTGCTCGTCGGCCTGCTGCTGCCGGCGGTCCAGGCGGTGCGAGAGTCTTCCCGCCGCTCGGCGTGCACCAACAACATGAAGCAGATCGCGCTCGCCGTCTTGGGATATGAAAGCGCATACGCGAGATTCCCGGCACTCGGCTACGACTACCAGCTGTATGACCTTCAGCGAAGCGGCACGACAAACAGAAACCTCGCATGGGATGAGTACGGCGTGCTCTACCACATTCTGCCATTCGCCGAAGAAGCGGAACTCTACGACAAGGCCAATGCGTATTTCCGTTGCTGGGAATACGGCACCTCAACAAGCAGGGGCCCGACGACCAACTCCGGATTCACCTACAATGGCCAGGCCAATGTGGCGAGCCCCTTCAAGGCCCAGCCCACCGTGTTTCTCTGTCCATCCGAGAGGCAGCGAGAGCCGCTTCAGAACGGTTTCGGCACGACGAGTTACCACATTAGTCACGGAGACACGCTCACCTCGGACAGCGCCTGGAACAAGCGGGGTCCGTTTCTCCCCGGCACTGCCCGAAACGGGACGGCCGACGGTGTCATCGTAAGTCCGGATCCTGCCTTGCCCGGGCCCCCATCACGGACAACAAACATCATAGACGGGGTGTCGAAGACCGTCATGCTCGCCGAAGTGGCGATCGCCGACGGCTCCGACAAGCTACCGGGGGGCTGTGGACGAACTTCTTCGACCCTTGTCTGGGCAAACTCTACGGCCTCCTCCAACTCGTCGCCTGCCACATGCGTGGGGCTGATGTCGAGCGGCGTCTACACCAGTTCTCAGACCATCAGCGGAAGCGGGCTGCCCGGACAGGCATGGGGGTGGAGCCTGGGACGCGCGACGGGCTTTTCCACGATCGCCTCTCCCAATTCGCCGCGGTGCGGCAATCAGGGAGGCATGCAGTTGGTTCCCGCCAGCAGCCACCACGCGGGTGGCGCCGTTGCGGCAATGTGCGACGGGGCCGTGCGTTGGGTCAAGGACGATATCGACGACGGCACCGGAACTGAAACATACAGGTACTCGACGTATACGGGAGCCAGCCGCAGCGGTGTCTGGGGAGCGCTCGGCAGCCGTGCCGGGGGAGAGAGTGCAAGCCTTGATTGAGAACCGCGGCCAAAAACCCGTGCTCCACGAGGCTCGTCATTGGGGAGGAGTTCCCTGGGTGGTGGCGTGCTGCGCACTCCTGCTGCTTTTTGCCGGCTGCCGGAATCCAGGGCCCGACGTGCAGATGGTTGAGGGCGTGGTGACGCTTGACGACAAGCCGCTCGCCGGCGCGGCCCTGACGTTCATCCCCTCGACCGCCGGCGGAATTTCTGCCGCCGGCCTCACGCGCGACGACGGCCGCTACGTGCTGAGCGCCACCGTCGGAAAACGCTTTGGCGAAGGGACCGTGCAGGGGGAGTACGTGGTCACGATCCACAAACTCGTCGACCCGCCCGCGGGCGGCGAGCCCGTGCTCGCGACCCCCCGCGTCTACGCCGACCGGGCCACGACTCCGCTGCGTGCCGTCGTGAACAAGGGCTCGAACAAGCTCGACTTCTCCCTGAAGACGCCGTCGAAGTGAGCCGGCGGGGCCGCAGCATGCCTATGCGCCGCGCTCATGCTTTTGAACAATTTTGCTCGCGAGGAAACGTTGACGCCCACCGCCCGGAACGCTGAACTCGCGGCATGAGAGCCCTCCCCCTCCGGGCCGTCGCTCCGCTTCTGGCGGCCGGCCTCCTCGCCGGCTTCGTCCCCGCGTTCCGCACGGTCCACGCGGCGCCGCCCGTCATCCCCGCGGGCCATGTCCTTCCCGCCGACTACCTGAAGTCGCTCGACGCCCCGGCATACAGGCCCGGCCATACGCTTCCCCGGCTCACCCGCTTCGGCTGGACGCTCGACTTCGACACCCGCGTGGAGTTCGCCCGCCGCTGGGGCTACGCGCTGGAGTGGGGCTCGGTGCCGTGGCTCAACGGCTACGCCACGGAGGAGGCCGTGCAGAAGGCGATCGACGATCCCGCGAGCGACGCCGCCAAGTGCATGCGGCTGGCGGCCAAGGAGCCCGACACCTTCAAGCTCTCCGTGATCTGCTGCCGCGACCTGCCCCCGAAGGAGACGGTGCCCCCGGAGACCTGGACCCGCGGCGCCGACGGGGAATTCGCGAGCGCCCGGTCGAAGGGCTACGACGGCAACGTCTGGTCGGAAGGCGTCGACTGGATCTACAGCCCCGCGGCCCCCGATTCGGTCTGGCAGGAGGCCGGCCGCCTGCGGGCCGACCCGCTCAAGAAAATCCGCGCCGAGTGCCCGATCGCGATCGTGCTCAATGGCGGCGAATACGGCCTGGCCGTCCCCGGGTTCGCCAAGCCGTTCTGGGAGCAGGATCCGGCGATCGTCGCCGCCAAGGGAGAGCGGTCGTGGTATGAGTTCACCTCGAAGGCCAAGGCCCGGGCCGAGTCGCTCATCGCCGACGCCGTCCGTGCGGCGGTGCCCGACCGCGATCTCTACATCTATTACACCTGCTCCGGCGGCACGAGCCGCAACCGGTGGCCCGGCTGGGTGGAGTGGGGACCGGGCTACGAATGGATTCATCCCGTTTCCGACCTGCCGAGCAGTGAGCACTACTACCGCCACGGCAACGGCGGCTGGACGGGCAAGAACGACATCCTCACGCAGGCCCTCAACGCCCGCGGCTTCGAGATCGCCCACGGCAAGCCGCTCTGCTACGACTGGGTCTCGGCCGGGTGGGAGGGCAACACCGGGACGATGGGAGGCGAAAAGGACGCCGAGGGCGACGATGGGCTCGGCGACCTGGATCGCTACCGCGGCTTCCTGTGCTGCCTCTACACCGCCGGCATGATCGGCGGGAACGCTGGCTACTACAGTTATCCGAAGGGCTACGAGCGGACGTCGCTGCAGGGCTTCCACCAGCCCTTCCCCGCGGGCAAGCCGCCGCACTGGCTCCTGCAGATGATCGCGCTGGCCGACGTGCACGCGACGTTCTCACACCTGGAGCGCTATCTCCGCGACGGCGACCTGCTCCCCGGCCCGGCCCGCCACCGCTGGTCGAAGGAAAACCCGGCCTACGAGTTTCCCACGCGGACGCCGGCCCGGGTGCTCGCCCGCAAGATCCAGGGCAGGCCGGAGTGGCTGATCACGGCCTGGGCCGCCGACGGCGTTGCCCGCGACGTCTCGGTCGAGATCCCCACGCTCGGAAAAGTCTCGCTTCGAGCCGTGCCAAAGGCGATAATCGTGGAGGCGAAGCCCGGCCCGGACGGCCCGACGCTCGAGCCCGTCGTGGCCAAGGAGGCACGTCGATGAGCAGGTGTGACGCGGTGATCTGGATGGCCCAGCGGACGATCCAGCCGATGATCCACGTGCCGCGACCGCTGCGGGCGTGGGCCGCCTGGTCGGTGCTCGCTGCACTGGCCGCGGCGGGCTCGCGGCCCGCCATCGCGGCCGACGCCCGAGCGTTTCTCACGCAGACCTGCATCGACTGCCACGGCCCCGACACGCAGGAGGGGGGCGTGCGGTTCGACACGTTGCCGCTCGACGCCAAGGGACTCGCAGCTTCCCCCGACGCGATCCACTCGCTGATTCGTGCGCACGAATC
>JBJTDB010000253.1:0-819 GCA_046092145.1 Planctomycetia bacterium | reverse complement strand
GCCGGCAAAGGTCATCGCGTTTGGCCCGCACGTGCACAAACAACGCCTCGACGACGCCACTACCGCCGGCGCCACCCTGGCCGTCAGCCGCGGAGAACTGCTCGGCGACTTCCCGGCAGTGATCGCCCGTGCGGCGTCATGAAGAAAGCCGAAATTCGCTAGCTGAATGTGACTGAGAAGACGAGGGGAGGGGGTCGGCGAACGCTCGAGGAGCATTGGGCCGCCGCGGCCCACGCGACGAGACTTTTGCCGCCCCCGAGCCGGCGGGAGACGACTCGGCAATGCCTTTCAGCCGCCGACTTCGTCGAGAACTACTTCGTCGAGTTCCGTGCCATCGACATCCTGCCGCAGCAGGAGGTAGGCGGCCGTCGCGATCGACCAGAAATAGCCCCACCCAAACGAGCCGAGCAACCACTCGAGGCCACGGCCCCAGAAGGCGAGAGCCTGCAGGCCCCATGGCCGACCGCATCCGCTCCCGGCGGCGCACGATCGCATCCCGTCGAGCACGGCGGCCGTCCGATCATGCCCCATGCCGAAACTGGCGGCCCAGAGGGCCAGCGTCGCGGTCGCGTCGGCCACGACGCCAGCGGCAGCGAAGGCCGGCACGGCCACGATGAGGGCCACGAAGGCGTAAAACGCCGCATGCAGCGGCCGCTGGTAGAAGTAGGAGAAGGCGGTCGAGATGGCCTGGAAACTGTCTCCCCGCTCGACGCCCACCGCCGCGATCATGAGCGGCCATCCGGCGACCACGCCGATCGCGAGGATCGCGAGGACCACGGCTCCCGCAAGGACCAGCGGCCAGATCGCACCGGCGATGGC
>JBJTDB010000252.1:0-14512 GCA_046092145.1 Planctomycetia bacterium | reverse complement strand
CGCGTGCGCCTGCCGCTCGGCGGAGCGGCGTCGGAGGGCGTCTTGCTGGTGATGCTTGCGTTCCTCGGCGTGGGCCGGGCCACGCCCGGCCGTCGCCTCGTCAACCGCCACCAGCATGCTCTGCACGCCGGGGTCGAGAATTTCCATGAGAAGCCCCGGAAGGGCCACGGGACGGCCGCCATCGTGGAGCCGGCGGGCCGCTTCGAGCACCTGCCGGCCGGCGCCGCTTTCAAGTTCCGACGACTCCACCTCGCGGATGATCAATCCGGCTCCCTCGGGCACGCTCACGAGCACCTCGATCACCTCGCGGTCCCATGCCGGAAGTTTTCCCGGGAGGAGTGGCTCCGACTCGGGATGCTCCTCGGGCTGAACGGGCTGGGCGGAGCCACGAAGGTCGAGCATCCGTCCCCGCAGCACGTCGCGGGCCAGGCCGAACCGGCGCGACAGTCGCCCGATGATCTGGTCCTCGCGAAGCCGTCGTTGTGATGGCGACGTCGGCGATCGCGGCGAGACCTTGGCCAGGGCCGAGAGGACGCTTTCCACGGCGGCGAGCACCGCGTCGTCGCTCGCCCCGGCAGGGAGCTTGGACACCGCCTCGTCCATGCGATAGTCGAGTGGATCGCCGGCCGATTCGAGCAGCGATTCGAAGGCATCGCGGCCCTGGTCGATGATGAAGTCACACGGGTCGATGCCGCCGGGAAGCCGGGCGATCCGCAGGTCGATCGGCTCGGCGAGCAGTACATCGAGGATTTCGTCGGCGCGGCGACGGCCGGCGTCGTCGCCGTCGAGCACCAGCACGATGCGGTCGGCGTAGCGGCGGAGCAACTTCGCATGCCGCTCGCCAAGCGCCGTGCCAAGGACGGCCACGACATCGTCGATCCCCGCCTGACGGGCGGCGAGGCAATCGGTGTAGCCCTCCACCACGACCGCCCGTCGCGAGCGGCCCATCGCCTCGCGGGCCGTATCGAGGCCGTAGAGCATCGAACTCTTCGAGAAGAGCGACGTCTCGGGGGAGTTGATGTAATTGGCCGAGTCGGGGGGCGCGCCGGGAAGCACCCTGCCGCCAAACGCGACGCATCGCCCAAGCGGATCGCGGATCGGGAACATGACGCGGTCGCGAAAACGATCGTAGTGACCCGACCGGTCCTGACGCTCGACGGCCATTCCCGTTGCCGCCAAAAGGCTCGTTCCGCTGCCGGCCGAGGAGGCCTGGCGGATCAGCCAATCCCATGATGCCGGGGCGAAGCCCAGGCCGAACCGGCCGATGGTTTCGTCCGACAGGCCGCGGCCGCGGAGATAGTCTCGCGCCGCGGCCGCTTCGGGAGCGGCACGGAGGCAGTCGCGGAACCGGTCCGCCGCCCATGCGAGGGTCCGATGGAGGTCGGCCTTTTGGTCGCCCGGCCCGTCGCGGCGGCCCTTTGGCATCTGGATGCCGGCACGATCGGCCAACTGCTCGAGCGCTTCGCGAAATTCGAGCTTCTCCATCTTCATGATGAAGCTGTAGACGTCGCCCCCGAGGTTGCATACCCAACAGCGGAACGTCTGCCGCTCCGGATTTACCTGGAGGCTCGGCTTCGAATCGTCATGCCACGGACAGAGGCCGACGAGTCCCTTGCCGGCCCGACGCAGCGAGATATACGTGCCGACGACATCCACGATGTCGACGGCATCGCGCACCCGTTCCTTGAAGTCGTCGCCGGACGATGAACTGATGCGATCGGTTGCCACGGGGCGGTCCTGAAAACGATGCGATCACACCCGCACCACGGACGATCACGATGCGGCGGAGCCGGCATCGCAACGAGTGATTCAGGTGACCGTCGGAATGTAGGAGGCGGCCCAAAACGGGTCAATCTCAGACGAGGCCTGCGCAGCCTGCCCAGATTCCGCCGCTCAACCAGCAAGCAGGCGATCGACGCTTTCGAGGAGCCGATCCATGGCGAAAGGCTTACGGATGTAGTCATCCACGCCGAGCATCTCGGCATAGGCCTTGTGGCGGCTTCCCTCGTTGGCGGTGATCATGATCACCCGAAGGGGCACGGAATGGCTGCGGCGGAGCCGCTCGAGCACCAGAAAACCGCTCCGCTTGGGCATCATCATGTCGAGAATGACCAAGTCGGGACCTTCCTGCTCGGCCATGGCAAGCCCCTGGTTGCCGTCGCGGGCCACCATCACCTGATATCCCCGTGATTCAAGCACCGTCTGCATCGAATCGACGATTTCCGAGTCGTCATCGACGAGCAAAACCCGCTTGCCCCCAGGAGCGACGGCCGTCTTCGGGGCTCGCGATACAGAGGTCTTCGGGGTGGCTTTCTTGGTGCGTTTCTGGGCCGGCATGGCATCCTCTGGCAATGTTCGGAACACCGTCAGGATATCACGAATGCCTGCACAAGACCAGCGAGAAGGCCGGCCATGCGGATCAGGTCCAAAGCCCGCGGTCGAGCATGCGGTAATTGATGGCCTCGCTGATATGGCTGCACGCGATCGTGTCGCTGGCGTCGAGGTCGGCGACCGTCCGCGCGACCCTGAGGACTTTGTCGTGCGCACGGGCCGAGAGGCCGAGGTCGGAGACGGCCGCTCGCAGCAGCTCCGACGCCGCCGAATCGAGCGGGCACATCTCACGGATCATGCGACTGGTCATCCGCGCATTGCACCTCGGCGGCACCCGGCAGCCCGAGGCCGCGACCGCCTCGAACCGACGTGCCTGCCGCAGCCGCGCCGCAAGCACGGCCTCCCGCATCTGGCTGCTCGACGTGCCGGGGCGTGAGGCCGACAGTTCACGGAAGGGCACCGCCGGCACTTCGAGATGGATGTCGATCCGATCGACGAGCGGCCCCGAGATCTTGCCCATGTACTTCTCGACCTGCGGCGTTGTGCATTGGCACTCCCTCCGCGGATCGCCGCGGTAGCCGCATGGACATGGATTGAGCGCCGCGACGAGCATGAAGTCGGCCGGGAAGATCGTCGATGATTTGGCGCGGCTGATCGTGACGGTGCCATCCTCGAGCGGCTGCCGCAAGACTTCGAGCGTGCGTCGATTGAACTCCGGAAGTTCGTCGAGAAAAAGAACGCCGTTGTGCGCGAGAGAAATTTCGCCCGGCATCGGGATCGACCGGCCGCCGATGAGGCCGGCTTCGCTGATCGTATGATGCGGCGCGCGGTAGGGCCGTGTGGCCACGAGCGGCTGGCCTGCCGAGAGCAGGCCAAGCGCGCTGTAGATCCGCGTGGTCGCGAGCGACTCTGCCGCCGACAAGGGAGGCAGGATCGTCGGGATCCGCCTGGCGAGCATCGTCTTTCCGCCGCCGGGAGGACCGAGCATCAGGCAGTTGTGGCCGCCGGCTGCCGCCACGCACAACGCCCGCTTGGCCGCCTCCTGGCCGCGGACGTCGGCGAAGTCGATGTCGTAACTGGCGAAGCGGTCGAACCATTCCGTGACCCGCGGGGGCGCCGGCGGAATCGCGAGATCGCCCGAAAAAAACTGCACCGCTTCCGTGAGCGAGGCGACCGGGATCACCTCGATATCCTCGACGACGGCGGCCTCGGTGGCGCTGGCGGCGGGCACCACCACGCCCTTGAGAGGACGGCTGCGTTTCTGGCGGGCCGCTGCGATCGCGATCGACAGCGCTCCGCGGGCCGGGCGGGTGGAGCCCTCGAGGGAAAGCTCCCCGACGACGGCGTAATCCTCGAAACGCTCCGCGGAGAACTGCCCGCTGCCGGCGAGGATGCCGAGCGTGATCGGCAGGTCGAACGTCGCCGCCTGCTTCGGAAGCTCGGCGGGGGCGAGGTTGACCACGATTCGGTCGTTGGGCCGAGTGAAGCCCGAGTTGACCATCGCGCGGGCGACGCGGTGCGTGCTCTCGCGGATCGCCGTGTCGGGGAGGCCCACGAGGACGGTCGCGGGGAGCGCGCCGGCCGAGACATCGACCTCCACGTCCACGGGAACGGCATCGATGCCGAAGAGCGAAAACGTCTGGATTCGGGCGAGCATGGCGGAATCTCCGAAGTGAGGGAACGGAACGAAAAACCCGAACAACGCCGAGGAGTGTACGCATGTATATATTTTTGTGCAACAGGTGGGGCGGCGGAAGGCCGGCGTGATAGACTCCGGCCATGAACGGTCGGATTGTTTTCACGAGCCGCGGCTTGATGCCGGCCATCCGGATGCTGGCCATCGGTGCCTGCTTGGTCGTGGGGGTGGTGGCACCCGAGGCCACGGCCGCCGAGCCGGGCTGGCGGTCGCTCTTCAACGGCCGCGACCTCGACGGGTGGAAGCCGACCCCATTCGGTGGCGAAGGGGAGGTGCGGGTCGTCGATGGAGCGATTCAGGTGGCCGTCGGGTCGGAACTCAGCGGCATCACCTGGCAACGCGACATCCCACGCACGAATCTCGAGATCGCGATCGAGGCCCGTCGTGACGAGGGCTTCGATTTTTTTTGCGGTCTGACGTTTCCGGTGGGCGAGGGCTCCTGCTCGTTCATCGTGGGCGGATGGGGCGGAACGGTGGTCGGCCTGTCGAGCATCGACGGACTCGACGCATCGCAAAACGCCACGACGACGTCTGAAACCTTCGCATCGGGCCGGTGGTATCGGATTCGGGTGCGGTCGATGCCGGACAGGATCGAATGCTTCATCGACGACAAACGGATCGTCGATCAGCCTGTCGATGATCACCGGTTCACGGTGCGTGACGAAATGCTTCCCGCGCGTCCGCTCGGCATCGCCACCTACGCCACGGCCGCGAGCCTCCGCGATCTCCGGTGGCGAGTGATCGATCCCCCGTGAGCCGGGATCGAGCGCCCCCATCTGGTCACGGAGTCGTGTATCCGTGCGGAGCGACGCCCGCGCAGCCGACGGCCGCGGCTACACGATGGAAGACGCGATCCCCTGGCGGGTGTTGCACGCGGACGACGATCCGCCGCGGCGGGGCGATGTGCTCGCCGTCGTCTGGCAGGCCCACTGGAGCGATGACGCCGGCCGGACATGGCAGGACCAACTCGTCGAGATCCGCAATCTGCACGAGCCCCATGCCATCCAGGTGTGGGAGCGGGCCGCCACCTGGGGCAGGGCGGAATACCGCTGATGCCGAGTCCCTGGCGAAGGCGACCATGATCGTGAGGGCATAGCCGCCGGCGATCGGGCTGTGGTCCTTCTGAATCACGAAGGCAGGGCTTTGGCCGCGCTATCCTGCACGATGCTAGATTCGATTTTTGCAGTGTGTGGGCCACCTTTTCCGGCTGTTTCCGACTTTGAAACGTTTTTGAAGACCCCGCCCCAAGAAGCCCCGGGTGGAAACCCGGGGATGGTATGACGCGGCGGCCCGTTTTGATCCCCCGGTTGCCACCGGGGGCTTGTGTGGGGAGGAACCGGCCTTCGAAAACTGCAAACGTCGAACGAGCTACCCGTGGAAAAAGTCATCCATGACCTTTTTTCACGTGGCCGACCGGTGAAAACGCCGAGGGTTTCCACGGTCGGGTGCGCCCGCAGCGGCATCACGCGAGATCACTCCGGTGACATGCCATCGAGCGCCGCCCGCACTTTCTCCCGGGCGGCCCGCCACCGATACTTCACCGTTCTCGGCGAGCACTCCAGGAGCGTGGCGATCGTTTTCTGATCGGCACCGACATACCACACGAGGTGGAAGAGTTCTCGCTCGTCGTCCGGCAGCGACGCGATGGCCTCGTGAAACCGCGTCCACCGCTCGAGGACCGGTTCCCCCGCCGAGGCCAGATCGACGAACTGGGCGCCCGACGCCGGCCGAGCATCCCGCGGGATGACGTTGGATGCATGGTTGGCCGCATACGACTGCGGCCCAGCGTAACGGCGGGCCAGGTCGATGAGTTCGCGGTGGAGCTGCGTGGCAGCCAGAGCCATGACCGACCGTGCCGAGTCGATTTGAACCGTGCCCAGGGCCCGATGGAGCCGCATCGCCGCGTTTTGAACGACGTCGTCGGTGTCGTCCCACCGCCGTACGGCCGGAAAACGGCGGAGCATGCGGTGGGCGAGCATCCGAAGACGCTCGGCACACAGTTCGATGATCCGGTCGCGGGCGGAGAGATCGCCGGCCGCAAGGGACTCGAGGCAGGCGACGAGGTCGGGGGAAGCGAGGTCGTCGGCATCCATGGTGATGGCAAGCCGGGCTCCGGAAAAATTTCGCAGACGGTTGCCCCTCGTGGCCGTCGCTCTCGCCTAACAGAGTGTCGGGACGGTGATGCGACGACGCGACTGAAGGAACTGCTGCCATGCGAAGGATACACGACGTTCGAGGGAAAAGCCGCGTTTTTTTGAGACGGGGCGGAATCCGGCCCCATGCCGTGCTCAATCTTCCCGCGGCCGTGGACGATCCGGTTCGGATCATCCAGGCGGCTCAGATTCAGTTGCGGCGATGGCGGCGGTCGAGCCTCACGAACGGCCAGGTGGCTGATGCCGGCCGTGTCGGCGAGATCATCACCGCCCGCGAGATGCTGCTCCGCAGAGCCATTCAACTCCCGGCCCCGCCTCTCCGCGGCCGTGGCGTGACATCCCCGTGCGAGGGGATAGACTCCTCCCATGGCCTTGGAGCAGAGCATTCATTCGCCGGGGACGAAGGTTGACCGGGCTGCCCAGCGGGCATCCACGGCAGACGCTGCCGAGCCGCCTCACGTCGCTGGAGAACCGATCGGATCGTCAGGGTCGGCGGAAAGCTGGTGGCAGCATGCTGGGTCTTCGGCTGCCATTCCGTCGGCATTCTCCGATGGCTCCGACGACTTCGGGTTTGGCGATGGGCCGTCCGTCGAGCTTGCTGCCGGAACAGATCTCGGTGGGGTGACGATCGTCAGGCAGATCGGTTCCGGGGGCATGGGCCGGGTGTACGAGGCGATGCAGCAATCGCCGGCCCGAAGCGTCGCCGTGAAGGTGATGCGCGACGGGATCCTGTCGGCATCACAGGCGAAGCGTTTCGACTACGAGGCGCAGGTGCTGGCCCGGCTTCGCCATCCAAACATCGCGCAGATTCACGCCCTGGCCACGGCACGAGTCGGCCCGCTGACCGTGCCCTACTTCGTCATGGAACTGGTGCCGGACGCGCTCCCGGTGACGGTCTACTGCGACCGCCACGAGGTTTCGTGTCGCCGGCGGGTGGAGCTCGTGCGCCGCGTGTGTGCCGCGGTCGCCCACGGGCACCAGAAGGGCGTGATCCACCGCGACTTGAAGCCGGGCAACGTGCTCGTGGATGGCGGCGGTGAGCCGAAGGTGATCGACTTCGGCCTGGCCCGTTCGACCGATGCCGCAGCAGCAGGGGCCACGATGCTCACCGAAGCGGGCCAGATCATCGGCACGGTCCACTACATGAGCCCGGAGCAGCTCGCCGGCCGGAGCGACGAGATCGACGCCCGCAGCGACGTGCACGCGATCGGGCTCATCCTCCACGAACTCCTCACGGGAACGCTTCCTTACGACATCCGCGGACGGTCGATCGTGGAGGCGATTCATATCGTCAGCGAGCACGAGCCGCGTTCGGCGGCGACGGTCGCCCGCGCCGTTCGACGGGATCGATCGATCACACGCGACGAGGCACGGTCGCTCGGCGTGATCGTCGCGACCTGCCTGGAGAAAAACCCTGAGGACCGCTATCCGACAGCCGCCGCGGTCGAGGAGGATCTGGCGCGGTGGAGCGAGGGAGAGCCGATCCTGGCCCGACCGCCGACGGCATGGGAATCGCTCGTACGGCTGGCGCGCCGCCACCGCGCGGCGGCAGCGGCGACGGTCGGCACCCTTGCCGCGATCATGGCGGCGAGCATCGGCATCGCCTTCTTCGCGGTGCGGGCGGAACGGGCTGCGAGCGAGGCTCGATCGCAGCTCTACCGGGCGACCGTCTTATTGGCTGCGTCGGCCAGAGACGGCGGATCCGTCGCCGAGGCCAAACGCCTGCTCGAATCGGCCCGCAGCCTGCGGGCTGTGGCAGGGGCCGAGCGTCCGATCGAGCTGGCGTGCCTCGCGGCGTCGCTCGACGACGCGGTTGCCGTGCGAACCGGACACGATGGAACGGTCCGCGCAGTGGCATGGTCGCCAGACGGGCAACGGCTCGCGACGGCCGGCGAGGATCGCGTCGTTCGAATCTGGGCGGCGGTCACCTCTGATGGCGGCGCCGAGCCTCTGACGGTTTTGCATGGTCACGAGGATGACGTGTGGGCCGTGGCATGGTCGCCCGATAGTCGGCTCCTGGCCACCGCCTCGGCCGATGGCACGGCCCGGATCTGGGACGTCGGCCGAGGTGAGGAACGTGCCCGCCTCGAAGGGCATGCAGGGATCGTATATGGAGTGGCTTTTTCGCCGAATGGCCGTCGTGTCGCGACGGGATCCCGCGACGGCCAGTGCCGGATATGGAGTGCGGCCGACGGCACCGAGGAGATGCGGCTGGATGCCGAAGGCGGGACGGTCTATTCCGTCGCCTTCTCACCCGATGGCGGTCTGCTCGCGACCGGATTGAAGGATGGCCACGTGCGGCTCTGGAACGCGGCCTCCGGGGAACCCCGCAATCTGCTCCAAGGGCATGCCGACCGTGTGTTCTTCGTGGCGTTTTCAGGCGACGGCCGGCAGTTGGCAACGGCCTCCGAGGATGCCACCGCACGGGTATGGGACATCGGCTCTGGTCGGGAGACGGCCGTGTTGCATCATCCGACGAAGCTCAACGCCGTCGGCTTTACCGGCGATGGTCACGCGGTAACGGCCGCGAATGACGCCGTGCTGCGGCTGTGGGATCCGCAATCTGCCAAGGAAATCGACCGTCGGCTCGGTCACGATGGCGGGATCTGGTCGGTGTCGGCGATGGCGGACGGGCCGTGGATCGCAAGCGGTGGGGTCGATGGATCGGTTCGGCTGTGGCGCACCGATCGGAGCAGCAATCCATCCATTCGATGCGATGGATTCGTGCGGTCGGTCGCCCACCATCCCGCCGGCGACCAGATCGCGGTGGCTACGGCCACAGGCATCGACCTGCGCGACGCCCGATCGACGGAGCGGGTGGGCATCCTCTCCCAGGCGGATCGGCAGGTGAACGACATCTGCTTCTTCGATGGCGGACGAAAACTCGCCGCAGCCTGCGACAAAGGGGCCGTCGTCGTGTGGACGGTTCCCGCGCGCAGTCGGGGCGACGCATCGGCTGAGCATGCGGCCCCCGTCGTCATCGAGGCCCATTCTAGGCGGGTCTATTCCATCGACTCGCACGCCACGGGGAACCGTCTGGCGACGGCGGGTGAAGACAAGACCGCACGGATCTGGACGTACGACGGCGATCCGAAGGAGATCCTGTCGATCAAGCACGACAAGCGGGTGCTCTGCGGCCGATTTTCGCCCGATGGTGGGCTCCTCTACACCGCGTGCGAAGACAGGATCGCACGAGCCTGGGAGACCGACACCGGGCGTGAGCGACGACGGTTCGAAGGGCACACTGAGCCGGTGAACTGGCTTGCCGTGTCGCCGGACGGCCGGTCGCTCGCGACGGCGTCGAGCGACGCGACCGTCGGTCTCTGGGATGCCGTGAGTGGTTCGTTGCGGGCCAGGCTCACCGGCCCTGCCCGGCAGGTCTGGAAGGTGGCATTCACGCCCGACGGAAGCCGGATCATCGCCGTATCGGCCGATGGCGGTGTGTATCTCTGGGACGCGGCCTCCGGCGAGGCGGTGTCGGTGCTTCGGGGGCATTCCGCCGAAGCATGGGGCGTGGCGGTCAGCCCGGATGGCTCGACGATCGTGAGCGGCGCGGACGACGAAACGATCCGCCTGTGGGGCCGAACCGCGGCGGGTGGTCGTTAGCGGGTTGCGGAAACGACCTGGCCGAGTGTCTCCTGGAGCACGCCGGCGCTCCGCCTGAGGCCCTGCATCTCCTTGGGCCACAGTTCGAGTTCGACGACTCTCTCGGCGCCGGCCCTGCCGACGACCGTCGGCACCGAGATCGCCACGTCGCGGAGTCCGTAGGCGCCGGTCATTACCGTCGATACCGGAAGCACCCGCTTCGCATCGAGCGCGATCGCGTGGATCACCTCGGCGATCGAGACGCCGACCGCGAAACCGGCGCCGGTCTTCTTCTTGATCATTTCCGCGCCGGAGGTGCGGGCCCGCTGGAAGATCTCCTCGCCGAGCTTGTGCGTGAAGCCCGGGAACTTTTCGAGGGGCAGGCCGGCGATGCTCGCGCTCGACCAGATCGGAACCATGCTGTCGCCATGCTCGCCGAGAATCATCGCCTGCACCTGCGTGGCGGGCGCCTTGAGGTTCATCGCCAGGAGGCTGCGGAAGCGGAGTGTGTCGAGCAACGTGCCAAGCCCGATGACCCGCCCCTTGGGAAGGCCAAGCTCCTTCTCCGCCAGATAGGTGAGAATATCGACCGGATTGCTGACGACCAGGATCGTGGCGTCGGGTCGGTGGCCGGCGGTTGTGATCGCCCCGAGGATGGTCTTGAAGAGTTCGACGTTGCGGTTGATGAGCGCAAGCCGGCTCTCGTCGGGCTTGCGACGCAGGCCGGCCGTGATGCAGATGAGATCGGCGTCGGCGAGGCAGTCGTAGCCGCCCGCATGGATCGACTGGTCGGCGATCGCCGCGGTGCCATGGAGCATGTCGAGGGCCTGACCGTCGGCGAGGTCGGCATTGGCATCCACGATCACGATCTCATGAACGATGCCGCCAAGTTGCAGGGCGAACCCCGCCGAGGAACCCACGATCCCACCGCCACCAATGATGCCGACTTTCATGTCATTCTCTCCAGCATGTTTGAAAAGGCCACGGAGGGCTTTTCAAGCGCTAATCCCAGTTCGGCAGGATGCCGAACGCCCGGCGAGGCAACCCTTGGCGTTGCCTCCGGCGGGCCGAGCTTGAAAAGGCCACGGAGGGCTTTTCAAGCGCTAATTCCTAGTTGCTTGCAGACTGTCTCCGTGACGATTTTCACGAGGTGTTCCTGGTCGAGGCCGGCCGGGGCCGTGGGCCGGGTGGCCGTGCCGGGGTCGGCGCCCATCGGGTGCGGGGCGTCGAAGGCCTTGCGGTCCACGCCGGTCGTGCCCCAGCTCGAGCGGAAGACGTAGTTGGAGCAAATGTCGCAGTTCTCCATGCCCTTCTCGAGCCGCGGGTCGGTGTAGCCCCACTTGGCCTTCAGAGCGAGCAGTTCCTTCGTCTCCTGCTTCGTGAGATAGGTCACGCGGCCGAGATCCTTGGCGAGCATGAGGATCCGGCAGTAGGCGTCGAGGATCTCGGTCCACCAGTAGGCCTTTTCCACCGTCTCGCCGAAGCTCACGGTGCCGTGGTTGGCGAGGATGACGACATTCGACTTCTTCACGAAGGGCTTGACCGTGTCGGCGAATTTCTGGCCGCCGGGCGTTTCGTAGCGGGTGATCGGCACGTCGCCGAGGAACACTTCGACCTCGGGAAGGACGCACTGCGGGATCGGCTCGCGGGCCACGGCGAAGGCGGTGGCATGCGGCGGATGGCAGTGCACGACGCTGTTCACGTCGGGCCGCTCCTTCATGATCGTGAGATGGAGGAGGATTTCGCTCGACCGCTTGCGCTGGCCGGCGAGCTGGTTGCCTTCCATGTCCACGATGCACAGGTCCGAGGGCTTCATGAAGCCCTTCGAGATCATCGTGGGCGTGCAGAGGACCTCGTTGGGGCCGAGCCGAAAGGAGATGTTGCCGTCATTGCCGGCCGCGAAGCCCTTGTTGTAGATGCGGCGGCCGATGTCGCAGATTTCCTCCTTGAGCTGGGAAAGCGACTTGCTCGTGGTCTTGCCTGTGGCCTTGGTTGCCATCGATCCTCCTTCGAGAAGAACTGGGTGACTGTATTGATTCTGACCCACTTTTCAGGTCACGGTCGGGTTGCGGACGATTCGTGTCGTGAGGATTGCGCCGGTCATGCGGGGTGTGCTCCGAGGTCGAGGCGGTCGATGATCGCCGCGACATAGGCATCGACCGGCTTGTCGAGCGGCCGAAAGGGCTGGGCGGCCTCGCCCCCCTCGCTGAAGGCCACGAGCTGGCCGTCCCCCGCGCCCAAATCGTCCCAGGCGACGAGCGGCTCGGCCGGGCCGTCGCCGTGGACGAGATCGGTGCCGGCGAGGGGCACGACGACCGTGAAGACGCCGCCGCGCATCGTGGGATGCGGTTCGACGAGCGTGACGGTGCCGATCGTTTTGCCGAGTCGCATGTCAGCCTTTCTCGCGGGGAGTCATCAGTGCGCGTGGCCTTTGCAGCTGCACGAGGAGGATGGAGCGGCGAGTTCGGCCGGGGCCTCGGACGGGTCGCGACGGGCGAAGTCGGAAGCGACTCGTTCGAGGCTCACGGCGGACAATACCCTGGGATCGACGACCAGCAGATTGGCCGCGCATTCGGAGCTTGCGGCGAGGAGGCCTGCCACGTCGCGTGCCGTGACGGCGCGGAGGCTCGCCGAGCGGTTGGCGAGCACGACCGCCGCCGACGGCCGGCTGGAAAGCAGCACCCCGCGGGCTCCGTCGCGGGAGGCATGCGTGGCGAGCGCGCCGATGACGTCGGCGAGGCCCGTCGCGGGCAATTGCTGGGCGCCGGGAATACCTCGGACGATCGCGGCACAGTGGCCTGCGGCGTCGCCACCGCATTCGACGGAGGCCACGATGAACGGGCGGCGTGTGGCCGATGGCTGGGTCGCCTCGCCGCCACGGACCAGCTCGATGCCGGCGTCGGCCGCGAATTCGCGGGCCGATGGGGTGATCACGGCCGCGGCCGTCACGGCCACCCGGCGGGTTCCAGCGGGCAGTCGCTCGAGAGAGGCGAGCGTGATCACCTTGTCGGCCAGTGCGATGCCGGCCGTGGCCGTCGGCTGGCCGGGCGGCGATGCGGCGGGCGATGCCGGCGGTGCCGCGGGAACGCCGGCCTGAAGCCGCGCGATCACCTCCACGACGAGGCGGCGGATCGTGTCGGCATCGGGGGGCGTCGGGGCGGTCATGATGCGGTTCCGTCGATGAGGGCGATCGTGCTCCAGCGGGCGGGGGTCGCCTCCGTCTTCAAGAGATCGCGGAGCAGCCGGCCGTCGCTGGTGATCATCACGAGATCGCCCCTGCCGGCACCGACCGTGTCGATCGCCAGCTGCGGATCGCCGTCGGGCGACACGCGATCGGCCATGAGCGGCTGCACGAGATGCAGCGTCGTGCCCTCGAGCGACCGATGCTTCACCGTGGCCGTCGCCGTTCCGATGATGGTTGCCAGTTGCATGAATCGTTCCTTTTCGTGCCGGGGCGGCCTCGCTAGGTCGCGCTTCCGAGGATGCGAAGGTCGTCCACGAGCGTGCAGCGGCGTTGACGCGTGAACGTGAGCGGAGTCGTCACGCCCTCGCCGGTCGGAGTGGCGATCGAAAACGAGAGGTAGCCCTCGCCGCCGAGACCGAGGCCGGCCACGCTCGGGCCGTTCTTGATGAAGAGCGTGGTGTCGAGCAGCCTCCCCATGCGGGTCATCGCGCGAACGTCGTTGGAATGGATGATCGCCGTGTGGCGGAAGCCATGCTCGCTCTCGTGGGCGCGGTGGATCGCCTCGTCGGCGTCCTTGCAGCGGACGAACGGGACGAACGGCATCATCTGCTCGGTTGGAACGAATGGGTTGTCGACATCGGTCTCGCCGAAGACGAGTTCGAGCCCGTCGGCGGCCGTCGCCCCCGCCGCCTTGGCCAGGAGCGACGCATCCTTGCCGAGCAGATCCTTGCAGGGCACCCAGTGGCGGTGGGTTCCCTCGCCGGTCATCACGATCGCCCGCTTCGTGAGGGCATCGACCTGCTGGGCGGAGAGCCGCATCGCGCCGGCTCGCTCCATGGCGGCCATCATCCGGTCGAACACGGCGTCGACGACGAAGACCTGCTTCTCGCCGATGCAGAGGAGGTTGTTGTCGTAGGCGGCTCCCTGGATGATCGACCGGGCGGCGTTGTCGAGATCGGCCGTCGCATCGACGACGACCGGTGGATTCCCGGGGCCGGCCACGATCGCCCGCTTCGGCGACTGGAGCGCCGCCTTCGCGACCGCGGGGCCGCCGGTCACGCAGATAAGCTTGATGCCGCGGTGGTTGAAGAGCGCTCCGGCCGATTCGAGCGTCGGCTCGGCGATGATCGTGACGAGATTGTCGATGCCGATGTCGCGGTGGATCGCCTGGTTGAACCGCCGCACGCCCTCGGCGGCGATCTTCCGCCCACTGGGATGGGGATTCACGACCACCGTGTTGCCGCCGGCGATCATGTTGATCGCATTGCAGGCGATCGTGGGAAGCGAATGCGTGACCGGGGTGATCGCGGCGATCGGCCCGAACGGAGCGTGCTCGATCACGGCCAGTCCATGGTCGCCGCTGAAGACCTCGCTCGTCATGAACTCCACGCCCGGCACCTTCTCGCCGAGCACCTTGAGCTTCTCGATCTTGTGCTCGAGACGGCCGATCTGCGTCTCGGCAAACTCCATCCGGCCGAGCTCCTCGGCGTCGTCGATGGCGATCCGACGGATGTGGGCGATCGCCTTCTTGCGGCCCTCGACGCCAAGCCGCTCGAGCTGCTC
>JBJTDB010000251.1:0-8747 GCA_046092145.1 Planctomycetia bacterium | reverse complement strand
AAAAACAACTAGGCCCGGTGTGATTCGAACACACGACCAAGGGATTATGAGTCCCCTGCTCTCACCGCTGAGCTACGGGCCCGAAGAGATTTTTATAGGCTATTGGTGGCCACGAAAGCCACCGGGCCGATACCGTCCTCGCCGAATGCCTCCCGGAGCAGCGTCATCATGGGACACGTCGTCCTCGCCGGAATGCTGACCATGGCCCTGTGCCTGAGCATCCATGCGATCGCCATGTTCGCCATTCTCAAGACGCAGGTGTGGTTTCGCAGACGGTTCCCAGGCGCGCACGGCATCAGCCTGATCGTGCCGTCGATCCTCCTGGCCACCGTCGTGATGGTCATCTCGAGCGGCATCCAGATCTGCATCTGGTCGGCCCTCTGCTGGACCACCGGGCATTTCAACTCCTACCACGACGCGCTTTATTTCTCAGGCACGACCTACACCACGCTCGGCACCGGGGAACGGGGACTGGCGGCACCGTACCGGGCATTCGAGCCGATCGAGGCGATGAACGGAATGCTGGCCGCAGGGCTCAACACCGCCATCCTCTTCGCCATCCTCGCCAACTTCGGCCGCCGCCACTCGTCGCTGAACGAGTTTTTCGAGTGACGTGTTCGCCTGCGATTCGATTGCGTGGATCGTCTTCGGCTATCGGGCCGGCTCGCCGCCGGATTGCTTGAGGAGCCGGAAGAGGTCGCTGTCGGTCGTGAGGATCAGCGTGGCGTCGCGACCGAGTGTCTCGCGATAGGTGTCGAGCGTCTTCATGAAGGTGTAGAAGTCGGCCGCCCGCGGACTGGCGGTGTAGGCCTTGGCGTAGATCTCCGACGCCTTCGCGTCGGCCGTGCCGCGGATCTCCTGCACCTTGCGGTAGGCGTCGGACTCGATCCGCCGCAGGTCGCGCTCCTTGCGGCCCTCGATCTTGGCGGCCTCGCCGGCGCCCTCCGAACGAAACCGCTCGGCGATCTGGAGCCGCTCCGATTTCATGCGGTCGTAGATCTTCTCGATCACGCCGCTTTTGTAGTTGATCCGTTTCACCCGCACGTCGAGCAGCTCGATCCCCCAGATGCCCACCTTCTGCGAGGCCGCCGCGAGAATCTCCTTTTCCAATTCCGCGCGGCCGAAGCGGATGGGCGGCAGCGATCCGACGGCGGCTCCCGCCTCGGCGAGCGTGGCATCCTGCTCAGGCTTGCGATCCTTGTCGGAACGCACCAATTCGATGAGGTCGTGCCGGGCGACGACGTTGCGGGTCTCGCTGCCGATGATGTCGTCGAGCCGGGAGAGGGCGCTCCGCTCGTCCCGCAGGCTCTGGAAATAGGTGAGCGGGTCGGCGATCCGCCAGCGGGCGAAGGTGTCGACCACCACGAAGAGTTTGTCGCGGGTGGTCATCTCGCCGGGGGGCCCATCCCACTCGAGGATCCGCTTCTCGAACCGGTTGGCCTTTTGCACGAAGGGGAACTTGAAGTGGAGGCCCGCTCCGGCCCGCGAGCCGGTGACGTTGATCGGCTCGCCGATCGGCCGGCCGAACTGCGTGAGCACCACCTGCTCCGTCTGATCGACCGTGTAGGCGCACCCGAAGATGCCGATCGCCGCCAGCACGGCCAGGATCCCACCGACCGGCGAAACGATCCAATCGGCCAGCCGGCGGAGAAACTGCAGCAGCGGGTGGTTGATCGGCAGCGGGCTCATGACGTCTCGTTTCGGGCTACTTCCTCGGCTGTGGCGGCTGGGCCTGGAACTGCTGCAGGTTCATGAAGGGGAGGAACTGCTTCAGGTCGGCATCGAGGATCACCTTGCCGCCGAGCTGCGGCAGCACCTCGCCGATCGTTTCCAAGTACAGCCGCTGCCGCGTCACCTCGGGAGCCTTTTCATATTGCTCCAGCAGCGATCGGAAGCGGGCGACGTCGCCCTCCGCCTCGTTGACCCGCTGGAGGGCGTAGCCCTCGGCCTCGCTGAGTTGCTTCTGGGCTTCGCCGCTGGCCCGGGGCACGACCTTGTTGTATTCGCCGTTGGCCTGGTTGATCATCTGCTCGCGCTCCTGCTGGGCGCGATTGACCTCTTCGAAGGCCTGCTGCACCGCCGTCGGCGGATGCACGTTTTTCAGCTGGACCTGCTGCACGCGGAGCCCCATGTGGAGGTTGTCCACGAGCGTGCGAAGGTTTGCGATCGCCTCGTTTTCAATTCCCTGTCGGCCGATCGTGAGCACTTCGTCCACCGTGCGGTCGCCGATCACCTCGCGCATCACGCTCTCGGAGAAGTCGCGGAGCGTGGGGCCCGGCTCACGATGATTGAAGAGGAACTGCTCCGGGTCGCTGATCTCGTATTGCACCACCCACTCGACATACGCGGCGTTGAGGTCGCCGGTGACCATGTCGCTTTCCTGCTTGGACTCGTCGGAGACCTGGTCGGGATTCTGGGCCCCGGGCGTGCCGAAGCCGAACTCCATCTTCAACTGCCGCTTGACGGGCAGGATCGTGACGGTGTCGATGCCGAAGGGAAGCTTGAACCGAAGGCCCGGGCCGACCGTGCCGATGAAGCGGCCGAAACGTTGCACGACACCGATGCTCTCAGGCCCGACGGTATAGGCGCCGCGCGAAAGACCAGCGACGACCGCGACGACAAGGGCTCCCGCGAGGATCATCGAAAGCGGCAGGCCGCCCCCGACCGACGGCATCCCGGGCCGGCGAGGGAATTGCGGGGGGATCGGAATCCGTGGGAAATCAGCCATGGTGAAACAGTACCCTCGCCCGCGACGGAAGCAAAACCATCGATTTTAGCCCGTTCGGCGTGCCGCTGGGGTGCGGGCCGAAACACGCGACCCCCGGCCGACAGGCTCGCGCGATAGACTCTTTCGCCGGCCCCCCATAAGGAGTTTCCTCGATGCGAGTCTTCTGCCTCCTGGTTGCCCTCTTCTCGCTCACCGGCCTGGCGGCCGATCCGTGGATCACCCTGCCCGGTGGCGACGGCCCGGGGAAAGGCAAGAAGGTCGTCCTCGTGAGCGGTGACGAGGAATACCGCAGCGAGGAGGGGCTCACGCAGCTGGCGAAGATTCTCGCGAAGCACCATGGGTTCGACTGCACCGTGCTCTATGCGATCGATCCTGCAACGGGCGAGATCGATCCCGGCTACACGAAGAACGTTCCAGGGCTCGAGGCGTTGCGCAAGGCCGACCTGTTGGTGATCGCAACACGGTTCCGGGACCTCCCGGACGAACAGATGAAGGAGGTCGATGATTACCTGCGATCGGGCAGGCCCGTAGTCGGCATGCGGACGGCCACGCATGCCTTCAACCCGTCGAAGGGATCACGCTACGCCCACTACGGCTGGGAGAACAAAACGGAACACTTCACGGAAGGGTTTGGCCGACAGGTGCTCGGCGAGACATGGATCAGCCACCACGGCCACCACGGCCACGAGAGCACGCGAGGCCTGATCGCTCCCGGCGCGAAGGGCCATCCGATCCTCCGCGGCATCAAGGATGGCGACATCTGGGGGCCGACCGACGTCTACGGCGTGCGGCTGCCGCTTCCCGGCGACTCGCAGCCGCTCGTGCTGGGCCAGGTACTCGAGGGAATGTCGGCGGATTCACCCTTCGTGACGGGTGAGGACGCGAAGAAGAACGACCCGATGATGCCGATCGCCTGGACGAAGACCTACAGCGTCGACGGCGGACCGAAGGGCCGCGCGTTCACGACGACGATGGGGGCGGCGACCGATCTTGCGTCGGCCGGGCTGCGGCGGCTGCTCGTGAACGCCTGCTATTGGGGGGTGGGGCTCGAGGAAAGAATTCCCGATGCGACGAAGGTCGATCTCGTCGGCACCTACGAGCCCACGCCGTTCGGGTTCAAGGGCCACAAGAAGGGCGTGAAGCCCGCGGATCTGCACGTCGTCGCAGGCGGGGGAATGGCATTGCTGCAATCAAACAACCAAACGTCGGAACAATCTGCCCATGGGACTGCCGATGTCGTTCCGCTCGATGGCACACACGACGCGAACGCGCGATGTGAGCACGCGTCATCGTCCACGCGAGGCCGCGGTCGCTTTTTCCGTCAACGGCGATGCAAATAGCCTTGTGGCCCGAAATCCAAATTGGCCCGGGTGAAGAATTTCGGCGAGCACTTCGAGCGAATCGACGAGCCGTGGACCGGGCCGGTTGAAGAGGTGATGCCCGTCGATTGCCCAGGCCCGCCCTTCTCGGAGTGCCCGCAGTTTTTCCAGGTGCGGCCAGACAGCCGGCGAACGTGCCTCGGTGAGCACCCGATCGAGCGGGAAGCCGCATGGGATCAGCACGACCACGTCGGGATCGGCAGCGGCGACGTCGCCCCAGGTGATCCAGTGCGAGTGCTCGCCGGCCTTGCCGAGGGCATCCTGGCCGCCGGCCAGTCGCACCATCTCGGGCACCCAATTTCCCGCGGCCATCGGGGGGTCGAGCCATTCGATCATGGCGACGGATGGCCTCGTGCCGGAATGCCGCTGGTTTGCCTTCACGCGGGATGCCACGGAGTCACACCTGGCTTGCAGTCGGGCCACGACCTCCCGCGCAGTGGCGAGCCGGCCCGTGGCTTCGCCGAGCACGAGCATGTCGTGGAAGACGTCGTGGAGCGTGGTCGGTGAGAGGGCCAGCACGCGGGCCTGGATGCCGCTTCGTCGCACGGCCTCCGCGACATCGTCTTCGGAGATCGCGCAGACGGCGCAGGTAGCCTGCGTGATGACAAGATCGGGCTTCAGTGCGGCGAGCTGCTCTACGTCGAGTGAGAAGAGCGGGCCACTCGCCTCTTGCACCTGGCTGTGGATGCCACCGCTCGAGACCGTGGCATCGATCCGTGGCGTCGTGAGGGCCGGCAGGCCGGTCACCCGCTGGGGCTCGTCACACTCGTGCGACCGACCGACGAGTCGATCGGCGAGGCCGAGCGCCGCGACCATTTCGGTGGCCGCGGGCAGGAGGGAGACGATGCGGGAGGGGGCTCGAGACGTTGGCATGGGAAAATGGGAAGACCTTTCGGCCGCACGGGGCGAAAAAGTCTCTGTATTTTAGCGAAACGACCGTCCTTCCGTGATCGGAACAAAAAGATCCACGGTCACCACCGGCACGACCGTCGGTCGAAATTCCAGTCAACGGGTTTTTCGTGGGAGGCTGTATCACCATGCACGGTCGCACGGGTTTCATCAAGCTGCTTGGTTTCGTGTTGGGTGCGGCTCTTTCAAGTCGTGCTTATTCCGAACCCTTTGACGGTCTGGTCGTCACGGATGGCGGCCCGTCGCAACAGTCCGTCCTGATTTCGCCGCCAGTGTCATCGATGGCATCGGCTGGCTCCCTTGCAGGCCCGAACGAACTGAATGTGCCATTCAACGACGGTCATGAGTCGTTCGCCAACGGATCAGCTTCTTGCGCCCATGGCTGTCAGTGCGAGTGCCGGCACTCGAGCGACTCGCGCGAGGGATGGATCAATCGGTTTCTGGATCGTTGTGGATGCCACTCGTGGACAGCTCAGGTTGATGCGCTCATGCTCTGGCAGGGCAATATTCCGAGCCGCCCCCTGCTTCGCCAGGAGACCGCCCCCGGGGCGACGGTGCTCGATGCCAATCAGGCCCAGACCAAAATGGGAGCCGGGCCCAGATTCGGACTGTTCTTCAATCTCGACCCGTGCCATTCGATCGAAGGGAATTATTTCTGGGTCGATGGGTTCGACGGGGAGCGAACGGTTCCGGCCGGTAGTTATTCGACGGTCACGATGCCGAATCCTCCCGTGCCGTCTCCGGTCAGCGCGGCCACGCTCCTGACAACCGCACAGTTCAAGAGCGCCGAGCTCAACTGGCGGTGGAAGAACAACGAAGTGCTCACATGGCTGATGGGCTTTCGTTGGGTGGAGTGGAATCAGGGTGCGGGGTTCGGCGGCCAGAGCGGTGCGGGCGAGTCATTCGTGGTCGCCGGCGTTACCGGTAACGATCTCTACGGCAGCCAAATCGGCGCCGATCTCCTCATCTGGGACGCCGGCCGTCGTTTTCGGCTCAATGGGGTGGGCAAGGCAGGCGTTTTCGGGAACCGGGCCTACCAAGCTGCGATTGGCTTGAATGACAGTGGAGTCAGCGGGCCAGTGACCGTTTCAGGGACGCAAACCTCGTTCTTCGGCGAGGTGGGCATGTATGGCGACCTCGCCATCACGCGGTGGCTCTCGTGGAGAACCGGCTACGTGCTGTTCTGGGGCACCGGGCTGGCGCTACCCACCGAGAACTTGTCGCTGGTGAACTTCGATACGCCCACCGCCAGCCGCATCAACATCACCGAGAGCGTGCTTGTGCACGGCGTGACGACCGGCCTCGAGGCGCGGTGGTAGCCGAAGCCGTCGCCTGCACCAGCCCGAACGCATCGAGGGCCTCTCCGGTGTAACTGCGGAGTGTTTCGGCGGGATCGCGAGGGGCCCCCTCCGAGGCCCGTTCGGCTCGCGCGTGGATGACGATGTCTTCCGGCGGCCCCTCGCAGACGATCCGGCCGCCGCCATCCCCCGCCTCCGGGCCCATGTCGATCACCCAGTCGGCCGCGGCGATCACCTCGAGGTTGTGCTCCACCACCAGCACCGTGTTGCCCGCATCGACCAGCCGCTCGAGCACGTGCAGGAGTTTCTCGATGTCGGCGAAGTGCAGGCCGGTCGTCGGCTCGTCCAGGATGTAGAGCGTGCGGCCCGTGCCGGGCTTGGCCAGTTCCCGGGAAAGCTTCACCCGCTGCGCCTCACCGCCTGAGAGCTGCGGGGCCGGCTGCCCGAGCGTGATGTACCCGAGGCCGACATCCACGAGCGTGCCGAGGATCCGGGCGACGTGCGGAACGGTCTGGAAGAGCGTGGCGGCATCGGCCACGCTCATCTCCAGGACATCGGCGATGCTCTTGCCGTGCCACTTCGCATGGAGTGTCTCGCTGGAGTAGCGACGCCCCTTGCAGGCTTCGCACTTCACCCACACGTCGGGCAGGAAGTGCATCTCCACCCGACGCTGCCCGAGCCCCTCGCAGGCCTCGCAGCGTCCTCCGGGCACGTTGAAGCTGAAGGCGCGGGGCGTGAAGCCGCGGGTGCGTGCTTCCGGCGTCTTCGCGTAGAGATCGCGGATGTGGTCGAAGACGCCCGTGTAGGTGGCCGGCGTCGAGCCCGGGGTCGAGCCGATCGCCTCCTGATCGACGAGGATCACCTTGTCGATGCCGTCGAGCCCGCGAATCGAATCATGCTTGCCAGGCTGCTCGCGGGCCGCATGGAGCCGGCGGGCCAGCGCCCGCCAGAGCACCTCCAGCACGAGCGATGTCTTGCCCGATCCGCTCGGGCCCGTGACGGCCGCGAGCACGCCGAGCGGGATCCTCGCATCGATCCCCTTGAGCGTGCGGTGGCGGATGCCCCGAATCTCGATCCACCGCCCCGGCTCGCGCCGTCCATGCTCGCGCTTCTTCTCGAGCACGGCGTCGCAGGCCCGCCGCTTCGTGAGATAGGCCCCCGTGACACTCTGCTTCGCCGACTCGAGCCGTGACGGGGCCGCATGGGCCACGATCCGGCCCCCCTCGCGACCACTGCCGGGACCGAAGTCGAGGGCATGATCGGCCGAACTCACCACGTCGCGATCGTGCTCGACCACGACGAGCGTGTTGCCGAGATCGCGGAGCTTGCCGAGAGCCCGGATCAGCCGGGTCGTGTCGCGGGGATGCAGGCCGATCGTCGGCTCGTCGAGCACATACAGCACGCCCGTGAGCCCGCTGCCCACCTGCGCCGCCAGCCGGATCCGCTGCAATTCACCGCCGGAGAGGCTGCCGGCGGGGCGGGCCATGTCGAGATAGTCGAGGCCCACGTCCACAAGGAAGGCGACCCGAGACTGCAGTTCACGCAAGAGGTCGCCGGCGATTTTCTTGTCGGCGTCGTCGATCGAGACGGTGGAAAGCTCTTCCTTCAATCGGCCGAGCGGCATCCGGCACCAGACATCCAGCGTGCGGCCCCAGAGCGTGACGGCACTGGCCACATCGGCCAAGCGGCTGCCGCCGCAGTCGCTGCACGGCACCTCGCCCATCACCGCATCGACCTTGCCGCGGAGGCCGACGACGAGCCGAGCCGCCTCCTCGCAGGCGTTTTCGAGGCCTTTGAACTGGAAGGAGAAACACGGAGTCGAGGCCGTTTTTCCCTCGCTTGCGCTTCGGGCTTCCACAGAGCGTCGCGCATCGGGAGTCGAGGCCGTTTTCCCATCGCCTGCGCTTCGGGCTTCCACGGGGCGGGGGACTTCAATCCACTTGTCGCCCGTTCCCTCGAAGAGCACCCGCTGCTGAAGACCCGAGAGATCGGCCAGCGGCACGTCGATCGGCAGGCCCGTCGCCCGGCAGAGTGATTCGAGCATCGCCCGGCCCACCGGCGCCGAGAGCGACGGCCACAGGTCGAGCGCCCCCTCGCCGAGCGAGACGGATGGATCCCGCACGAGCGAGGCATGCTCCACGCCCGTCCGCGTGCCGAGGCCATCGCAGCCGGGGCACCAGCCGTGCGGGCTATTGAACGAGAACTGCCGCTGTTCGAGCGGCTTGAACCCCCGGCCGCATGACGGGCAGGCGAGCTTCCGGCTATGCACCTCGACCGGCCACTCGGGCTCGTCGGCCCCGTCGATCGCGCGGGCCACGAGCATCGTGCCGCCACCGGCGTCGAAGGCCGCCTCGACGCTCTGCGCGAGCCGGCTGCGGTCGGCAGGATTGGCCGTCACCCGGTCGAGCACGATCTCGATCCGGCTCTTCCGCT
>JBJTDB010000250.1:0-7261 GCA_046092145.1 Planctomycetia bacterium | reverse complement strand
ACGTCGAGCATCTGCCCCAACGGTGGCTCGACGTCGCCCGCGAGGAGGTGAAGACGTATCACCTGATCGAGGCGGTGCGGCCCTCATAGCCGGGCTCGGGGCTGCCCATGCCATATCGCCGGACGTTCGCTACGGCCCTTCTAGGCACTCCTGTTCGGCACGGGCTTTGCCGTGCTTTGGAAGCCCGCTGCGCAAGCAAGGGAATACGCTCGCCATTCATATCCAGCCACCCGCATTCCCTCGGCTCGCGCCACGGGCTTCTCAGCAACGATCACATATGCCGCAGCCGGCGAACCAATATGGGAAAGTTCGGCTCTGATGCCGGCGAGCAATCGCCGTGCCGAACACGATTGCCTTCCAGGCCTCGCTCACTCGATGCTGGCTGCGCTTTCGGCATCCATGCCTGCGCTGGCCAGCAACGCCGGCTCACGGGGCATGGGCAGCCCCTCGCGGGTGCGCATCGGCCGATGCCGAAGTCTCCGTGTCACTGGTTCACGTGCACGACCTTCGCCGGAGGGAAGCCGTTGAAGTGCGTGCTGCTGGCGGCCGAGTAGGCGCCGATGTTCTCGCTGTAGAGATAGTCGCCGATGTCGAGATCGGGCAGTTGCTCGGCGAGACTGATCGTGTCGAGCGCGTCGCAGGTGGGGCCGAAGACGGCGCAGAGCCGCTTCGCACCCTTCCTGAAACTCTTCATGTGGTAGGTGCAGTGGTCGAAGATCACGCCGGAATAGGTGTGGTAGACGCCGTCATCGACGTAGTAGCAGAGCTTGTCGTTGCGGAATGCCTTCCCGATGATCTTGCTCACGGCCGTGCCCGCCGAGGCGACGAGAAACCGTCCCGGCTCGGCGAGGATTTCGACCTCCTTGGGGAAGAGCCGGTCGATTTCGTGGTTGATCTTCTTGGCCAGCGCACTGAATTTCGGCACCGAGGCGTCGTAGGCCGCGGGGAATCCGCCGCCGATGTCGAGCAGCTTCAGGGTGAATCCCCGTGACTTGGCCTCGGCGAAGATGTTGGCGCACAGGTGGATCGCCTGGATGTAGTTCTCGGGATTCGTGCACTGGCTGCCGACGTGGAACGACAGGCCCTCCACCACCAGGCCGTGGTCGTGGGCGGTCTTGATGAGATCGACCGCCTCGCCCGGTAGCGCCCCGAACTTGCTCGAGAGCTCCACCATCGACCCGGTATTGGGCACCCGCAGTCGGAGCGCCAGGCCGGCGCGCGGGGCGTGCTTCGCGATCTTCCGAATCTCCTCGTGATTGTCGTAGGTGACGAGGGGCTTGTAGCGGTCGAGCTCGTGCAGGGTCTCGATCGGCTTGATCGGATTGGCGTAGATGATCTTGTCCCAGATGAAGTCCTGCCGTTGCTTCGCGGGGAGCTTGGCGATGTAGCGGTAGACGGTGCGGAATTCCTGGATGCTCGCCACGTCGAAGCTGCCGCCGAGCTTGTAGAAGGTTTCCACGATCGCCGGGTCGCTGTTCACCTTCACGGCGTAGTAGATCTGCACCCGCGGGAAGTGCTTGCGGAACAAGGCGTAGTTCTTGCGAAGTTCGGCGTGATCGACGACGAACAGCGGCGTTCCGTGCTTGGCAACGAGAGCAAGAAGGGCTTTGTGATTCATTCCTCAATCCCCGTCGGTGAGCAGGAAATTTTTAAACTGCCACGGGTCGCTCGGATCGACGGCCGGGCGATTGTAGCCGTGAAAGGCGTTGGAGTAGTTCTTGAGCGGCGTCCAGTCGCTCGCGACCGAGATGAATTTGCCGAGGTAGGGCTTGGCGATCCCCAGCACGTATTCGTGCGGCAGGTCGTCGGGCAGCCTCACGCCCTCGGCGGGATTCTCGATCATCCACATCGTGGCCGCCACGACCGAGATCGCCACCTGCATCGTGGTGGCGTTCTGATGCGGCACGAGCCGCCTCGACTCCTCGATCGAAAGGTCGGTGCCGCACCACCACGAGTTGAGCGGGTGGCCCATCACGAGCGCCCCGAGGATGTCGGAGCCACTTGTGATCTCGTCGGTCATGATCCTGATTTTCGGCTGCAGCCGGTAGTCATTGCCCCGCAATTCCCAGAGGCTTGCGATCGCCGCATCGCACGGGCAGTAGGCATAGTGAACCGTCGGCCGGTAGATCGTGCGACCGGCCGCGTCCTGCACGGAGAGTTTTTCGGTGATGCTGAAGGCCTCGCCATGGCGGACCACCATCCCCGTGATCGTGTAGTTGGGCACCCAGCTCGAGACGAACGTGTTCATGCCCATCCGGGCGAGGCAGATCTGGCTTTGCGGGCCGTTTCCGTGCTGGTAGGCGAACGGGGGCAACTCCTTCTCGTGCGTTCCCCAGCCCATCTCGGCGGTCGTCGTCCCCTCCTCGCGGAAGCCCTCCACGCTCCACGTGTTGACGAACTCGCCGACTTCCTTCGGTCGATTCGAGACCTGCGTGTCGCGCTCGCTGCAGTGGATCACCTTCACGCCCAGTTCGTGGGCGAGGTGGTTGAACGCCTTGGCCTTGGCATGGTGGGCGATCCGCTCGGCCTGTTCCCCGGAGAACGTTTCTTCCTCGAGGCAGGTGGCGGCGATGTCGAGCAGCGCATGCTTCGTGAAATGGCTGATGAGCCCGGGGTTGGCCCCGTGCTCGAGCACCGCTGTGGGGCCCCGATCCTTCCAGCCATCGAGCATCCGGCGGAGGTTCATGTGCCGCCAGTAGAGCGTGAGGTGCGTCGGGTGGGCCCCCTTGGCATGCTCGTAGGGATCCCACAGTTCGACCGAGGTGTTGAGGTAGAGCACGCCGTGATCATGGCACCATTGCACGATCTCGCAGCAGTCGATGTTCCAGGCGAGGTCGATCAGCAGGTCGCCCGCGGCGAGATGCCGGCCGAGGACCGCGGCCAGGTTCTCGGGGCCGATTTTCTCGAGTCGGAACGTCACCCCCTTCTCGATCCACGGGGCGAGGGCGGCGTCGTTCGGCTCGAAATCGATGATCGTGATGTTCTTGGGGGGGATCCTGACATGATCGAGCAGGATCGGCAGGGTACAGCGGGCGACGGCGCCGAAGCCGACGAAAAGAATCCGCTTGTTGAACGTCACCATCGTGCAGTCTGGCCCTCGAGTCCTTCGGAAATGCCGGAGCGGCTTCCAGTATAGTCATATCGCGCGAGCGACGATCAGCCGTCGTTCCCTGAACGGGAGGCCTCGGCACATGAACACCGTCACCCATCTTGTGATGCTCGGCCTTGCGGGTGCCGTCGGCACGCTCCTCCGGGCGGGCTGCAACGGGATCGCCATCCGGTGGTATGGAACCGGATTTCCGTGGGGCACGTTGGCGGTCAACGTGGCCGGGTCATTTGCGTTTGGGATGATTTTCGGAATCCTGCGAGGCCGTGGTGGGCTGGATGCTCCTGGGGTGGAGGCGATCCTGCTCGTCGGCCTGCTCGGCGGCTTTACGACCTTTTCGAGTTTCGCGTTCCAGTCGGTGGAACTGGCCGAGTCGGGCCGGATGCTCGCCGCCCTGGCCTACGTGGCCGCCACCAACGTGGCCGCGATTGCCGCCATCTGGGCGGGGCTGCGGGTAAGCGGCGCATGACCCGGGGAGCCGTCACCGGCGTGCGTTGGTCATGCGTTCCACGCACAATCAAAAATCGGGGCGGAGAGATTCGAACTCTCGACCTCTTGGTCCCAAACCAAGCGCGCTAGCCAGACTGCGCTACGCCCCGGGGCCCCAAGTGTAGCAGATCGGTCGCGCAACGGCGGTCCGGACGACCGCCGCGCCTGTCCGGGTGCACCTTGGCTGCACCCGCGACAGGCCAAGCGAAGCGGGCCATGGATGGCCGCTTCGCGCTATTCACAGACATGCTCGAGCAACCGCTGGAATTCGTCGAGGCTGCCGAAAGGGATCACGATCCGGCCCGCACCCTTGCCGTTGGCATGGACGACGACCTTCGTCCCGAGTGCCCGTCGCAGCTGGTTTTCCACCGCCACGATCTGGCTCGATCGCCGCGTCGCCGGCCGGCCAGGCCTGCGGGGGCCCTTTACCGCCGCCTCCGGTCCATCGATCCGCGCGATGGGCTCGCCGTCGCCATCGGCGCCCGATTCGTCGCCACGCAGGATCTCCTGCACCTCCGTCTCGAACGCACGAACTGAGAGTCCTTCACTCGCGACGCGGGCGGCCAGCCGCTCCTGCTCGAGCTCGTCGCCCAGAGGCAGGAGCGCCCTGGCATGGCCCATCGAGAGGGCACCATCCCGGAGCCGCTTCTGAACCGAGTCGGGCAGTTCCAGCAACCGAATCAGGTTGGCCACGGTGGAGCGATCGATCGAGAGCCGCTTGGCAAGTTCCTCCTGGGTGCAGTTCCACGTGGAAAGATATTGCCTGAAGCTCGCCGCCTTCTCCAGCGCGTCGAGATCGCGCCGCTGCAGGTTTTCAACGATCGCGATCTCGGACATCTGCCGGTCGTCGACCTCGAGCACCCGAACGGGCACCTTGCCCCAGCCGATCCGTCGTGCCGCCGCCAGCCGCCGCTGGCCGGCGATCAGTTGGTAGCGGTCGCCCGTGGCCCGGACCACGATCGGCTGGACGAGCCCATGCGACCGCAGGCTGTCGGCCAGTTCGGCGAGGTCCGCATCGTGAACCTGGCTCCGCGGCTGCCAGGGATTCGGGTCGATGAGGCCCTCGGCGATCTCGCTCGTGGGGAGCGACGCGGCCACCTGCTCGAGTTCCTCCGGCTTGTGAAGGATGAGCCGGGCCGCCCCGGAAAGGGGGGATGAGGGTGCGGCCGCGGTGGCCACGGCGGCCGATCCACGGGCCGTGGGGGCCGGCGCCGCATCCAGGCCGGCCCGTCCAAGCAGCGCTTCCAGTCCCCGGCCCAGGCGTCGTTCCTTACTCACAGTCGCGTACCTCCATGCACAGTTCCGTGTAGGCCCGCGCTCCTCGTGAGCGCGGTGCGTAGTCGATCACACTCATGGCGTGGCTTGGCGCCTCGGAGACGGCGACATCGCGCGGAATCACCGTTTCGAAAACGATCTCTCCGAAGAAGTCCCTCACCTCGTGCTCCACCTCGGCCGTCAGTTCCAGGCCGGCGTCGTGCATCGTGAGCACGATGCCGCCGAACGCCAGGCGCCCTGGCCGTTCCTGCATCACGTCGCGGATCACCTCGATCATCTGCGTGAGGCCTTCGAGGGCGAAGTACTCGCACTGGATCGGCATGATCACTTCGGTGCTGCCGCCGAGGGCCGTTCGGGTGAGTTCGCCCAGCGAGGGGGGGCAGTCGATCAGGCAATAGTCCCAGGCGTTGAGCCCGCCGACGAGATGGCTTTCCAGGACCATCGACCCGCTGCGTGCCTGCTCGGCGATCCGCTCCACGTCGCGGACACTGCGGCTCCCCGGCAGGAGAGAGAGATTGGCGAGCGAGGTCGGCACGATCGATTCCGAGATCGGCTGCTCCGACACCAGCGGATGGACCGCGGCAGGGGCGGCGCCGAATCCCGTCGTTGCGTTGCACTGCGGATCGAGGTCGAGCAGAAGGGTGCGCATGCCGCCGTGGGCCAGTCCCGCCGCGAGGTTCGACGCGGTCGTGGTCTTGCCGACACCCCCCTTTTGATTTGCCACACACAGGATCCGACCCACGCGCACAACCCCTTCCATCGGTCACGTGCGCACAGCACGCGCTTTCGGAGTATCGGCACGAATCGGACCAGCATGGGGTGGTTCCACGTGAAACCACCCGCCTTGCCCATCCTGCGCAGGCCCCGGTTCCACGTGGAACTCACGCCAGCGGGTTGAAGACCAGACCGCTGGCGAGCTTGGGGTAGAAGTAGGTGCTCTTGGCCGGCATCCGTTCGCCGGTTTGGCTCACCAGCCTGATGTCCTCGACCGTGGCCGGCATCACGAGGGCGGCCAGGGGATACCGACCGCCGCCGAGCCCCTCGACCACCTCCCGCACCAGGTGGACGTAGGTCGGCGTCGGGATCTGCTTCGCCCCGAGAAGGTCGCCGATGACGAGCCGGTGGAGGATCGACACCCCGAGCGCCCGCCAGGCCGGGCCATGCTCCGGGGCGATCTGATCCATGCGGGCCCGTCCGGCCGGGGTGATCCTGGCCAGCGTCCATGCTTTGTCACCCTGCGTGTAGAAGCCGAGCGTGCCCTGCTCGTTGTCGAGTTCGATCTCGGCCCACACCTTGTCTGCCGCCTCAGGCCCCTTCCACATCGTGCGGGTCGTGAAGCAGTCGCCGAGCTTGGCGGCCAGGTCGGCGGCCGTGGCGACGGCCGGCTCCACGAACAGCCGGTGGGTCGGCAGCACGAGCAGTCCCGGGTCGGTGAAGCCGACGAGCATCATCAGCACAAAATTGGCCGGGTGGTCGGGGGGCAGCGGCTCACCGGCATGGTCCCGTGCCCAGGCCTCCGCCACCTCGTCGCGGTAATTGCAGGCCGTCTCGTAGCGGTGATGCCCATCGGCGATGAAGACCGGCTTGGGCCCCATCAGGCCGGCCACTTTCGCCGCCACCGCCTCGTCGGTGACCGCCCACATCATCCCCTTCACGCCGAGGTGGTCGGTGGCCTCGACCGGCGGCTGGCCCGCGACGGCCTTCTCGAGCAAATTCTGCGCCTCGCCGGCGGGGTCTGGATAAAGGCCGAAGACCTGGCTCAGGTTCGCCCGGCAGGCCCGCGTGAGCAGCAGGCGATCCTGCTTCGGTCCCGACATCGTCTCCTCGTGGGGATGGATGCTGCCCGTGCCGAACCGCTCCACCCGCACCCGGGCCATGAAGCCCCGGCGGACATGCTTCCGGCCCTCGATCTCGAACTCCTGGTGGTAGACATAGAGCGCCGCGGCCGGCTCCTGCATCACCACGCCCTCGTCCCGCCACTGGCGGAGGAACTTCGCGGCCCGCGTGTACTTGTTGGATTGCTCGGAGTCGCCCGGCTCCTCCCGGTTGAGTTCGAGACGGATCACGTTCGCCGGATGCTGTTCGTAGAGCTTCGTCTGGAGCGCGGCGTCGATGACGTCGTACGGGGGAGCGATCACCTGCGAGAGGTTGCCGACGTGCTTGGGGTCGTAGCGGAGGCCGCGGAACGGGGCGACGGTGGGCATGCTGATCCTTGCTCTGGTTGTGGCGGGACGGAGGGTCAGAATGGTAGCACATCGCTGACGCGTGGTGGCCCGTTTCGGGGCGGCCCGTGCCGTGAGAGCCGGACGTTCGCGTCGGGCATCCAGCCCTCCGCTCACTCGGATGCTGACGGCACTCCGCCATCCATGGCTGCGCTTGTCAGCATACGCC
>JBJTDB010000249.1:0-12940 GCA_046092145.1 Planctomycetia bacterium | reverse complement strand
CAACCGCGGGCGTGAGCGACGCCTCCGACAAGAGCGCCGCCCCGATCTGCCGGCCATGGAGCTGGCTCGGCAGCGTCGCGCCATAGAGGATCTGCTGCGCCCGCGACACCTTCACCGGCGCCGTGCACTGGACTTCAAGCGGCCTTCCCCCGGCATCGACGAGGAGATATCCCCCGAAGACACCATGCACGGCCGAGTCGACGGCCGTCAGGAATCCAAACGCCGTGCCCGAGCCCGTGTGTCGGTCCATGCCGCCAGAAACGCCCCGGTTTCCCGACGGGCGATCCATGCACCTGCCTGCGGGCTGCGTCCCTGCAGCCCTCCAGCCCATCCATCGGGCAATCCCGCGTAGCACTTGAACCGACCGCCACGGAACCTGCGGAAACCCTGCCGGCTGTGCCGAAAACAGCGGTCAGGGCCGGTCGATCTGATGGAAAACATCCGTCATTCAGCCTACGATGGGGACTTCTCAGGAGACGTTCGCCCCATGGCCAACCTGCCGTCATTCACGACCCAGATCGACATCTCCGCTGCGAGCCTTCCATCGGGCCAGCCTGCCTCCCTCACGGGGGATCCCGGCGAAACCACCCGGCTGCTCCGCGACATGGTGGTGCTCCAGCACAAAACCTGTGAACTGCTTGCGGAACTCGTGAACCAGGTTTCGCTGCAGCATCGGCAACGCACCGCCGAACTGAAATCCTGGCGCGAGGCCAACCCAGAACTGGCCGCCTCGTGCCGTCAGGCGGCCGATTCGATGGCGAAGGTGCATACGGATTTTCTGACAACTCTGGCCCGCGAGGCCTGCGACAACGCCGAGGACTACCTCGACAGCGAGTATGCGCTCGGCGAGTTCATCGACCGCTACGGCCCCCGGCTGGCCCACTTCAACGGCGTGCTCCAGCTCTTCGCGCAGCTCGGCACGCCGCCGCAGGCCCCCGGGACGGCGTCGCAGCCCTAAGCGGCAGCCCGCAGCCCGCGCTCTTCCGACTCCCCACGTGCCCGAGACAAGCCCGAGGAAATCAACCGGATGACCGCATCGCCCGCCGCTTCTTCGTCCTCACCCGTCTTCGAGGTCGCCTCCGATGCGGCCGTCCACGCCGCCCGAGAGCGGCTCGACGCTCACACCGTCGAGATGATGGCCTGGCACTTCCATCCCTCGACGGGCTGCCCCTTCTGGCTCGACTACGCGACGAAGCTGTCCTTCAATCCGCTCACCGACGTGAAGTGCTACCAGGACCTGAGGAAGTTTCCGCCGTTCGAGGATGAGTGGCTCCGCGGCGGGCCGGTGCGCCGCTGGGTGCCGAAGGGCTTCGCCGACCAGCCGGCCTACGTCTTCGAGACGGGCGGCACGACCGGCATCCCGAAGTCGCGATACAACTCCCGCGACTTCCGCACCGACTACGAGATGTTCAGCGACACGCTCCCCGAGGAATATTTTCCGAAGGGGGCCAACTGGCTGATGCTCGGCCCCTCGGGCCCGCGGCGGCTGCGGCTTTCGATCGAGCACCTCGCCCAATACCGCGGCGGGATCTGCTTCTGCGTCGATCTCGATCCCCGCTGGGTGATCAAGCTCATCCAGAAGGGCTGGATGGAGCATCTCGAGGCCTACAAGCAGCACTGCATCGACCAGGCCCTCACGATCCTCGAAGCGGGCCACGACATCCGCTGCATGTTCACGACGCCGAAGCTACTCGAGGCCCTCGCGCTGGCCCTTGAAAAGCGGGGCACGACGATCGGGAAGGTCGGCATCACGGGCATCTTTTCCGGAGGCACCGAATTCACGCCGCAGTGGACCCGCTTCGCGGTCGAGGAACTGCTCGACGGCGCCTCCATGACCCCCACCTACGGCAACACGCTGATGGGCCTCGCGGCGAGCCGCCCCGTCGTGCCCGCCGACGGCTACACGATCGCCTACTACGCCCCGCAGCCACGGGCCGTGATCGAGGTGGTCGATTTTGAGCGGCCCGATGAATGCGTCCCCTACGGCGGAACTGGCCGCGTCCGGCTCACGACGCTCACAAAGGAGACATTCATTCCGGGCTTCCTCGAGCGCGACGAGGGAGAACGCGAGCTGCCGTACGCGAAATATCCGTGGGACGGCATCAGCGGCGTCCGCCCCTTCCGCGCCCTGGCGGCGAGCACCACGGTCGGCGTGTACTGAGTTCACGGGAATTCTCGGCATCCTGCCGAAATTCCCTTGGCCGACTCCGTCGGCTGGGTACTTCCCGGGCCATCCGGGCCCGGCGCGGCCTACGTCAACCACGATGTGCAGACTACCTGTACCGAGTTCACGGGAATTCTCGGCATCCTGCCGAAATTCCCTTGGCCGACTCCGTCGGCTGGTGCGTCCCTTTTGCAGTTTTCGAAGGCCGGTTCCTCCCCCAAAAAGCCCCCGGTGGGAACCGGGGGATCAAAACGGGCCGCCGCGTCACACCATCCCCGGGTTTCCACCCGGGGCTCCTTGGGGCGGGGTCTTCAAAAACGTTTCGAAGTCGGGAAACAGCCGGAAACGTTGGCCCACAAACTGCAAAACTCGAACTCGCGGGATGCGCTTTTTGAAAGGCGTTCACACGCGGTCGCCGTCGCGAGCGTGGGATTCCTCGAGGAACGTGTCAGTGTGTTCGTAGCCGGGGGCACACGTGCACAAAAAGACGAGTTCGACTGAGCCCGTGTTTTTGATCGTGTGGATCATGCCAGGTGGGATCGCGATGGCGTCGCCGGGGCCGACGGGCCGGGTTTCGCCGGCGAGCGTCATGAGGGCGGTGCCGGTGAGGACGTAGTAGATCTCTTCGGTGACTTTGTGATGGTGGGGCGTGGTGGATTGCCCCGGAGCCAGGCGGGCCTCGGCAAGGCTCTGCTTGCGGATCGCCGAATTGCGATGGGCGAGCAGCTCGCGAATCGTGGAGCCGTCGGCCGTCGTGAAGGGAACCGCCTCCTGCTGATTGATGACGTCCATACGGAAGAGAATACCACAGGGAAGGCTTCGGGGGCCCCGTGCCCCGAGAGCCGGCGTTGCTGACAAGCGCAGCCAGGATGTCGCAGCGAAGGCAGCATCGAGTGAGCGAAGGGTAAGGATACCCGGAGCGAACGTCCGGCGATGGGGCACGAGGCCCCCAAAGCCGGCTTGGGCAAGCGCGGTCTCCGATCGGCTAGAATATGCCGCCCCTCGAGGAACCCACCGATGCATCTGCCCGCCTGGCGTTTTGGCAAGCCCTACGAGTCGCTCGAGCGAGAGACGCTCGTCCACTTCCTGACCGGCGAGCCCGTCGCGGAGGTGAGCCAAGTCGGCGGCGCGATCGTGGGCCGCGATCTGCCCAAGGCTCGGCAGGCACGGGCCGCCCTGCTCGCGATCGATCCCGAGGAGATCGTCGAGCGGCTGCAGACGGCCGGGAATCTCTACGCGCATGGCACCCTCTCCGTCGGCGACACGAAGCAATCGCCCGACGACTTCGTGAAGCAGCAGTCGGCCACGACCGGCCTGCCGGAGAGCCTCTGCCGTGCCAACATGCAAAAGAATCTGTTCGTGCTCTCGAACATGGATCGCATGCTCGATGCGCTCTCCCGCGGGCTCGACACGGCGATCCTCTGGCAGGGGTACGGGCAGGAGCATCGTGGCGTGACGGTGAGCTACCAGGCCCAATCGCCCGTGCTCGGCCTCGTGCTCCCCTCCAATTCGCCCGGCGTGCACACGCTCTGGATGCCGGTGATCGCCCTTGGCGTGGGGCTCGTGCTCAAGCCGGGGAGCCAGGAGCCATGGACGCCCTACCGCATGGCGGCCGCCATGGTCGAGGCGGGCATCCCGGCGGAGTCGATCGGGCTCTATCCAGGGGCCACCGATGTCGGCGCCGCGATCCTCTCCGGCTGCCGGCGGAGCATGATCTTCGGCAGCGCGAAGACGGTCGAGCAGTATCGCGGCAATCCGGGCGTGCAGGTGCATGGCCCCGGCTTCTCGAAGATCATCCTCGGCGACGACTGCGTCGATCGCTGGGAGAACCACCTCGACATGCTCTGCGAGAGCGTCGCGATCAACAGCGGCCGGGGCTGCATCAACGCCTCGGCGATCTACGCCAGCCGCCACACGAAGGCGATCGCGGAGGCCCTGGCCGCGCGGCTGGGGCCGATCGATGTGAAGCCCCCGCAGGATCCCGAGGCGAAGCTCGCCGCCTTCACGATCCCGGGCGCCGCCAAGGCGATCTGGGAGCAGATCGAAGGCGGACTCAAGGCCCCCGGCGTGACCCATGCCACGGCCGCCTACGGCCCGCGATTCGTCGAGGGCGAGCGGTGCGGCTGGCTGCGGCCCACGGTCGTCCACTGCACGAGCCCCGAGCCCGAGATCGCCAAGGCGGAATACATGTTTCCGTTCGTGAGCGTGGTCGAGTGCCCGAGTGAGAAGATGCTCGAGTGCATCGGCCCCACGCTCGTCTGCTCGGCCATCACCCATGACGAAGCATTTCAGCGTCGGCTCATCGACTGCACGCACATCGACCGGCTCAACCTCGGGCCGATCCCGACCACGAAGCTCGACTGGCTCCAGCCGCACGAGGGCAACATCATCGATTTTCTCTACCGCTCGCGGGCGTTGCAGGTTTCATGATGGAAACGGCTGCCAGCGCCTTCGAGTTGCGTGCGGCCACGCGGCTCGTCATCGGGCCCGGTGCGGTCGGCAGGCTCGGCACGATCGCCCGCGACATGGGAGCCACTCGGGCGCTGGTCGTGAGCGATACCGGCGTGGTGAAGGCGGGGCATGCGGCGGCCGGGATCTCGGCCCTCGAGGGCGTGCGGGTGGCCTGCACGCTCTTCGAGGAGTTCGGCGAAAATCCCACGAGCGATCATGTCGAGGCCGGGGCGGCCGTCGCCCGAGAGGTGCGGCCCGATCTGATCGTGGCGATCGGCGGCGGCAGCTCGCTCGACTGCGCCAAGGGGATCAACTTCCTCCATTCCTTCGGCGGACGGATCCAGGACTATTGGGGGCGCAACACCGCCGCCCCCGACAAGGGGCCGATGCTCCCGTCGATCGCCGTCCCCACGACGGCCGGCACGGGCAGCGAGACGCAGTCGTTCGCCCTCATCACCGATGCCGCAACCCACGTGAAGATGGCCTGCGGCGACGACCGTGCGGCATTTCGCGTCGCGATCCTCGACGTCACCCTGACGCTCACGCAGCCTGCCCGCGTCGCCGCCCTGACGGCCATCGATGCGATGTCGCACGCCGTGGAGAGCCATGTCAGCCGCGCGGCGACGGCCGCATCGCGGATCTTCTCGCGGGAGGCGTGGCGGCTCCTGGCGGCCGGAGTGCCGAGGATGTTCGCCGACAAAGGCGACCGCGAGGCCCGCGCCGCGGTGCAGCTCGGTGCGGCCTGGGCCGGGCTGGCGATTGAAAATTCCATGCTCGGCGCGGCCCATGCCTGCGCCAATCCGCTCACGGCCGAACACGGCATCGTCCACGGGCAGGCCGTGGGCCTCATGCTGCCGCATGTCGTGCGGTTCAATGCCGATGCCTGTGGCGATGGCTATGCCGAGCTGATGGCGATGATCGATCCATCGGCTCCGCGCCAGGCGGCCGCGCGGCTCGCCGACTGGCTCGCATCCCTGCTCGACCGCGGCGGACTGGGCACGACGCTTGCATCGCTGGGCATCGCGTCGCCCGACATACCCCGACTCGCCGCGGCCGCCGCGACGCAATGGACCGCGGGCTTCAACCCGCGGCCCGTGACCGCCGCCGATCTCGCCGCGCTCTACGAGGCCGCGCGATGAGAGCATGGTTGTTCGTCCTCGTGCTCTCCACGGTGCCGTGCAACGCCCGGGCGGCCGACGAGGCCCCGGCCGACGCCTGGCCGATGGCCCGCGGCACGCTGGCGGGCACCGGTCGATCGGCCATGCGAGTGCGGTTCCCGCTTCAGGAGGCATGGCACCGCTCGTTCGGGAAGACCGCCTTCGAGGCGACTCCGATCGTGGCCAATGGCACGATCTACGTGGGCGACCTCGACGGAACGTTTCATGCCCTGTCGCTTGAAACGGGCGAACCGCGATGGACATTTAAAGGCTCGGCCGGCTTCCCCGCGGCCGCCGCCCTTTCGACCGATCCGGCGATCCCGCTGGTCGTCGCAGGTGATGCCGAGGGGGGCGTGCGGGCGTTCGACCGGGGCACCGGAGAAGTCCGCTGGGAGCATCGCACGGAGGGAGAGATTTCAGGCGGGCCGACGATCATGCCGACCAGGGACGGGCTTCGCGTGCTCGTCGGCTCGCAAGACGCCACCCTCACCTGCCTCGATCTCGCCGATGGCATGGTCGTGTGGACTCACACGATCGCCGATCAGATCCGCTGCGGTCCGACGGTGGTCGAAGGCATCGTGCTGGTGGCCGGATGCGACGGCAAACTCCATCTGATCGACGCCTCCACAGGCAACGAAACGGCCGCGGTGCCGATCGACGGCCCGACCGGCACCACGCCCGCGTCGGAGGGGGGCCGGGCCTTTTTCGGCACCGAGGGAGGAACCTTTCACGCCATCGACATCGTACCCCCGCGCGAGGCATGGAAAGCCCAGTCCACCGCCAAGGGAAAGTCGTACCGCTCGAGCGCCGCGATCTCCGGCGGACTTGCCATCGTCGGCTCCCGCGGCCGGGCCATCGAGTCGTTCGCGACGGACGATGGGGCCCAGCGGTGGCGGCATCCGATGCGGGGCCGCGTGGATGCCTCGCCGGTGATCGTTCATGCGGGGGGCGAGGGGGGCCGGGAGGCGGTGATCGTGGGCGACTCGGCCGGTCGCATCGTGGCCGTCGATGCCGCCACGGGGGCCCCCATCTGGGAATTCGACGCCGGCGGCGACTTTGCCGGCGGGGCGGCCGTGGCCGACGGCCGGGTCGTGCTGGCAAATGGTGACGGCACCATCTGGTGCTTCACGCCGGCCGCCCCGTGACCATCCGTGGCCGCAGACTTCGCCCCGCCTCCGCCAACTGTCGAAATCGTTTTTGCCTCGATTGTGCCCCCGTTTTTTGTCGAAATTCGACGGGTGAACCATTTGAGACGGGGGGCGTAGTATTTGGTGCGACCCAGCCCCTTTCGGCCCCTGCCAAGGCCGCCGGGGGCGGCGCGGAGCAGACACCATGGCACGCAAAGACGCACTTCTGAACCTCCGGGCGATTCTTGTCCGGCGACGCGACGCCCTCCGTGGGGCGTTGGCGGGGGACCTCACGCTTCTCAGGGAACTGCGGAGCGAATCTCCGGGCGACGTCATCGACGCCGCCTACGATTCGGCCCAAGACGAGATCAGTTCGCAGCTGGCGGAAGTGGAGAGCCGGGAACTGGCCTCCATCGAAAACGCCTTGGGGCGGATGAAGGCGGGCACCTACGGCCTCTGCGAGGTCTGCAACTGCAAGATCCCGATGGCCCGGCTCAACGCCCTGCCCTATGCCACGATGTGCATCGGCTGCCAGCGCGACATCGAACGAACCGGCGGGCCGGTCGGCCGGGCGGAATCGTCCGATGAAATGTCGGGCGAAATGGAGATCGACATCTCCTGATCGTCCTCGGGTATGCTGGTGGGCGCGGAGACCGTCCATGAACCAGCGTCCGACCCGAATCCATCGCCGCCTTCTTGCTGGGGCGGCGATCTGGGCATGGGGGCTTTGGCCGACTGTCACCGGGGCCGACGAGCCGCCGATCCGGCTGGCTCCGATCCAGCCCCGGACCGTGGCATCTGACCGCGTCGATCCGCTCCGAGCGCCCCGGCTCAGCGACCGCGAACGGGAGCAACTCTACGAGCAGGTTGTCCGCGAGGCCGACTTTCTCGAACGGCAGGCCGCCCAGCTCCGCCGGCTCACGCAACTGCTCCGGCCCACGGTCGTGCACATCGACGCCAGGAAGCCGCTGCTGCGACCGAAGAACGGCAAAGCGAGCGAGGAAGAAGCTGGGTCGGGCGTCATCGCCGAAGTGGCCGGCCGCACGGTCGTGATCACCAACCGCCATGTGATCAACCGGGCCGATCTCGACACGATCAGGATCCGGCTCGACGATGGAAGGCAGCTTCGGCCGATGCGGCTGTGGACCGACGCCGGCACCGACATCGCGGTGATGGAGATCGAGGGCGACGACCTGCAACCGGCCAGGCTCGCCGATCGCGACACGGTGCAGATCGGCGACATGGTGCTGGCCATCGGCAGCCCGTTCGGCCTGGCGCATTCGGTCACGCTGGGCATCGTGTCGGCCAAGGGCCGACGCGACCTCGACCTCGGCGACGGCAGCGTGAAGTTCCAGGATTTCATCCAGACCGATGCCGCCATCAACCCTGGCAACAGCGGCGGTCCGCTGGTCAGCCTGCGGGGTGAGGTGGTCGGGCTCAACACGGCGATCGCCAGCAACTCCGGGGGCAACGAGGGGATCGGGTTCGCCATCCCGATCTCGATGGTGCTGTTCGTCACCGACCAGCTCGTGCGGACCGGCACCGTCTCGCGAGCCTATCTCGGCGTGAAGCTCGACAGCGTCTTCACGCAGGAGGCGGCCCACCGGCTCGGACTCGTTCGGCCGTTGGGGGCGCGGGTGTCGGAGGTCACGAAGGGTTCGCCCGCCGAAGTCGCCGGCATCCAGCCCGACGACGTGATCGTCGAATTCGACGGCACGGCCATCGAGGACGACGACCATCTCGTCAGCCGTGTCAGCACCACCCCCACCGACCGCACCGTCACGCTCGGCGTCTTCCGCGACCGGGCGATGATCGAGCTTTCGCTCCCCGTCGCCAGCCGCGAACAGTTCGAATGACGGTCAGGCCGTCGCCTCGCCGGCGGCGGCCAGGCTCCGCAAGACGCAATCCGCCACCGCCGCGGAATCGCATGCCGTGAGCAGGTCGGCATTGGGACGGGCCGTCTTGATCTGACGCCGGTCGAGCACGAGCATGCCCGTCGTGAGTTCGCCCGATGTCTCGATGTCGGCCGCCACGGTCGTCCGCTCGAACAACTCCGGGTTGGTCGCCGCCACCAGCGCGACGACGTCGTGCATCGTGATCCCCTCGCTGCCGAGGATCTGCCGGTGGGCACGGAACGAGTGCGGCAGCATCCGCCTAAGGATCAGGCCGGCTCGCGACGATTCATCCGGCAGCTGGCCGAGCATGTCGAAGCCGAAGATGACCTGTCCGGTGGTCTCGAGCGGAACGAGCGTCTTCGTGAGCGGCTCGCGGATCACGTGCCGGGCGGCATGGGGATCGCAGTAGAAATTGAAGTCGGCGACCGCCGTCGCGCTGCCACGGCCGTTGATCGTGCCGCCGCCGATCACGACCGAGTGGATCAGCTCCACGATCGACGGGTCGCGCGAGATGGCCCGCGAGATGTTGGAGAGCGGCCCGAGGGCGACGATCGTCACCTCGCGGGGGTGGGCACGGAGGGTCTCCCAGATCACCTTCTCAGCGGTGTGGGCCCCGTGGAGATTGGCCACGGGAAGATTGAGGCCGCCGAGGCCGTCGCTGCCATGAAGGCTGAAGGGCCGCGAGGGAACGATCGAATCGCCCGCCGCCACGCCGATCCGTGGCAGTCTCGGGGGATCGAGCAGCTTCACGAGCGACTGCAGATTGCCCGTCGCCTGCTCCGGCGGCACGTTGCCCCCGCAGGCCGTCACCGCCAGCACGTCGAGCCGCGGATCGAAAAGCGCCATGGTGAGGGCCACGGCATCGTCGATTCCGGGGTCGCAGTCGATGATCACCTTGCGGGGCATGGAGGGATCGTAGCAGGCCGGGAATTCGCATGGAATCGGCCGAGCCGCGGCCCGGCCGATCGTGACCGGACAGGTCGCCTGTCTTCCGGGACGGTCCGTGCGACAATACTCTCAGCATGAACCGCCCCAGGAGCCCGATGCCGCAATGCCCGCCGACATTTCGATGACGCCCGAGACCGTGCTCCGCGACCATGCCGCGGGCGCCGCCGTCTCCCGATCCGGCGCACGCATGCTCGTCGATGCGGTGCTCGATGCCACGCTGTCGCTCGACCGATTCGCCACGTGGCTCGAGGCGACGGCCGATCGCCCACCCACCGCCGCCGAGATCGCCGGCGTCGCCGACGCGCTTCGCGGGCGGATGCTGCCGGTCCGTTCGCCACGGGCCGTCATCGGAGACACCTGCGGTACCGGCGGGGATGGATCGGGAACGTTCAACATCAGCACGGCCGCGGCGATCGTGGTCGCAGCCGCCGGCCTGCCCGTCGCGAAGCATGGCAACCGGGCCGTGTCGAGCCGCACCGGGAGCGCCGACGTGCTCGAGTCACTCGGCGTCGCCATCGCCCCCTCGCCGCCGGTGGTCGAGCGATGCCTGTCCGAGATCGGCCTGGCCTTCGTGTTTGCGCCGGCCCATCATCCGGCGCTCGCGGCGGTTCGTGATCTGCGGCGTTCGATCGGTCGCCCGACCGTCTTCAACCTCGTCGGCCCGCTGTGCAATCCCGCCGGAGCCACCGTGCAGGTGATCGGCGTGGGCCGCGACGACGCACGGCGGCCGCTGGCCGAAGCAGCCCGCATGCTCGGCCTCACCAGGGCCGTGATCGTCCGCAGCGAGGATGGCGTCGATGAGCTGAGCCTCTTTGCACCGACGCACGTGCTCGATGTCTCGTCCGACGGCATCTCGGAAGCCTCCTGGCGACCCGAGGACTTTGGGATCGCCACCGCAGCCGCGGCCGGCCGCGACTCGCTTCGGGCCGCGGATTCAGCCGAGAGCGCCGAGTGCATCCGCTCGGTGCTCGAGGGGATCCCCGGCCCGCGGCGCGACATCGTGATCCTCAACGCGGCCGCGCTCCTCTGGGCCGCCGGGCTATCGGCCGAACTGCCCGCGGCGGCGCAGCGGGCCGCCGCGGCGATCGACTCGGGCCGCAGCCTCGACATGCTCGCTCGATTGCAAACGGCGTCGCACTCCCAGCCGGGTGAATCGTGCTCCCATCCCTGACGGTCATCGAGGCTCCGCCGACCAGCCATGCCGGCTCTGGGAACGGGCCGGTTCCGCCGTGCTGCGCCCGGGAGGAGCCGCTTCCGAAGAAGGAGCGGCAACGGCTGCTGCCGTGCGCGATCCTCGCGGCGGCGCTCATGGCCCTGGCCATGGCGGGCATGGCCTCGCATGCGGCCGGTCATGCCCCGCCATCATGGCTGCCTTCCTGGCTCGGCGGCACGGCCGGCAACTGGCTGCAGCTGCTGTTTGCAACGCCGATCGTCTTCTGGGGTGGCCAGCCGATCCTCGCCGGAGGCTGGGAGGGATTCAGGCGTGGCCGACCGGGAATGTTTTCGCTGATCGCGCTGGGGGTGCTCGTGGCATGGACGGCCAGCGCGATCGCCACCGTCGCCCCCGGGATCATGCCCGCCGCCTTTCGCCGTGCCGACGGGAGCGTGGAAGTGTTCTTCGAATCGGCCGGAATGATCGTGGTGCTCGTGCTCGTCGGTCAGCTGCTCGAGACGCGGGCCCGCCGGGCCACGACGGCATCGATCCGATCGCTTCTGGATCTCTCGCCGCCGACGGCCGAGCGGCTCGGCCCGGAGGGTGCCATGGAAACGGTGCCGCTGGCTTCCGTCGTGCCGGGCGACCGGCTCCGCGTGCGACCGGGTGGGCGGATTCCCACCGACGGTGTGATCGTGGAGGGCATCACCTCGTGTGATGAATCGCTGCTCACCGGCGAGCCGATCCCGGTCGATCGCACGGTCGGCGACCGGGTGCTCGGCGGCGCGATCAATGGCACCGGCGCGATCCTGGTGCGGGCGGAACGGGCCTCAGCCGATTCGTTCGTTGCGAGGATCGCGCGGCTGGTTCGCGAGGCCCACGAGCATCGGGCACCGGTCGAACAACTCGCCGATCGGGTCGCCGCCGTGTTCGTGCCGGCGGTGCTCGCCGTGGCGGCGGCCACGTTCGCCGGCTGGTCGCTCTTCGGCCCGCAGCCACGGATGGCGATGGGGCTGCTCTCGGCGGTGAGCGTGCTTGTGATCGCATGCCCCTGCGCCCTTGGGCTGGCGACACCGCTGGCGATGACCGTGGCCATCGGCCGTGGGGCCCGATCCGGGATTCTCGTGCGAACCGCCGAAGCGATGGAAAACCTCGCCCGGGCGACGACCGTCGTCTTCGACAAGACGGGCACGCTCACGCAGGGCCGACCGCGGATCGTGTCGGCGAGCGTGATCGACGCCGATGGCTCGATCGAATCGATCACCGGGATCGAGCCGCCCGCGTGGACGAGTGGCCCCGCCCGGCGGCTTTTGGCATGCACCGCCGGGCTCGAGACGGCCAGCGAGCATGCGCTCGCGCGGGCGTTCGTGGAGGCGGCGGCCTCGGCGGGCATCGAGCCGGCCTCGGCCGAGCGGGTGGAGGCGGTCGTCGGCCGGGGAGTCCGTGGCCGCGTGGCCGGGCATGATCTGCTCGTGGGCAGCGCCGCGCTGTTGCGAGACGAGGGGATCGATGCCTCGTCATGCGACACCGGTTCTCTGGCGGCCGCGACGACGACCATCGTCGTGGCGATCGATCGCCGGCTGGCCGGCTGGTTCACAATCGCCGACATGCCGCGGCCGGAGGCGGCCGATATCGTGGCGCGGCTGCGATCCACCGGAACCCGCGTGGTGATGCTCTCGGGCGATACCGATGCCACGGCGAGGCATGTGGCGAGGCTCGTCGGCATCGAGGAAGCCCACGGGGGCATGACGCCGGAAGACAAGGCCCGATGGGTGGCCGGACAACGGCATCGCGATCCGGCGGCCGGCACGATCGCCTTCGTCGGCGACGGGATCAACGACGCCCCGGCGTTGGCGGCGGCCGATGTCGGCGTGGCGATGGGCTCGGGGGCCGATGCGGCCATCGAAACCGCCGGGATCACGCTCCTCTCAGGCGGACTCGCCGCGGTGCCGCGGGCGATCGGGCTCGCGACGGCCACGATGAGGACCGTCCGACAGAACCTCGTCCTCGCCTTCGCATACAACGTGCTGGCGATCCCGGTCGCC
>JBJTDB010000248.1:0-36510 GCA_046092145.1 Planctomycetia bacterium | reverse complement strand
AGCTCGTGCCGACCGTGGCGCCGCCCGACGTCGCCAGATGGGAGAGCAGCCGCACGACGGTGCTCTTGCCGTTGGTGCCGGTCACCGCCGCCACGGGAATGCGGCCTTCGTCGCCGGGGCCAAACAGCGTGTCGACGATCGCCGCACCGACGTTCCGCGGCGTGCCGACGGTCGGCTCCAGGTGCATCCGCAGGCCCGGTCCGGCGTTCACCTCGATCACCACGCCGCGCTGCGATTCGAGCGACTGCGTGATGTCGGCGGTGACCGGCACCAACGGCAAGAGCACCGTCGTGCGGCTGCTCTCCCATCTGGCGACGTCGGGCGGCGCCACGGTCGGCACGAGCTGCACCGAGGGGGTCGGGGTGGGCGGCCGGCCGATCGACGCCGGGGACTGCAGCGGGCCGGCGAGCGCGAGGCGCATCCTGGCCAATCCGTCCGTGACGACGGCCGTGCTCGAGACGGCCCGCGGCGGCATCCTCCGCGAGGGCTGCGGCTTCGATTTCTGCGACGTCGCCGTCGTGACCAACATCGGCGCCGGTGATCATCTCGGCATCGACGGGATCGACACGCCCGAGCGGCTGGCCTGGGTGAAGGGGGCGATCGTCGCCGCCGTGCGGCCGGGCCGAGGCTCGGCGGTGCTCAACGCCGCCGATCCGCTCGTCGTCGACATGCGGAAGTGGTGCAAGGGACAGGTCGTCTACTTCGCCCTCGACCCCAACCACCCGCTGATCGTCGAGCATCTCGCCCAGGGAGGCCTTGCCGCCACGGTGCGAGACGGGTGGATCGTGCTATGCGACGGGCCGCGCGAGACACGCCTGGCACAGCTCGACCGCGTTCCGCTCGTGCATCGCGGACTGGCGTCGTTCCACGTCGAGAATGTGTTGGCGGCGTCGGCCGCGGCTTGGCGGCTGGGCGTTCCGCTGGAATTGGTGCGGATCGGGCTGGAGAGCTTCTCCAGCGGCACCGAAGGATCACCCGGACGCTTCAACCTGCTCGAACTCGGCGGAGGCACGGTGGTGGTCGATTACGGCCACAACCTGCCCGCCCTCGAGCAGATGTGCGGAGCCATCGCAAAGCTCCCGCATGCGCGGCGGACCGCCGTCTACTCGGCCGCCGGCGACCGCCGCGACGAGGATCTGATCGCCCAAGGCCGGCTGCTCGGCGCGATGTTCGATCGCGTGGTGATCTACGAGGATGCCTACATCCGTGGTCGCCAGCCTGGCGAGATCACGCGTCTCATCTCGCAGGGGATCGGCGAGTCGGCCCCCCGGCGGTGCACGTCGGTGGAATTCGGCGGCGGATGGTGTGCGACGGCCGCCATGGTGCTCGATGCGATCGGCGCCGGAGAGGTCGTGCTGCTTCAGGCCGACTCGGTCGAGCAGACCATGCCATGGCTCAGGCAACATTATGGCGAGCGGCTTCGGGCGACGAGCGCCCACGAGGTGCTCGGCGAACCGGAGCCCGCGAAGCCGGCGGTGGCCGATCCGGTGCCGGCGTCACTTCAGCCCGGGGCGCCGGTCAAGGGCCCCTCGAACGCCTAGCTGCTCGGGGTGCCGGGCGATCTTGTCGGTGAACACCCGTACGTCGTCGACGATCGGCCGCAGTTCCTTCGTGAGCCGGTTGACGTTGGCGGCCGCCTGGGCCAACTCGTCGTAGACGGTCGGATCGCGGACCAGCCGTCCGAGCGTTCCCTCCGACTCGTTGAGCGCCCGGGTAAATGTCACCGCCTGCTGGAGCACCTCGTCGAGCCGTCCGATCGTACGGTCGATCTGGCCGACCATCGCCTCGCCCCGCTCGCCGAGCGGCCGTGTCAGCCCCTCCAAGTTGCGGAGGTTGCGGTCGGCGCTGTCGAGCGTGGTGCCCATGCCCTGCACCGTCGATCGGAGATCGGCGAGGGCGGCGGGCAGTTCGTTGATCGCCGACTTGAGCTTCTCGCGGGAGTTTGGGTCGCCCATGACATCGTTGATGTTGTTCATGGCGAGGCTGAAGGAATCGAGCGCGGCCTCCGTCTTCTGCACCATCCGTTCAAACGTGTCGTCCTTACCGAGGAAGAGTCGATCGAGATTCGTCGAGAGTTTCGAGACCGACTGGCTCGCGTCGGCGAGGGAATCGAGCGTGCTGCTGAACTTCGGCTCGAGCGTCGCGAACACCTCGAACGGGTCGCGGGCGACGAGCCCCTCGAGCACCTCGTCGGTGCCGACCCGCTGCCGTGGCGACACGATCCGCCCCGCCACGAGCTGGATCTCGGCGTCGCCGAGGAGGGTGGTGGCGATCCGTGGCTGCTCGTCCCGATAGATCGGCACGTAGGAGTCGATGTCGGCCACCACGCTCACGCCCCCCCGTTCGTCGAGCTGCACCCGCGACACCCGTCCGACGAGGATGCCGTTTTTTCGCACGGGCGTTCCGTCCGAAACGCCCCGGGCGTCGGAGAAGCTCATCTTCAAGGGATAGGTCGCCTGGACGAGCGACGGCAGGTCGCCGAAGAGGACGATGAGGATGCCGGCGATGATCGCCGTCGCCAGCACCATCACGCCGACCCGAAACTGCATCACGCGGTCGTTCATGCGGTCTCCTCCGACGGTTCGTCATCCTCGCCATCGCGGGCCTGTTCCTCCTGCAGTTCGGTGAGGCGACTGCCGGCGCGGCCCTCCACGAACTGGCGGACCCGCGGGTCGCGAGAGTGGTCGAGCTCGTCGGGCGTGCCGTCGAAGACGATCTGCGATTCGCCAGGGCGAAGCCGGAACGCCGGATACAGCATGATGATCCGGTCGGCCACCTTGCGGGCGGTACGCATGTCGTGGGTGACCACCACGCTCGTGACCTGCGGCCGCTCCCGGACCCGGAGGATCAACTCGTTGATGATGTCGGTCATGATCGGATCGAGGCCGGTGGTCGGCTCGTCGTAGAGGATCAGACCGGGGTCGAGGGCGAGGGCGCGGGCGAGCCCGGCCCGCTTGCGCATGCCCCCGGAAAGCTCCATCGGCTTCTTGCGCAGTGCCGACCGCGGCAGGCCGACCTCGTCGACGAGTGATTCGACGATCGCCGCGATCTCGGCCGCCGGGATCCGCGTGTGCTCGCGGAGCGGAAAGGCGATGTTGTCGGCGATCGTATGGCTGTCGAACAGTGCCGCGTGCTGGAAGACAAAACCGTAGCGGGTGCGAAGCGTGGCCAGCGCCCGGTCGCTCATGCCCGGCAGCGACTGGCCGTCGAAGCGGACATCGCCGAGGGCGGGGCGGATGAGGCCGATCATCGTCTTGAGCAGCACCGTCTTGCCGCAGCCGCTTTCTCCGAGGATGACCAGGGTCTGTCCCTCGGGTATCGAGAGCGTGATGTCGCGAAGCACCTCCTGCCGGCCGAACCGGATGGTGAGATCCTCGATCTCCAGGAGCATGGGAGCGGGGGCTTCACGCGTGGGGCGGGGTGCGATGGCGGTCGCGGGCATGGTGTGCGGGTCCTAGAGAAGTTTGCGGGGGCCTTCCGGCCGGAAGAAATCGTGGACGTTGTTGAGCCAGATCCCCAGGAAGAGGTCGAGCAGGAGGATCAGCACGAACGAATGGACGAAGGCGTTGGTGGCCGCGCGTCCGACCCCTTCGGCGCCCTGATCGCAGTGGAAGCCGTGGTGGCAGCTGACCAGCGCGATGGCGGCACCGAAGAAGAAGCTCTTGAAGATTCCCATCAGGAAGTCGAAGGCATCGACGTATTCCCGGGAGTTGGCCCAGTAGTGGTGGTAGTCGATCCCCAGCAGGCCGTGCGAGTAGAGATACCCGCCGAGCACGCCCATGAAGTCGGCCATGATCGTGAGCGTCGGAATGAGCACGAGGCAGCCGAGGAAGCGGGGCACGACGAGGTAGTAGAGCGGGTTGGCTCCCATGCTCTCCAGCGCGTCGATCTGCTCGGTGACCCGCATCGTGCCCAGTTCGGCCGCCATGGAGCTGCCCACGCGGCCGGCGAGCATCGTCGCGGCGAGCACCGGGCCCAGTTCGCGGACGAGCGACAGGTTGATGACCGAGCCGAGCCGCGTCTGCAGCCCGAGCGCCTTGAACTGTGCGTAGCTCTGCACGGCCAGCACCATGCCGATGAACAGTCCGGTCAATGCGACGACCGGCAGCGACATCACGCCGATCTGGTAGAAGTTCGGTAGGAGGACATCGCGACGCTGACGGCGGGCGAAGATCCAGCCGATGGTCTTCAGCGAGAAGAGGGTGACATCGCCGACACCGGCGACTCGGCTCATCGCGAATCCACCGAGGTTGGCCACCTGCTCGGCGAGCCAGCCGGTGAGGCCTCCAGCAGCGGGCGCGGTCGTGGTGGTGGGCGATGCCATGGTGGTTGCGGCGCGGCGGGAGCCGTGCCTTCCTGCCGGAGCATCGGCCGTGCAGGTCAGATGGCTTGAGCCAGTCGTATCGGATACGACGGCCCGCGAGGAACTGGGCAAGCCTGGGAGTCAGGGGCGGCCGGCGGCGGCGACGAGCCTGGCAACGTCCGCGGCAGGATCACTCGACTCCACGACCCGCCGGCCGGTTTCGGCGGCCAGCCGGGCGACCCAGGCCGCCGCCCCGGCGAGAACGATCGTTCCGTCGGCCGGCAGGGCCGTGGCGATCGCTCGGATGACCGCGGGGGCGTCGCATTCCTCGGAGTCCTCGGCATCGCGGAAGGGCCCGAGCACCAGCACATCGATCCGACCGGCCGGTGAGCCCCTGTCGGCGAGCGACCGCCAGTCGAGCCCGAAGATCGCGGCATCGATGTCGGGGGCGACGAGCAGATCGCGGGCTGCATCGACGCTGCTCGAGTCCTCGGAGCCGCAGTGGTCGCCGGCGAGCCATATTCCGAGCGAACAGGCGAGCCCCGGCGAGCGTCCGGCCGATCGCAGCAGTCGCTGCAGTTCGAGCGGCGTGTTCGGATCAGCGATGCCGAGCATGGCGATGATCGGGATGCGGCCCGTCTCGCCGTCGCCGAAGAGCGTGGCGAGGATCTCATGGCCCACCGGCCGGCCGGTGCCCGCCTCGGGGTAGGCGTGGATGAGCAGTTGCGGGCCGGCATTGACCTCGCAGACCCGAGCTCCCTGTTCGCGCATCGGTTTCGAGATGTCCTCGGCCACCAGATCGATGCCGGCGACGTCGAGGCCGACCGCACGAGCGGCCCGCACGGCTGCGGCGGCGATGTCGGGATGAACCTCATCGGTGACGTCGCGGCCATGGGATCCGATCCGCTTCACGAGCACGCGACGACCGGGCGGAAGGATGGTTTCGGGAGTCACGCCCTCTTGCGCGAGCTGCACCCGCACCGTCGCGTCGATGTCGATCGTCTTGTTGGGAAACGCCTCGGAGCGGCCACGGCGCGGATCGGAATTGAGATCCTGCTCGATGAGCTGCGCGACGGTGCGGCGGCCGTCTCCGGTGACGAAGAGGTTTTCCCCACGGGCGCAGGCCACCATCCGGGAGCCGATGACGAGCAGACGGTGCTCCACGCCCGGGATCAGCTCCTCCACGATCACGGTGGGATTGCTTCGAATCTCCTCGAGGGCGATGCCGAAGGCGTGCTCGACCTCTTCACGGGTCGACAGGTTCAGGGAGACACCCCGTCCACGATTGCCGTCGAGCGGCTTGACGACCACCGGGAGGCCGACGGCCGTGGCGGCCTCCCATGCCTCGGTCGGTGTCGTAGCGAGGCGGCCACGCGGCACCGGAACGCCGGCTGCCGCGACGAGCCGCTTGGTGAGCTGCTTATCCCGCGAGATCGATTCGGCGATGGCGGACGTGCGGTCGGTCTCGGCGGTCCAGATCCTTCGCTGAAATCGTCCCTGGCCGAGCTGGACAAGGCTCATGTGGCTGAGCCGCTGCCACGGGATGCCACGATCCTCGGCCGCCTGCACGATGAGCATCGTGCTCGGCCCAAGGCAGATGTCGTCCGCATGCTCCATGAGCCGTGAGCGGATCGCCGGGATGTCGGGCATGCGACCGTCGCGAAGGGCGTGGATCACCGATGCGGCCTCATCGAGGCATGAGGGCGTGAAGAGCAGGTCGATCGCCTCGAAGACCGCGCGAAAGACGCCCGGCTCACGCGTCGGGACGACACGGTGAAACCGTGCGACCGAGCCGCGGCCGATCGACTGGAGCGTCAGGGCGAGGCGGCACAGCAGCAGCACCAGGCCCTCGCCGGCGCTCTGAGAGCCTGTCTCGGCCTGGTCAAACCCGCCGAACTCCGGCAGAAGCGCGAGAAGACGGTCCCGCAGGGCCTCCCGTGGCTGGAGGAGATCCGCCGCCTCGACGACGACGGTCGCCTCGCAGACGTCGAAGGCCGCCCAGATGTTCGGACGCCCGAGGGCTTTCGTGCTGCGGATCTGCATCGGCGCGACGAGTCCTTCGTCAGGCCACGCACCGCACCCGTGCGGGCAGAGGGAGAGGTGGCCGAGCCTCCACTCTACGCTGATTCCCAAACGCCGACGAACGGTCCGACCGCCGTGCGTCAGGTCTCGGAGCCCTCCGCGGACGGGGACGCAGCGACTGCTTCGGCGGTGACCAGGCCGGTGAAGACGAGCTGCTTCTTGCCGGCCACTTCCTTGCAGTCCACCTGAATCGTGTCCTTGCCCGCGAACTCGCCCTTGAGGAGTTCCTCGCTGACCGGGTCCTCGATGAAGTTCTCGAGGGCGCGGCGGAGGGGCCTGGCACCGAAGTCGGTGTCGGAGCCCTTCTTGATGAGGAACTTCTTGGCCTCGTCGGTGAGTTCGAGTCGGAGCCCTCGCTCGCCGAGCCGCTCCCGCACCTTCTCCAGTTCGATGTCGATCACCTTCTTGAGGTCGTCCACCGTGAGGTGGTGGAAGACGATGACGTCGTCGAGCCGGTTGAGGAATTCGGGACGGAAGACTTTTTCGATCCGCTCGTTGACGCGTCCCTTCATCCCCTCGTAGCTCGCGTCGTCGTCGGGCTTCTGGAAGCCGAACGCCGCCTCGTTTTTGATCGCCTCGGCGCCGGCGTTGGTCGTCATGATCAGGATCGTGTTCCTGAAGTCGACGTTACGGCCGAACGAGTCGGTAAGCCGGCCTTCCTCCATCACCTGCAAGAGCATGTTGAAGACGTCGGGATGGGCCTTCTCGATCTCGTCGAGCAAGACGACGGCGTATGGACGCCTTCGGATCTTTTCCGTGAGCTGCCCCCCCTCCTCGAAGCCGACGTAGCCCGGCGGCGCGCCGATGAGCCGGCTGACGTTGTGCTTCTCCATGTATTCGCTCATGTCGATCTGGATGAGCGCTTCGGCGTCGCCGAACATGAACTGGGCGAGCGCCTTGGCGAGGAGCGTCTTGCCGACGCCGGTGGGACCAGCGAAGACGAACGACCCGATCGGCCGCTTGGGATCCTTGAGCCCCGATCGGCTGCGGCGAACCGCCTTCGAGACGCTCTTGATCGCGGCATCCTGGCCGATGACTTTCTTGTGGAGTTCGCCCTCCATGCCCATGAGGCGCGCCTGGTCCTCGGTGCTCATCCGCGTGAGCGGGATACCGGTCATCTTCGAGACGACCTCGGCCACGACCTCCTCGTCGACCACGCCGTCGGCCTCGCGGCTCTTGTCCCGCCAATCGCGGGTCATCGACTGCTTCTTTTTCTTGAGCTTGTCGGCCTGGTCGCGGAGCGCGGCAGCCTTCTCGAAATCCTGGTTGGCGACCGCCTCTTCCTTTTCCTTGTTGAGCCGCTCGACCTCGTCGTCGATCTCCTTGAGATCTGGCGGCTTGGTCATCGCCTTGAGCCGCACGCGGGCCCCCGCCTCGTCGATCACGTCGATCGCCTTGTCGGGGAGGCAGCGGCCGGTGATGTAGCGGCTGGAGAGCTCGACGGCCGCCTCGATGGCGGCGTCGGAAATGCTCACGCGATGATGGCTCTCGTAGCGGTCCCGGAGCCCCTTCAGGATCTCCACGGCCTCGGCCTTGCTGGCCGGCTCGACCATGATGATCTGGAACCGGCGATCGAGCGCCGAATCCTTCTCGATGTACTTGCGGTATTCGTCGAGCGTCGTGGCGCCGATGCACTGGATCTCGCCGCGTGCCAGCGCGGGCTTGAGTACGTTGGATGCGTCGATCGCACCCTCCGCGCCGCCGGCCCCGACGAGCGTGTGCAATTCGTCGATGAAGAGGATCGTGTTCTTGGCACGGCGGACCTCGTTCATCACCGCCTTGATCCGCTCCTCGAACTGTCCGCGGTACTTGGTGCCCGCGACCATCATCGCCAGATCGAGCACCACGATCCGTCGGTCGGCGAGCAGTTCGGGCACGTTGCCGTCGATCACCCGCTGGGCGAAGCCCTCGACGATCGCCGTCTTGCCCACGCCCGCCTCGCCGAGCAGCACGGGGTTGTTTTTCGTGCGGCGGCAGAGGATCTGGATCGCCCGCTCGATCTCCTTCTCACGACCGATCACGGGATCGAGCTTGCCCTGTCGCGCCAGTTCGGTGAGGTCGCGACCGAAGCTGTCGAGGGCGGGCGTCTTGCTCTTGCCTCCCTTCGGTGTCGATTCGCCACCTCCGCCACCGGCCCCGGCCGTCTGGCGGCCGCCCATGCCGGCCCGTTCGCCCCCCTCCTCCATGCCGTGGCCGAGGAGGTTGAGCACCTCCTCGCGGACATCCTCCAGCTTGAGGCCGAGGTTCATGAGCACCTGGGCGGCGACCCCCTCCTGCTCACGGAGCAGGCCGAGCAGGATGTGCTCGGTGCCGACGTAGTTGTGGTTGAGGTTGCGGGCCTCCTCCATCGAATACTCGATCACCTTTTTGGCCCGGGGCGTCTGCGGGAGCTTCCCCATCGTGACCATGTCGGGGCCGCTTTGGACCAGTTTTTCAACCTCCATGCGGATCTTCCGCAGGTCGATGTCGAGGTTCTTGAGCACGTTGGCGGCGACGCCGCTCCCCTCCTTGATCAGGCCGAGAAGGACATGCTCGGTCCCGATGTATTCGTGGTTGAACCGCTGGGCTTCCTGATTGGCCAGCTGCATCACCTTGCGAGCCCGATCTGTAAAACGCTCGTACATGGAGGGATTCCTTCGCTTCGTGGCGGATGAGATATGCCATATCGGCAGACCCTCATCCGATCATCCTGTCAGTGCAAACCGTACGCCAAAGGCCATTTTCCCGCTGGCCATCCTGCCGACGGATTGTAGGCGAGCCGATTTGAAAAGTCTCTTGTGCCGGTGATGGCGGGGAAATTCATCGATTCCGAACGGGCCTCGGCCGCGATCGATCACGCTGCCTTTTCCGACGCCGCTGTCCCGCCGCCGGCGCCGGGAAGTGACAGGATCGTGCCGTCTTCGTCGGAGCCGGCGTCGGCCGTGCGATCGAGCAGAGCCAGTTCACGGGCGATCGCCGTGCGCCAGGGGGCCCCGCAGTCGCTCCGGGCGAGCTGCTCGAGGGCTTTTTTCGATTCGGCGTCCCGGCCGACGCGTCGCAGCAGCGTGGCCAAGAGCAGCTGGGCCTCGCCGTCGGTCGGCGCCATTCCCAGGACCGCCCGGAGTTTGCGTTCGGCCGAGAGCCAATCGCGGCCGAGGTAGGCATCGCGTGCCTCGAGAAAGAGCCTGTCCACGGCGGCATCCCGGTGCCGGGGTATCGGGGCCGGAAAGGCGGACATGGCCGACACGGTCGCCACCATCCAGACGGCGATCGTGGCCGTCCAGATTCCGATGGACACCTGGAGATCGACCAGCTCCGACCAGATCCAGGTGATCACGACCGCCATGTCGAGCAGCACGGCGAACGCCAGCGCGATCACCAAGCCGCCGATGCTGCCGCGGAGCCAGAGCCATGGCAGTCCGGGCCAGACGAGCGTGAGCGATCGGGCGAAACCCATGGGTGATCCCTGGCGCAGGGGGCTGGGGGGCGGGGAGTGTAGGGACCGAGCCATGTTTTTCCAAGGCGTCCAGAGGCTACAACGGAACGATGGAAATCGACCAAACAGCGGAGCGAGGACAGGTCGCGGGAGCCTGGCGGGCCCTCGATGCCTCGGCCAACCGTGCCGGCGAGGCGCTGCGGGTCGTCGAGGATGTGGTGCGATTCGTCCTCGACGATCCCTTTCTCACGCAGGCCGCCAAGGAATTGCGGCACGACCTGGCTGCGGTCCTGGCCCGCGGAGACCTGGCACTTCGCGTTTCGATGCGGGACGTTGCCGGGGATGTCGGTGCCGGCTCGCGGGCGGAGGCGGCCCTCCCGCGGAGGAACGCGGTCGATCTCCTGGCTGCCAACGCGGCTCGGGCATCGCAGGCGATTCGCAGCCTGCAGGAGTGCGCGGCGATGGTCGCGCCGGCCGTGGCGGATGAATTCGAGCGGCTTCGATACAGGCTCTACACGCTCGAGCGCGCGGCACTCGGGGCGGCGCGGGCGGCCGACCGTCTGGCCGGCATCTCGCTCTGTGTGCTCGTGGATGGCCGGCGCGATGCGGCGAGCTTTTCGCATCTGGTCGAATCGCTCTTCGAGTCGGGAGTCCGGATGATCCAGGTGCGCGACAAAGAGCTCGCCCTTCCCACGCTCGCCGATCGTGTGCGGACGTCGCTGGCGATCGCCCGGCGGCATGCCCATGAGCGCGGGGGCGCGAGGCCGCTGGTGATCGTCAATGACCGGGCCGACGTGGCGGCGGCCCTCGACGCCGATGGAGCGCACACGGGTGAGGACGATCTCCCGACGCCGCTGGTGCGCCGCGTGGTCGGCGTCCGGGGGCTCGTGGGCCGGACCGCGCATACCGTCTCCGAGGCGCAGGCCGCCGTGCTCGACGGAGCCGATTACCTCGGAGTCGGTCCCTGCTTTCCATCCTCGACCAAGTCATTCGACAGCTTCGCGCCGCCGGAGTTTCTCCGAACGGTGGCCGGCACCATCGGTCTGCCGACGTTCGCGATCGGTGGCGTGACGATCGATCGGCTCGCAACGCTCGCAGGGATGGGGCTCAACCGTGTGGCGGTCGCCTCGGCCGTGACATCCGCCTCCGATCCGGCGGCCGCGGCCTCGGCGATCATCGAGCGGCTGGCGTCCCTTCGGTCCGAGTCGTCGGCACCTTGAGCGCCGCGACCACCGCCCGCGCCATGTCCGATTCGACCCAGCTTGAGTAGCCGACCCACACCTGCTGCACCCGGCCATCGGGCCCGACAAGGTACGTGGTGGGCAGCGATCGAAACCCGTACTCACGGCCGACGAGGGCCTGCGCCGTGCGATCGGGATCGATCCAGGCGTCGAGATCCAGCCGCTGCCCGGTGAGGAACCGGCCGATGGTCGGAGCGAGCGAGCCGGGCTCATCCTCGTCGTCGCAGGCGATGGCGACGAGCTGAAACCGCGGCTCGTCGGCGAGCCGCTTGGCCAGCCGTGCCAGGCCGGGCAGCTCACGGCGGCAGGGGGGGCACCAGGTCGCCCAGAAATTGAGGAGCGTGATCTTTCCCTCGAACGACGGCGCCGCTCGTGAGGCATCGGTCACCGAGACGATCGGCAACGGTCGCACGGGCCGGCCGATCGCCGGGTGCGGATCAGACGGCACGTGGCATCCGAGGCAGAGCGCCGACACCATCGCCAGGCAGCACGGTATCATCGGCACGGCATCGGTCATTCGGAGTATCAGGCCACGCATGATGGAATCAGTGTACGAAGTCGAGATGAAGTTTCCCGTGGCCGATCCCGCGGACATGGAGCGGAGACTCCTCGCCGTCGGGGGGCGTTTCGACGAGCCGGTCGAGCAGGTCGATCGCTATTTCGCCCATCCCGCACGCGACTTCGCCACGACCGACGAGGCCCTGCGGCTGCGCCGGGTCGGCGACACCGTGGCGATCACGTGGAAGGGGCCGCGGGTCGATGCCGCCACGAAGACACGCCGCGAGATCGAACTGCCGCTGGCCGAGCCCCGTCGGGCCGGGAGCCCGTTGATCGAGCAGTGGACCGGCCTGCTCGAGGCCCTCGGCTTTCGCCAGGTGATGGAGGTCGCCAAGCGCCGTCGGCCGGTGCAGGTCGCCTGGCACGGGACCGATGTCGATGTGGCGATCGACACCGTCGTCGGCCTGGGCGAATTCGTGGAACTCGAAATCCAGGCAGGGGAGGGCGAGCTGCCCCATGCCCGCGGCCTGCTGGAATCGTTGGCCCGCGAACTTGGCTGCACCGCCCAGGAGCGGCGGAGCTACCTGGAACTGCTGCTCACGCGGCCGACCGTCGGCTGAGCGTCAGCCGCGGGCGACCCTGTTTCGTTCGTCGAGCACGATCACCGCCGGTGTGTGGCGAGCAGCCTCCGCCTCGTCGAGCCAGGCGAACGACATGATCGTGAGCCGGTCGCCCGGTTTGCCGAGGTGGGCCGTCGCGCCGTTGAGTTCGATCACCCCCGACCCAGCGGCGCCGAAGATCACGTAGGTCTCAAACCGCTCGCCATTGGAAAGGTTTCCGACGAGGATCCGTTCGTAGGCCCGAAGCCCCACCCGCTCGGCGAGGTCGGACGCGATCGAGAGGCTCCCCTCGTAGTCGATGGAGGCGCCGGTGACCGCGGCGCGGTGGATCTTGGATTTGAGAAGGCAGGTGAGCATGGGTCGGAGACCGGTCGGTCAGTCGATCGGACGGATCACCGCCGACACCGGTGCGGGCACCGTGATCGAGCGGTCGGTGAAGCCTAGCATCCCGGTCTTCGGATCGACCGAAAAAATGGCGACCGTGTTCGACGCCTGCCCCTCGGCGAAAAGAAACCGTCCGTCGGGGGAGAGGGCGAAGTGGCGGGGAGTCTTGCCGCGGATCGGCTCGACGCCGCGGAAGGTGAGCCGCCCCGTCGCCTCGTCGACGGCGAAGACCGCGATCGTGTCGTGCCCGCGGTTGGAGGCGTAGACGAATCGCCCCGTCGGATGCACGGCGATCTCGGCACACGAAAAACCCTTCCGGTCGGTCACGCCTTCAGGCAGTGTGGAGAGCGTCTGCAGTGGGGTGAGCGACCCCGTCTTCGGGTCGAATGAAAACGCCGTCACCGAGAGGTCCATCTCGTTGACGCAGTAGGCGAAGCCGCCGCCCGGGTGCATCGCGAAGTGGCGCGGGCCGACACCGTTCTTCAGGTGGGCCGTCGAGTGGGGCGCGATCGTGGCCTTCGCCCCATCAAGGGCATACACGATGACCTGGTCGAGGCCGAGATCGCAGACGAAGGCAAACCGCCCGTCCGGGGCGATATCGGCCGAGTGGGCATGCGGCGCCTCCTGGCGGCCGGGATTGATGCCCGCGTCGCCTGCGCGATCGAACACGTGCTGGACGAAGCCTCCGGGAGTGCCCGTCACGACCGGTTTTAGGCTGCCGTCGGCGGCGAGTCCGAGGCAGATCGAACTGCCGCCTCCGTAATTGGCGGCGACCACGACCTGTCCCGATCGATCGACCGACAGATGGCAGGGGCCGCCACCGCCGGAGAGCTGCTCGTTCATGGGCCGTAGCTTTCCGGTCGATGGATCGATCGCGAAGGCGAGGACCGCGCCGGAAGGCGTGTCGCCCGTCGTGGACGTTTCAGCGACCGCATAAAGCACCGGCAGCTTCGGGTGGACCGCCAGGAACGACGGGTTGTTGGCGGCGACGGCCAGTTCGGGGGCGGAGAGCGTGCCACGCTCGGCATCGAAGCGAGAGACGTAGATTCCTTCGCTGCCGGTGTTCTTCCCGGTGTAGGTGCCGAACCAGACGAAATGTGTCCCCTCGGCCGCGCCGCCGGTGCCGGCGATCGCGACGAGAAGGATGGCGATGCCGCCGACGAAGCCGCGCCGAGTCACCGAATCATGCTGCGCCATGGAAAAAGCCCTCAGGAGAATTCATGCTGCCGGGGAACGAATCGCCGTGGACCCATGAATCCTATCCCTGCCGCCGCCGCCCGCAATCAACGCCCGGGATCACCGGGCGATCCCGGGCGGCGCGAGGCCAGAAACACGATCGCGATCGAGCTCTATCAGGTGATCGTGCGGGTCGGCTGGATCTTCAAGACCGAGACGATCATCATGCCCGCGGTGCTCGACGCGGTGGTCGATTCGGGGTTCCTGCGCGGCCTCCTTCCGGTGCTCAATCGTGGCGGGCAGAGCGTGCCGCCGCTGCTCGCCTCGGGCGCTGTGGCGCGGCTGCCGGTGAAAAAGTGGGCGCTGGTTCGCACGAGCCTGGCGATGGCCGCATGGTTCGGGCTCTTGGCGGCCGCCTGGGGACCGCTGGCCGCCCGTCGCCCCGATCTGCTCGCGGTGCTCTTCCTCGTGCTCTACGGGCTCTTCTCGGTCTCGATCGGCCTCAACCAGCTCGTGCTCGCGGCGCTGCAAGGCAAATTGATCGCACCCGGCCACCGTGGCCGCGCGATGGTGGTCAGTGTGGCGATCGGCAGCGTGCTGGCGATCCTGGCGGCGGTGGCGCTCCTCGGACCGTGGCTCGGGGAGGAGGATGGATTCTCGAAGATCTTCGCCGTGACCGGGCTCTTTTTCGGCATCGCCGCGGTCGTGCCCGCGTTTCTCGACGAGCCCCCGGATCGATGCGAGCCGGCGAACGATCCCGATCCGCCGTGGGGCTGGCATCGGGCCTGCGGGGCGCTGGCATCCTGGCGAACGACGCTGGTCGGCGATCCCGCGCTTCTGCGCACCTGCCTCGTGGCCGCCTGCTTCTCGGCGGTGCTCATGCTCTTTCCGCACTACCAGGCCTTCGCCCGCGACCGGCTCGGGAGCCCGATCAGCAGCCTGCTCACGTGGGTTGTCGTGCAGAACGCGGCCACGGGCGCGGCAAGCCTCGTGGCGGGGCCGATCTCGGATCGGCGAGGCACCAGGATCGTGCTCGTCTGGCTGGTGGCGCTCTCGAGCGTGACGCCGCTGGTGGTGGTCCTGCTTTCGCTGCTGCCGCAGTCCGTGGCGGTCGAATGGTTCTGGCTCGTCTATCTGCCGCTGGGTCTCAATCCGATCTCGCTCAAGATCTTCACCAACTACGCGCTCGAGCTGGCCCCGGAAGCGGCCGACCATCCGCGGTATGTGAGCATCGTGGGGGCGGCGCTGGCGGCGCCTTTCGTGCTCTCGCCTCTCATCGGCTTCGCGGTCGATCGGCTCGGGTTCCGTCATGTGTTCGTGATCGGGGCCGCCGTGATCGCGGCCGGTGCCGTCATCGCCTTCGGCCTGCCGGAGCCACGCCGCGGTCACCCGCTGCTTCCGCCCCACGAACCGTGATCTCGTCGTCGGCCGAAAACCCCGATACGCTCTTGGAGCCTGTCAGGAACGAAACCAATGATTGAACGGACACAAATGAACGCTCCCACGACCGCCCTCCACGCCCTCGGGCAGAGCCTCTGGCTCGACAACATCACCAGGGGCATGCTCGACGACGGCACGCTCGCCCGCTACATCCGCGACCTCTCGGTCACGGGGCTCACGAGCAACCCGACGATCTACAACCTCGCCTTCAAGAACACGCCGTTCTACGACGGTGCCATCGCGGTGAAGGTGAAGGGGGGCATCGGTGGCGAGCGGCTCTTCTTCGACCTCGCGATCGAGGATCTCGTGCGGGCCGCCGACCTCTTCAGGCCGATCCACGAGCGGACCGGCGGCCTCGATGGCTGGGTGTCGCTCGAGGTGTCGCCGCGGCTGGCCTACGACACGGCCAGCACGCTGGCCGCCGCCCGCGACCTCCATGCCCGTGCGGCACGGCCGAACCTCTTCATCAAGATTCCCGGCACGAGGGAGGGGCTCCCGGCCATCGAGGAGGCGATCGCGGCGGGTGTGCCGGTGAACGTGACGCTCCTGTTCACCCGCGGGCAGTATCTCGCCGCCGCCGAGGCCTTTCTCCGGGGGATCGAGCGGCGGATCGACGCCGGCCTCGATCCGCGGGTCTGCTCGGTCGCGTCGCTCTTCATCAGCCGCTGGGATGCGGCCACGGCGAAAAAACTCCCCCCTCATCTGGCCAACAGGCTCGGCATCGCGATCGGTGCCGATTCGTACGCCGCCTACCGTGGCCTTCTCGCCTCCGACCGATGGCACCGTCTCGCAAACTTCGGCGCCATGCCGCAGCGGCTCCTGATGGCGAGCACGGGCACGAAAGACCCGGCGCTGTGCGACCATCTCTACGTCCGGGAACTCGCCGCCCCGCTCACGATCGATACGATGCCGGAGGGCACGCTTCTGGCCTTCGCCGACCACGGCACGCTCGGTGCTCCGCTGTCGGCCGGCGGCGGCACGGCCGAGCGGACACTCTTCGAGATCTCCCGTGTCGGGATCGATCGTGAGGCACTCGGCGACGACCTGCAGAAGCAGGGCGCCGACGCCTTCGTGAAGAGCTGGGACGAACTCATGCAGGTCATCGACGCGAAAGCGAAGGCCGCCGCGTGAGTGGAGTTCGTCAGAAGTAGCCCTCGCGCTTTTTCTTTTCCATCGAGCCGGCTTCGTCCTTGTCGATGAGCCGCCCCTGCCGCTCGCTCGTGCGGGTCAGGAGCATCTCCTCGATCACCTCCGGCACGGTAACGGCGGTCGATTCATGGGCCGCCGTCAGGGGGTAGTCGCCCATCGTGCGGAATCGCACCCGCTTCACCTGCGGCTGCTCGCCGGGATTCAGCCGGAAACGGTCGTCGTCCACCATGATGAGCTGGCCCTCCCGCTCCACCACCGGCCTTTCATCGGCGAAGTAGAGCGGCACCAGGGGGATCCGTTCGCGGTGGATGTATTGCCAGATGTCGAGCTCGGTCCAGTTGGAAAGGGGAAACACGCGGATATTTTCGCCACGGTTGATCCGCGTGTTGTAGAGATCCCAGAGTTCGGGTCGCTGGCCCTTCGGGTTCCAGTGATGGTTGGCGTCGCGGAAGGAAAAGACACGCTCCTTGGCCCGCGATTTCTCCTCGTCGCGGCGGCCGCCTCCGAGAGCCGCGTCGAAGCCGTAGGTGTCGAGGGCGTCGATGAGCGCGTGGGTGTTCATCGTCGGGGTGTAGACGGCGCTCGGATAATCGAAGGGATTCATTCCGGCGGCGAGCGCCTTCTCGTTGACATGCACGATCAGCTTGAAGCCGTGTTCGGCGCAGTAGCGGTCGCGGAATTCGATCATCGCCCGGAAGTTCCAGGTGGTGTCGATGTGCAGGAGCGGGAAGGGCACCGGCCCCGGCGCGAAGGCCTTGCGGGCCACGTGCAGCATGCACATCGAATCCTTGCCGATCGAATAGAGCAGCACCGGATTCTCGAAGGCCGCCGCGACCTCCCGGATCGTGTGAATCGCCTCGGCCTCGAGGGCGTCGAGATTTCGCAGGGAGTAGGCCATGGCGTGTGCTCTCGTGGGGAAATGTCGGGGCATCAGGTGAACAGGCGGCGTTTCGCCTGATCGGCGATCAATCGCACGGCGGGGTGGGAGATCCGTCGTTCGACGGAGATGGCATAGAACTTCTCCCGCACTTTGTCGAGTTCGCCCACCCAGGCCACATGGTATCGACGGCAAATTTCCGTGCGCATCACGGTCGGGGCGGCGAACAGGCCAAGCCCGTGCTCGCCGAGCGTCTGCAGCATGGCCATGTCTTCCACCTCGCCGACGATCATCGGGGTGATCTGGTGGACGTCGAACCATTGGTCGAGCGATTGGCGGACGGCGGTGTTGGTGGTCTGGAGCAGCATCGGCGCCCCATGCAACGACCGCGGAAACCCGCGCCGTGCGCCGCGGGCCAAGGGGGCGGCCCCGTAGATCGACACACTCGTCTCGCCGAGCAGGTGGCTGAAGGCCCTCACCCGCAGCGAGGGCATCATTGGCGCGTCGGAGATCACAAGATCGATCGCGTGCATGGCGAGTTCGCCGAGCAGCCGTTCGGTCTTGTCGATTCGCACATGCAGCCGAAAAGCCGGCTGCATGGCGAGGGCCGGCTCAATCAGGCGATAGGTGGTCAATTTCGGCAACGCATCGGAAACGCCGACGCGAAACCGCTTCGGGGCGTGCTGCGGCTCGCCCTTCACGGCCTGCAGCAGCTCACGCCCGAGCGAGAAGATCTCGTCGGCGTAGCGGAAGACCTTCTCTCCGTCGGCCGTCAGCGCCAGGTGGCGGCCCTGTCGTTCGAAGAGTTTCTGGCCGAGCGACCGTTCGAGCGACCGCAACTGGGCGCTGACGGTGGGCTGGGCCACGTGGAGCGCGGCCGCCGCCTTGGAGACGCTGTTCTCCTTGGCGACGGTCCAGAAGTAGAGCAGGTGATGGTAGTTGAGCCATTCCATGAGCATTGGCAGATCGGCCGGGCGTCAGGGCCCCAGGGGCACCAGCTCCAAGGGTTCGACGCGACCCGATTGGAGATCGAAGATACCTCCCGCAACCAACACGTTCCCAGAGGAGACGAGCGACGAGATGACGGTCGATGCCTCCACGAGCGTCTGGGCTTGCAGTTTGACATTCTCTCGCACGGCTGCGTCCACGTCGCCTCGGGCAGCCCGAACCGCGGGCCGGATGTGCTGGAAGAGCGCCGAGATCTGACCCGGCACCGGTTCGGCCTTCGCCGCGGCGCTGACGGCGCCGCAGGCCGTATGTCCGAGCACGTAGAGCACCTTGGCTCCCAGCACCTGGGTCGCGAACTCGAGGCTCGCGATGTTTTCGGTTGCCGCGACGTTGCCCGCGATCCGCGTGACGAAGAGGTCGCCGAAACCCTGGTCGAAGACGATCTCGATCGGTACTCGGGAATCGGCGCAGCCGAGGAAGGCGGCGAATGGCGTCTGGCGTGGCGCCACCTCCCGTAGCCGTTCGATGTCGCGGTTGGGAGCCTCGCTCTTCCCCGCGACGAACCGTGCATTGCCCGCGTGGAGAAAGTCGAGTGCCTGCTGTGGGCTCATCCCTTCGGCCGGCGACTGTCCTGCCCGGGCATGGTGAGAAACTCCCCCCTGCCACGACGCGGCCATGGCTCCGGCCACCGTGCCCCCCAGCCACCGCCGCCGGCTGGTCATCGTCGATAATCCATTGCTGCACATGATTCGCAGGTCTCCTGATCTGTTCTTCGAGAGAAGAAGCCGGTCGATATCTGGGATCGATCCACTGACACCATCGGTATCGGCCATCGAATCCCGAGGTGCCAATAGAGAAGATTGCGAAAACGATAGAAAAAACCAATGGGCGAGGTGGCTCGCCGCGATGGCCTGCACACATTGATTTTTTCTATGGAAATCGGCGTCTTCTCTATTCGATCCGGTGGTTTGCGAGCGACGATACTCCGTCCGTTGCGAACGGAGGAAACGAGCATGGACACCCAGACGATCCTGACGAATGTTCTCAGCCCGGCGGCCCTCTTTTTCTTCCTCGGCTTCGTGTCGGTGCTCCTGCACTCCGACCTCGAGCTGCCCTATCCGCTCCCCAAGTTCTTTTCGACCTATCTGCTCATCGCGATCGGCTACACGGGAGGCGAGAAACTCGCCCAGGCCGGGCTGACGGCCGAGGTGGCCGCCACGATCGTGGCGGCCATGGCCATGGCCCTGTTCGTCCCCTTCTACACGTTTTTCTTCCTGCGGCGGATTCTCAATGTCTACGACGCGGCCGCCATGGCCGCCACCTACGGCTCGATCAGCATCGTCACGTTCGTCGTCGGCACCGAATTCCTCTCCCGCCAGCACGTCGAATTCGGAGGGCACATGGTGGCGGTCATGTCGTTGATGGAGTCGCCCGCCGTCATCATGGGCATCATGCTCGTGCGGATGTTCGCGCCGCGAAGCACGGAGGGGGGCGGACGCACCGGAATTCGGGCGATCCTCCACGAGTCGTTCTTCAATGGCACGGTGCTGCTGCTGGTCGGCAGCCTCGTGATCGGTGTCATCACCGGCCCGAGTTCCGGTGAAAGCCTCAAGCCGTTCATGTCGGGCATCTTCAAGGGCATCGTGCTCTTGTTCCTGCTCGATGTCGGCATGCTCGCGGCGAGGAAGGCGGGCAAGTTGATCGAGGTCGGCCCCAAGCTCGTGGCGTTCGGCATCCTGGCCCCCCTGGCGAATGCGGCGATCGGGATCGGCCTCGCCTATGTGCTCGGCATGAGCAAGGGCGATGCACTGCTCTTCGCCCTGCTGTGCGCCAGTTCGTCCTACATCGTCGTGCCCGCGGCGATGCGGCAGGCCGTCCCGGAGGCGAATCCCGGCCTCTTCGAACTGCTCTCCTTGAGCGTCACCTTTCCGTTCAACATCAGCCTCGGAATCCCGCTGTACTACGGCGTGATCAGTCGCCTGTGGGCATGAGCGAAAACCTCGGGCGAAACAGGCCGGATACGCCGTTGCGGCGCGGTTCGACACCGCCCTATACTGCGGCTTCGGCAGTGTCGCTGCTCGTGCAACGTTCCAAGAAATTCAAGGAGTTGATGATGACCAAGCGTTCGATCTCCATCGCGGCGATGCTCGTCGCCATCTGCTGCTCGTCCGTGCTCGTGTCGGCTGCCGTCAAGGATCCGAAGGACGCCGCCTGCCCGGTGTCGGGAAAGAACTGCGATCCGACAAAGAGCGCCGACTTCGACGGCGGCAAGGTCTACTTCTGCTGCGGCAATTGTGCCGGCGCGTTCGCCAAGGATTCCTCGAAGTTCGCCGCGAAGGCCCACCAGCAGATGGTGAGCACCGGCCAGCTCGTTCAGAAGGGCTGCCCGTTCAGCGGCGGGGCCGTGAAGGCCGGCACGCAGGTCGAAATCGGCGGTGTCGAGGTCGGCTTCTGCTGCCCGAACTGCAAGGGTAAGGTCGAGAAGGCCTCTCCCGATGAGCAGGTGAACCTCGTCTTTGGAAACATCGAGAAGGGCTTCGCGCCGGCTGCAAAATAGCCCTCCAACTGGCCTAGGGCCGGTGTCGGAAACATGAAATACTCCGCGGGGCCCCCAAAGGCTCCGCGGAGTTTTTTCATGCGCGTGTTCGTGTCGGCCGGCGAGCCTTCGGGCGACCACCATGCGGCGCTCCTCGTGCGGGCGATCAGGGAAGGTCGGCCCGATGCGGAGTGCGTCGGGCTCGGCGGCCCGTGCATGGCGGCCGAGGGTTGCTCGCTCGTCGCCGACATGACGCAGCTGGCGGTGATGTGGTTTCTGCGGGCCATCCTCAACATCCACCGGTTCGTCGATCTCGCCCGCCGTGCCGAGCGGAGCTTTCTCGATGCGAGGCCCGATGTCTGCGTGCTCGTCGATTTCCCGGGCTTTCACTGGTGGCTGGCATGGCGGGCGAAGCGGCACGGCATTCCGGTCGTGTTCTATTGCCCGCCGCAGATCTGGGCCTGGGGCAGTTGGCGCACGGGCAAGATGCGGCGTCTGGTCGATCACGTGCTCTCGGCGCTCCCCTTCGAACACGACTGGTTCATGGCGCAGGGCATCCGAAGCACGCTCGTCGGCCATCCTTTTTTCGACGACCTGCCGCATGCGCACGAGCCGCCGCGAGGGAGCGTTGCCGGTCCGCTCGTCCTCCTGCTCCCCGGCTCACGGGGCCAGGAGATCGAGGGCAACCTGGACTCGATCCTGCGGGCCGCGGCGATCGTTCGCGACCGGGTGCCGGCGGCGCGATTCGTCGTCGGGGCGCTTCACGATCGCCACGCGGCAAAAGTCGGCGACACGATCGCGGCGATGCGTGGCGAACTCCGCGGGCTCGAGGTCGCCGTCGAGGCCGGCCGCACGAGGCGCCTGATCGCCGAGGCGTCTGCGGCGATCGCCGTGAGCGGCTCGGTGTCGCTCGAACTGCTTGCCGCCCGTGTGCCCACGGTGATCGTCTACCGAATCAGTCGCCTGGCGTATGTCGTGCAAAGCTGGTTCCGCCACGCCCGCTTCATCACGCTGGTCAACCTCCTGGCCTGCCGTGAACCCATTGGTCCGACGCATCCGGTGCTGCGGCCGCCGCCGGGTGTTCCCGAGGCCGATCCCGAAATGGTTTTTCCCGAATACCTCGCCACCGAGGATCCGGCGCCGGCGGCGGCCGGCACGGTGATCGCATGGCTCACCGATCCGGCTGCACGAGCCGGCGTCGACACGAGGCTCGACAAGATCGCCCGAGACGTGGCCCACGGCGGCTCGGCCCGCCGGGCTGCGGCGGCCGTGCTGGCGATCGCCGAAGGACACGAGCCGCAGGCCGTGCCGGTGGCGGGGCGCGTGATCGGTTCCGATGCGGCATAATGCCGCCATGTTCCTCGCCGAGCCCCAGCCGACGCCTGCCGATCTGCACTTCTCGCTCGCGGAGATTCCCGTGCGGGTGTCGGCCTGGTTCTGGGTGGCGGCGGGGCTTCTTGGATGGGGCGTCTGCCAGTCATTCGCGGCGGGCGATCAGCGGGCGCTGCTCCGCTATCTCGTGATGTGGATCGGCGCGGCCTTCATCTCGATCCTCATCCACGAGATGGGGCATGCGATGGCCTACCGCTTCTTCGGCCAGCAGACGCACGTGGTGCTCTACCATCTCGGCGGGATCACCGTGCCGTCGCTCTGGGGACGCCGTGGGGCCAGGCTCCCGCGAGAGCAGTTTCTCGTGTCGGCGGCCGGTCCGTGCGCGCAATTGGTCTTCGTGGCGGCGATCGTCGCCCTGCTCACGACGATGGGATATCGCGTGCCGTTCCCGATCGAGTCGATCCGGGTCGGGCTGGGGCTCTCCGACGGCCGACCGATCGAATCGCCATTCGCCTCCGCCCTCGTGTCGTTCCTGCTGCACGTCAACATCTTCTGGCCGCTTTTGAATCTCATGCCCGTGCCGCCGCTCGACGGCGGCCAGATGGTTCGTGAGGGGCTGCTCGCGATCGGCGTGCGCGACGGGGCCCGGATCGCCGACATGATCGGCATGGCTGCGGGAGGCATGCTTGCCTGGTGGGGCTCCACGCGAGGCGAGCCCTATCTGGGCATCATGTTCGCGATGCTCGCCGTGTCGTGCTACCAAAACCTCGTCGGCGGGAGCTGGCGGTGAGCGGTGAGCAGGATCCACGCGGGCCGACGCCGCCGGCGATCGTCGTGCTCGGCGCGAGCAACGTGTCTCGCGGCCTGGCGAGACTGGCGGCCGTCGTGACGTCGCGGCACAAGGGGCCGGTCGATCTGTTCCTCGCAGCCGGCCATGGTCGATCCTACGGGGCCAACAGCCGCGTCTTCATGCGGCGGTTGCCCTCGATCGTAGGGTGCGGGCTCTGGCGGGCGCTCGACCGCGAAGGGGTCGGCACCGAGCGGCCGGTGCATGCCCTCATCACCGACATCGGCAACGACCTGCTCTATGGCTTTCCGGATCATCAGCTGGCGGCATGGGTTCGCGAGAGCCTCGCGCGGCTGACACGTCTGGGAGCAAATGTGGCGATCACCCGACTGCCCATGGCGAGCATCGACCGTGTCGGGCCGCTGCGGTATCGGGCGCTTCGCACGCTCTACGTGCCGGGATGCAGGCTCTCGCTCGCCGAGATGAAGGAGGCTGCGATGCGGATGGATCACGCGGTCGCCGTCATGGCCCGTGAGTTCGGCGCCATCGTCATCGACCAGCCCGGCGAATGGTATGGGCTCGATGCGATTCACGTGCGGCGGCGATATCTCGACACGCTCTGGCATCGGGCGTGTGACGCCTGGGGCGTCGCCACGGAAGTCAGGAGGCGGCGGGCATCGTTCATTCGATGGGCGGCGCTCGGGTCTCGGGCCGCGGAGGTGCGGTCGCTGGCCACGGTCATGCGGTTCACGCCGCAGCCGGCCTATCGGGATCGCGAGTCCCTCCGGCTATGGCTCTATTGACGGGCGGACCGCGGTCGTGGTCGCGGATGGAACATCGACCCGCGCCGTGATATCATGCATTCATGAAAACCAGTATCACTCGTTCAAGGCCCGGTAGCCGTGCCGTGGGACGGCCGGGGGCCTCCGGCACGTTCGTGCTGCGGCTCGATCCGCAGCTGCACGGCTGTCTGCGCCGCGAGGCCGAGGCGGCCGGCACATCGCTCAACGACTGGTGCAGTCGCATGCTCGCCGCTCCCGGCGGCCATGGGATCGACGAGGCCGGCCGGGTCGTCCTGCCGATCCGGTCCCGGCTGGGATCCGATCTGATTGGGGTGATCGTCCACGGTTCGTTCGCGCGGGGCGAACTTACCGCAGGATCGGATGTCGATCTGCTGGTGGTGATCGATACGAGGCTGACGATCACACGATCGCTCTATCGGGAGTGGGAAGGGGCTGTGCCATCCTGGGGAGATCGTGAGGTCGATGTGCACTTCGTCCATCTGCCGGAGCCAGGGGCGGCCGTGTCGGGCATGTGGGCCGAGGCAGCCGTCTGCGGAATCGTGCTTCATGACCACGACCTGATCGTCTCGCGGCGGCTCGCCGAGATTCGTGGGCGGATCGCCGGCGGAGAAGTGGTGCGACGGATGGCCCAGGGTCAGCCCTACTGGGTTCACGAGAAGCACGATGCGAAGTCCTGAACTCGCCGCCGATTACGTGCGCAGAGCGGCGGCCCGACTGTCGGCCCTCGACTCGCTCTTTACTGCGGAAAGCTGGGCCGACGTGGTTCGGGAATCGCAGGAGGTCGTGGAGCTGGCGCTCAAGGGCCTGCTCCGTGCGGTGGGCGTCGAGCCGCCGAGAATCCACGACGTATCTGACGTGCTCATCGCCGAACGGGCTCGGCTGCCCAAGGCGATCCAGCGGCAGGTCGAGTCACTCGCCGCCGGATCGCGGACGCTTCGCCGAGACCGCGAACTGGCGTTCTACGGTGCCGAGGATCTGACGCCCTCCGGTTTTTACACGCGGGATGACGCGGTTGCCGCGCGCGACATCGCCCGCAAGACGGTGGCCGCGGTGGAGCCCCATGTGCCCACGGCCGGGTGACCAGATCGGGGTGCCGGTTCCCGGAGGCGGGCCTCAGGTCGAGGTCAGAGCACCGGCAGCGAGGGCATCGGGGGCCGGGCGGCGGTCGCGGCGGCGAGGGTGCCCACGAGACGGGTGCAGATCGCCTCCAGATAGGGGCGGCTGGCGGGGTCGTCGTAGTTGGCCGAGGTCCTGCCGGCGTCGCCATGCTCGCGGATGGGAATCTGGATCGGCACTTCGCCCAGGAACGGAATGTCGAGATCCTTCGCCGTCCGCTTCGCACCACCGGTGCCGAAGATGTCGTATCGCTTGTTCGTGTCGGGGCAGACGAAGAAGCTCATGTTTTCCACCATCCCGAGAATCGGGATGTTCACCTTGCGAAACATCGCGATCGCCTTGGTGGCGTCGAGGAGCGCCACGTCCTGCGGCGTGCAGACGACGACGGCGCCGGTGAGGGGGAGCACCTGCGAGAGGGTCAGCGCGATGTCGCCGGTGCCGGGAGGCATGTCGATCACGAGGTAGTCGAGCGGCCCCCAGAGCGTGTCGCGGAGCATCTGCGTGATCGCGCCGTGCAGCATCGGGCCGCGCCACACGACGGCCTCGCCGGGCGGCACCATGAACCCCATCGACATGACGGGCATCGGGTGCGTGGCGGCGCCGCCCGCGGGGTGCATCATCGGCACGATCTTTCCCTGGTCGATCTGCGGCCGGCCGGAAAGGCCCAGCAGGTGGGGCACGCTCGGGCCATAGACGTCGGCATCGAGCAGGCCAACGCGGCTGCCCGCCCGGGCCAGTCCGATCGCGATGCTCGTGGCGATCGTGCTCTTGCCGACTCCCCCCTTGCCGCTGCCGACGGCGATCACGCTCTTGGCCTCGATGCCGATCTGGCCGAGCTTCGTCGGCGGACGATCATGCGGAACGACCGTCACGCGGACATGTGGCACCTGCGGAAACTTCGTGCGGAGCAGCTCCTCGACCCGGCCACGAGTCTGGCTCCAGAGGATCGCCGAGTGGGTGGTGAGGCCGATTGAGACGTCGATCGAATCGGGCCCGCACGCGACGTCGCGGATCTGATCCATCTCCGTGACGGGGCGGCCCGACTCGGGATCGGCGATGCCGGCCAAGGCGGCCCGAACGGCCTGCTGGTCAGGGATGGTGCTCATGAAAACGATGGTCCGTGGAGGCGAGCCCGCGGTCAGCGACGGGCGCCGAAGGCCCGCCGGCGGAAAGGAGGTTGGTGGCCGCCGCGCCGGCACGAATAGCCGGCGCGAAGAGCCGCCCCGGCCGTGCGGTCAGGATGAGCACCAGCAGCAGGCAGACGAGCATCCCGATGCCTGCCGCGAGGCCGCCATCGGTTTGCACGCCCTTCTTCGTCGTCTTGAAATACATCGCGGCGATCAGCCGCAGGTAGTAGGCCGCGGCGATGGCGGCATTGAGCACGAGGATCACCGCCAACGCGACGAACCAGGCGCGTCGGCTGCCAAACGTCACGGGGCTCGTCCAATCGACCTCGAGGGCCGCCGTGGCGAGCGTGAGCTTGCCCCAGAATCCGGGCAGCGGCGGGATGCCGGCGAGCGACAGCAGGAAGATGGCAAGCGAGAACGCCGCCACGGGGTTGGTCGAGGAGAGCCCATCGAGATCATCGACCTCCGCGATCTCCTCGCGCGGCGGTCGCGGGCCGCTGCCGCTGGACCATTCGGGCCAGACATGGCCGAGGTAGGCGATCGCTGCGAAGACGCCGGCCGTCGCCACGACATAGGTCGCAACATAGAGCAGCGTGGCCGACATGCCGCCGAGGCCCATCGTCCACATCGTGTCGGCGGCGGCGGCGCCATCGAAGGGCCGCTCCGCACGCGTTCCGGCCGCGGCCGCCGCGGCCGCGATGCCCACCAGCAGGTAGCCGGCATGGGCGATCGACGAGCAGGCCAGGAGCCGTCGCAGGTTGTTCTGCACCAGCGCCATCACGTTGCCGACGGTCATCGTGATGGCGGCGAGGATGGCGGCGAGATGCCAGAGGAAGGAGAGATGGATCTGGGCGGCGGGCCCGATCTCGCCGGGAGCGCCAATCGGCTGGATCGCCAGGCCGAGCACCCGCGCGAGCACCACGATGCCGGCGATCTTGGGGAGCGTGGAGAGCAGGGCGGCGTTGCCGGGGCTCGTTCCCTCATAGACATCCGGGGCGTAGAAGTGCATCGGCACGGCCGCCAGCCGGAAGGCGGCCCCGGCCATCGCCATCCCCAGCGCCACGGGCAGCAGCACCGTGGCCATGCCCGCGATCCGCGGATCGGTCGATCGCAGGGCGCCACCGATCGCCTGCAGGTTGGTCGAGCCGCCGAGGCCATAGAAGCAGACGGTCGAGTAGAGGAAGAGGGCCGAGGCGACGAGCGACAGGAAGAAATACTTCAGGCTCGCCTCCTGCCCCGCCGCGTCGGTGCGCTTGAGCGCCAGGAGGATGTAGGTCGGGATCGAGACGAGTTCGAGGCCGACGAAGAGCAGGACAAGATCGTTCGCGACGCCGACGAGCGAGAGGCCCGCCAGCAGGATCAGGAACGTGCCCGCCTCTTCGCAGGTGCCGCCGCGGGAAAGGCCGCTGCCGTGCGTCACCGCCGAGCGGAAGAGGTCGCCCGACTGCACGAGGGCGAGGATGCCGCCGACGGCGAGCACCAGCCATCGCAGCGAGCCAGAGAACCCATCGAGCGTGATCGGCCCAGACGTGATCGCCGTGTCGGAGGCCGGAACGCCACCGGCCAGCGCCATCGCGGCGGCGATGCCGAGGATCGCCACCAGCCAGCCGCTCCGCAGACCGGCGAATGCCGCCCCGAGGAGGGCGACGAGCGCGGCGGCCAGCAGGGCCAATTCGGGGGCGAGGAGCGTGAATGTGTCGAGGGATGTCGTCATGAGGCTTCAGTCCCGGGGAGCGGCGGGGTCGGCGATGGCGACCTGGTGACGGGGCGCGGTCGGTCGCGGAACCGCGTCGATCCGCTGATCGAATGCCTCGCGGGCGGCCCGGCTGCTCTGTTCGATCGCCGCCGCCGACGGCCGCAGGCCTTCCTGCGGGGCGACACCGATCCAGATCACGAAGAGCACAAGCGGCAGGAGCGCGGCCGCCTCGTGCCAGCGAAGATCGCATCGGTCGGCATCCTCATGGCCGCCGTGGCCGCCATGATGGTGATGGTCGCCGTGATGATCCTGGTTGGTGTGCCCGTGGCCGCCGGTTCGGGGCGGCTCGCGCGACGGCCCGAAGAAGACCCGCTCCACCGCCCAGAGCATGTACCAGGCGCCGAGGACGACGCCCACCACCGCCGACACCGACAGGATCAGGTAGGGCTTCGCAAGCGGCCCGGCGACTCCCGTCCAGGCCCGCTGGAACGATCCGGCGAGGATCATGAACTCGCCCACGAAACCATTGAGGCCGGGGAGCCCGATACTCGAAAACGTGAAGAGCATGAAGAGCACCGTCAGCCAGGGAGCCTTGGCGGCGATGCCACCGAGGCTGGCGATGTTCCGCGTGTGAAACCGCTCGTAGATCATGCCGACCAGCGCGAAGAGGCCGGCCGACGACAGCCCGTGGTTGATGAGCTGCAGATTCGCCCCTTCGACGGCGACCGGCTCGAGGGCGAAGAGCCCCAGCACGATGTAGCCCATGTGGCTCACCGAGGAGTAGGCGACCAGTCGCTTGAGGTCGGTCTGCACGAGGGCGACGAGCGCCCCGTAGAGGATTCCGAACACGCCCAGGCCCACCAGCCACGGGGCGGCCGCGGCGCTCGCCTCGGGCAGCATCGGCAGCGAGAAGCGGAGGAAGCCGTAGATGCCGATCTTGAGCAGCACGCCCGCCAGATCGACGCTGCCGCCGGTCGGCGCCTCGACGTGGGCCAGCGGCAGCCACGTGTGGAAGGGGACGATCGGCACCTTCACGGCAAACCCGGCGAAGAGGGCGAGGAAGACGATCCACTGGAGCCAGCCCCCTTCGGCCGTCATCGGGAGCGGGTGGGCCTGCAGGCCGGCGGTGAGCGAGGCGATGTCGAAGGTGATCGTGCCGGTCTGCGACGCATGCCACAGCACGATCGCCAGCAGCCCCAGAAACGAGAGCACGCTGCCGGCGAGGGTGTAGATGAAGAACTTCACCGCCGCCTTCCGCCGCTCATCGTGCCCCCAGATGCCGATCAGGAAGAAGAGCGGCACGAGCGTGAACTCGAAGAAGACGTAAAAGAGGATGACGTCGCGGGCGGCGAACACGCCGAGCATCGCGGCCTCGAGCAACAGCAGCAGCATGTAGAAGCCGACGGGGCGATCGGCGATCGCATCCCAGCTGACGAGCACCGCCGTGAGCGAGAGGAGGGCCGAGAGGCCGAAGAGCCAGATCGAGAGGCCGTCGAGGCCGAGGGAGAGCCTGATGTCGAACATCCCTTCGACCACCCAGGGCCACTCCACGAGCCCGAACGGCTCGCCCGACGTCGCGATCGGTCGCCCGAGGAAGCGGATCACCAGCCACCCTGCCGCCACGAGTGTGATCACCGTCGTCATGGCGGCGCTCTGCCGCACGGCGTGCCGCCCCCTGCTCCCCATGAGCCAGGCGACGACCGCGCCGACGAGCGGCGTGGCGATGACGAGCAGAAGATGGGCGGATGGAGAGATGCCGTTCATGATGATCGGGATGGCGGGGATGACGGTCAGCCGCGAAGCTGCCACGCGAGGGCGACGACGATGGCCAGCACGCCGACCACGCCGGCGAGGGCATACCGTTGGAGGAGTCCCGACTGGAATTGCCGCACCACTGCGGCCCCGACGAGGGGAATCCTGGCGACCGTATCGACGATCCCGTCGATCACGCGACGGTCGAACACCGCCGCGAGCAGGGCGAGCGCCTCCAGCGGACGGACCACGAGTGCCGTGTAGATTTCGTCGATGAAGAACTTTCTCGCGAAGAGCGTCTCCAGCGGCCCGAGAAACCGCTCCATCTGCGGGCCGTCGCTGCGGCGGCCGAAATGGCCGACGGCCGCGATGGCGATGCCGATGGCCGCCGCGAGCGTGCCCTGGATCGCGAGGTTCCAGTGGAAGGCCGGCTTCACGGCCGTCGCGGCGACGGCCGGCGCCGTGAAGGAGGGCGTCGCGGCGAGGAAGTCGGAAAGCGCGTGGGTGCTGAAGAGCAGCCAGCCGCTCACCGCCGAGGCGATGGCGAGGATCACGAGCGGACCGGTCATCACCGGCGGCGATTCATGGGCATGGTGGCCCGCCTCGTCCGGCACCCGGGTCGGGCCGGTGAAGGTCATGAAGACGGCGCGGAAGGTGTAGAACGCGGTGAGCCCGGCCGTCAGCAGGGCCATCCAGAAGAGCGTGCGGAAGGTGGCGGGGGTGTCGATGGAGTCGATCGCGACGGGCGAGCCAGCCGGCGGCACGACGGAGGAGACCAGCGTCACAGGCGGCCTGTCCGCCGCGGCATGATCTCCATCATGGTGGGCGTCGGGCCAGCCACGGGAGTGAAGGCTCGCGAGGATCTCGTCTTTACTGAAGAATCCGGCGAACGGGGCGATGCCCGCCAGGGCCAGCGAGCCGACGAGGAACGTGGCGGCCGTGATCGGCATGATCCGCCTGAGACCGCCGAACCGCCGCATGTCGATCACGCCCCCCATCGAGTGCATGACCGATCCTGCGCCCATGAAGAGCAGCGCCTTGAAGAAGGCGTGCGTCACGAGGTGGAAGATCGCGGCCGTGAAGCCGAGGAGCGTGCCCGTGCCGAGGCTTGCGAACATGTAGCCGAGCTGGCTGATCGTGGAATAGGCGAGCACCCGCTTGAGGTCGTTCTGCACGGTGCCGATGAGCGCGGCGACCAGCGCCGTCGTCGCCCCGACGATCGACACGGTCGCGAGGGCGCCGGGGCATCCCATGAAGAGCGGGCAGCTCCGCGCTATCAGATAGATGCCTGCGGTCACCATCGTGGCGGCATGAATGAGCGAACTGGCGGGGGTCGGGCCTTCCATCGCATCGGGGAGCCAGACATGCAGCGGAAGCTGCGCGCTCTTGCCGCAGGCGGCCAGGAGCAGGAGCAGGCAGATGGCCGTTCCCACGGCGCCCCCGACATAGCCGGCGGCGTCGGCCAGCCGTGTCTGCCCGAGGATGCCCGGCATGATCACGCCGTCGGCGGAGAGCGTGTCGTGGAAGTCGAGTGTGCCGTAGGTCAGCCAGAGGAGGAACGTCGCGACCGCGAGGCCGAAGTCGCCGACGCGGTTGACGAGAAACGCCTTCTTGGCGGCCCGTGCCGCCTCGGGCTTTCGAAACCAGAAGCCGATCAGGAGGTAGCTGCACGCGCCGACCGCCTCCCAGAAGACGTAGACGAGCAGGTAGTTGCTGGCCGCCACGAGCATCGCCATCGAGAAGACGAAGGCCGCCACCAGCGCGAAGAACCGGGGATATCCGGGATCGTCGTGCATGTAGCCGATCGAGTAGATCGCCACGAGCAGGCCGACCGACGTGATGATCGTGAGCATCGTGGCGGTGAGCGGGTCGAGCCGGAGGGCCACCGGGATCGAGAAGGCCTGCTGGCCATCGACCGCCGCCCACTGCCAGAGCGTGGTGATCATCTCGACGGGCCGCGCCGTGCCGCCATGGATCCCTTCGCCGCCCACGAGCCGCGCCGTGCCGGCCAGGAGTGCGACCGCGCAGGCCAGCGCCGCCGCGATCGAGACGACGGCCGGAAGGTGGGCCCGACTCCCGAGCACGCGGCCGAGCGCCACCGTGAGGATGGAGCCCACCAGGGGGAGCAACGGCACGAGCACGAGCAGCATGGCTGGGGAGATGTCTTGCATGACGGCGAACAAAGGATGGGCGGGTGTCAGACGTGCTCGCGTTGGAGGAGCTCGTCCTCGTCGGACTCGGGGAGGATGCCGGCGGGGGTGAGGGTCGGGAATTTCTTCGGCAGCGTATCGACGGCCGGCAGTTCGTGATCGACCACGCGGCCGAGCGTCGCCTCACGGAGCGATTGCCACGCCGCCACGTCGAGGCGTCCGGTTCGCGAGAAGGCCTGGAGCACGAAGACCAGTGCGATCGCCGCCTCGCAGGCCGCCACGGTGAGCACGAAGATGACGAGCACCTGCCCTCCCCAGTCGCCGTGGAAACGGCTCCAGGCGACCAGGCTCACGGAGATGCCCTGCAGCATCATCTCGGCCGAGAGGAACATCACGATCAGGTTCCGCCGGGCGAGGATGCCGACCAGTCCGAGGCTGAAGAGGATCGCCCCGACCACCAGCGCGTTGTGCAACAGCGGCATCGACGACATCAGGCGGCCCGCCTTTCCTTGGATCGCGCCTCTTCGCCACGGGCGACGACGGCGATCGATCCGACGAGCGCCACCAGCAGGAGGATGCCGGCCGCCTCGACGGCCACGAGATGCCGCCCGAAGAGTTCGGCCCCGAGCCGGGCCACGTGGTCGGCCTGGAGGGCATCGATCGGCGCGGTTTCGACGGCAGCCGCCGGCTCGCCGGCCGTCATCCGGCCGATGGTGAGCGAGAGCAGGCCGAGGACGACGGCGCCCGCCACGGCCGCCAGAAGCGGCTCGTTCGACACGCGGTCGTAGGGGGCGAGGCCCGCCGGCTGGGCGAGCATCAGCACGAAGAGGAACATCACGAGGATCGCGCCGGCGTAGACCACGATCGTGGCCACGCCCAAGAACTGCGCCCCGAGCACCAGCAGCACGCCCGCCACGCCGGCGAGCGAAAGGGCGAACCAGATCGCCGCGTAGACGGGCGACCGCGAGACGACCGTCGCCGCCGCCGAGACGACGGCCACGAGCGAGACGATGAGAAACACCGCCTCGTCACCGACGCCGCCGAGACGGCGTCCGCAGACGACGAACGCCGCCAGGGCCGCCATGCCGAGGAGGCCGCCGAGCAGACGGGATCTCCGCTCACGGCGGCCCGACTGCCCGCGGGGCAGGAGCAGCCAGAGGCTCGCCGCGGCGGCGGTCACGCCACCGGCGAGGAGCACACCCGGCGAGAGCGGCACGAGGGAGGTGGCGATCACAGCGTGCCTCCCAGCGCCGCCGACTTCATCGGCTCGGCATCCTTCGTCATGTCGTAGACGCTCAGCAGCTTTTCCTTGTCGAAGATCATCTCCTCGCGGCTCTTGCCGGTGAGGTCGAGCAGGCTCGTGAGCTCGATCGCATCGACGGGGCAGGCCTCCTCGCACATGCCGCAGAAGATGCACCGCAGCTCGTCGATCTGGAAGCTCTCGGGATATTTCTCGCGGTCGGGCCAGGGGCTCTCCGTGGCCACGATGTCGATGCAGTGGGCAGGGCAGGCGGTGGCGCAGAGGAAGCAGGCCACGCACTTCACGCGGCCCTCCTGGTCGCGGTTGAGCCGGTGCACGCCGCGGTAGATGAGCGGATTGCCCACGGTCGGCCGCTGTTCGGGAAAGCTGACGGTCACCTTCGGGCTGACGAGGTGCTTGGCGGTCGTGGTCAGTCCCTGCATGAAGAGGGGCAGATAGAGCCGTTCGGCAAGCCCGAGCGGCTTTTCTTCCAGCCACGTGACGGCGGGATCGGTCGGTTTCATGAGGGGATCATGCTCCGGTGAGTTCGTGCTCGATGTCGAAGGGATCGTGCGCGCGGATCGGCCGGTTGTCGGTGCCCGAGGGCGTGAAGAGGCCGGCGGCGATCCAGCCGATCAGGAACACGCCCCAAGGGATCACGATCGCCGCCCACCCCGCCGGCCCCGCGCCGAGGGCCGACACCAGCTGCGGGCGGAATTCCTCGATCGCCGCCACGGTCACGAGGTTGGCCAGGCCCAGCGGCAGCATCACCTTCCAGGCGAGATTCATCAGCTGGTCGAACCGGAACCGCGGCCAGCTCCAGCGGACGAGCATGAAGAAGAGGATCACGGCCAGGATCTTCGCGGAGAGCACTCCGAACCGCACGAGCGCTCCAAGCCAGGTGACCTCGTCGCCCGATCCGGTCACGCCCCAGAGGTGCCAGCCGCCCAAGAACATGATCACGATCAGGAACGCCGCCGTGACCATGTGGAGGAATTCGGCCACGAGGAAGAGGAGCAGCTTGATGCCCGAATACTCGGTGTGGTAGCCGCCGACGAGCTCTTGCTCGGCCTCGGGCAGGTCGAACGGCAGGCGGGCCGCCTCGGCGAACGCGGCGATAAGGAACACGACGAATCCGAGCGGCTGGGCGAAGACATACCAGACGCCGCTGGCGGCCTGGGCGTTCATGATGGTGTCGAGCTTGAGCGACCCGGCGGCCAGCACGACCCCGAGAAGGCCCAGCCCGAGCGGAATCTCGTAGGCGACGAGCTGGGCGCTCGAGCGGAGCCCGCCGAGGAAACCATATTTATTGTTGCTGGCCCAGCCGCCGAGCAGCACGCCGTAGACGGCGATGCTCGACAGGGCGAAGACCCACAGCACGCCGACATCCAGCCCGGGCGCGACGAGGAATGGCACCGGGTCTGGCAGGCCAGGGATGCCCAGGGGCGGCAGCACGCTGCCAAACGGGATCGCGGCGAAGATGGCCAGCGACGCGGCCAGGATCACCAGCGGCGCCGCGGTGTAGAGCACCTTGTCCACATGCCCGGGCGTGAAGTCTTCCTTGAGGATGATCTTCAGCCCGTCGGCCAGCGGCTGGCCGAGTCCGAAGAGGCGGATCTTCGTGAGCGGGATGCCGACCCGGTTGGGGCCCTTGCGATCCTGCACCCACGCCGCCATCCAGCGTTCCACGAGCACGAGATACGCCGCCGCCGTCATCAGGCCGCCCACCAGGAGGCCGATCTTCACGAGCGCCGCGATCGTGGCGAGGGAGGGAAGGAGGGCGTTCATGAGGATGCCAGCTGGAGGATGCGGAGGTCGATGCCCGTGGCGGGCATGTCGCCGGCCAAAGCCGCGAACGATGCCGACGAGGCGGCGATCTCGTGCCGGATGGCGACGGGGTCGTAGAGGCCGCGGCGGCCGAGCATGTTCCACAGGAGCCGGCCTTCCGGCCAGACGCCGGCCGGCGGACGGATCGCCTGCCCGAAGCTCTGGGCCCGATGGGCGATGTTCACCCACGTGCCGGCTCGCTCCGCAAAGCCGGTGGCGGGCAGCTTCCAGGTGGCCAGCTGCATGAGCGGCGACTCGAAGAGATCCTGCACGACGAGCTGCTTCAGGCCGTCGAACGACGCGGCCGCGGCGGTGTCGATCCATGCCGCCGGATGGCCGGCCGTGATCCAGGCTGCGTCGGCCTTGCCGGCGGCCACGTGGGCCACGAGATCGGTCCACGTGGTGTCGCCGGCGCCATAGAGGGCGAGCACCTTCTCGACGCCGATTCGATTGGGGCATTTTTCGCCGCGGATCGTGAAGCCGCCGGGAAACGTCTCGTCGTTGCCGCCCATCGGCACAAAGCCGAGCGCGAGGTAGGCATCGGCGTCGATCGATCTGGCCACGGCGCAGAGCATCCAGGCCTCTTCGACCGTCAGCTGCGGTGAGACGGCGACGGCCAGCCGGCCTGCAGACGAGAGATCATCGCGGAGCCGCGTGACGACATCGGCCCACTCGACCGCGTCAAAGCGGGAGTGCGATGCGGCGTTGCCATGGTGCGATGCGTGCGCCGCCCTGCGGCCGGCCTCGAGGATGCGGGATGCATCGTGGAGGTGGTGCCAGCCGTAGCGGCCCTCGTCGCAGATCCACCACTTGTTCACATGCATGTTCTCGCGGGGCTTGAGCCGGTAGACGGTGTCCTGATTGTGCTCGGTATGGATGCTGCAGCCGGCCGCGCAGCCGCCGCAGACATTCGCCTCACGCTTCAGGAACCAGACCCGCTGCTGGTAGAGAAAGTCCTTGTCGCCGAGGGCTCCCACCGGGCAGAGATCCACGACGTTGCCGGAGAGCTTGTTGTCGAGCGGATAGCCCGGGAAGACGTCGATCTCCTCCTTGGCACCACGGGACGTGACCATCAACTCCGATGTGCCGCTCACCTCGCGGGTGAATCGCACGCACCGCGTGCACATGATGCAGCGGTCCACGAAGAGCGTGACCGTGGGCCCCACGTCCCGCTTGCGGCTGGTGAAGGGATGGAGATCGGCCCGCCGCTCCGCCTGGCCGTGCTCGAAGTGGTAATCCTGCAGCAGGCATTCGCCCGCCTTGTCGCAGATGGGGCAGTCGATCGGGTGATCGATGAGCAGGGCCTCCTCGACCCGTGCCCGGCTTTCCTTCACGAGCTGGCTCTCGGTCACGATCACCGTGCCGTCCTTGGCGGGCGTCTGGCAGCCCGGCACGAGCTTGGGCACCATCGTGACTTTGCCGGTGGCCGCGTCGCGGGTGCCGGTTTCGATCAGGCACATCCGGCAGCTCGCCACGACCGACAACCCGGGATGCCAGCAGTAATGCGGGATCTCCTTGCCGGCCCGCCGCGCGGCCTCGATGCAGTTGAGCCGCTCGTCGGCCCCGATCTCGATCTCTTGTCCATCGACGATGACGGTGGGCATCAATGCGCTTCCACGATTTGGAGGGCGGGGACGGGCTCGGTCACCATCCAGCCCGAGGGATTGGTCCGCTTGATGTAGTCTTCGAACTCGCCGCGGAACTTCTTGATCGCGTTCTTGATCGGCCAGGCGGCGCCGTCGGCGAGGCCACAGATCGTGCTGCCCGGCATCATGCCCATCGTGTTGCCGATTTCGGCGAGCAGGTCGAGATCCCTGAGCCGGCCCTTGCCCGCCTTGATCCGTTCGAGCATCCGCAGCGACCAGCTCGTGCCCTCGCGGCAGGGCGTGCACTGGCCGCACGACTCGTGGGCGAAGAACCGGCAGGAGTTGTGGATCACGTCCACGATGCTCGTCTGGTCGTCGATCACGACGACGGCCGCCGTGCCGAGGCCGAGGCAGCCCACCTTGCC
>JBJTDB010000247.1:0-1669 GCA_046092145.1 Planctomycetia bacterium | reverse complement strand
CCGCGGCCCCAGAGGTCGGCCACGGTGGGAACGGTCGTGGAGTTGAGCAGCTGCTGGCCGCGGCTGACGATCCAACCGGCGTCGCCGGTGAGGGCGAAACCGCAGACCAGCAGGCCGAGCATCATGGTTCGGACGAAAAAGCCGCGCATCGGGGAAGGGCTCCGGGGGCGAGCAACTATTGCCGCGCCCCGGCGCGCCACTGTCACGAAAGGCAGTTCCTCAGCTGCTGATACAGTGAATCAGATCGTACCGGTTGTGCCGTCGGGTTCGGGGCTGCCGGTGCCCCGAGAGCCGGCCTTGATGGCAAGCGCAGCCCGGAGGGCGAAAGCGCAGCCAACACGGAGAGAGCGGAGGGCCGGGCACCGATCCGCCCAAGGCGGATTGGTCGGCCCGAAGCGAACGTCCGGCGACGGGGCACCGGCAGCCCCGAACGTCGCGCGACGTCGTTTCTGGCCTGCTGAAAGCCCGGATTATGGCAGCCGGCCGTCGATCACCTTTTGCAGCGGTGCCCGGGAGGGATCGGCCTCGATCTTTTTGATGATCGCAAGCCCCGTAAGGAGGATCTCCCGGTGCCGCTTTTCGGCGTCGGTGAGCGGGCCGCCGGAGGTGAGCTTCTCGATGTAGGCGCCCACACCGTCGGCTCCTGCTCGGTACTGATCGTAGATCTCGGTGATCTTCTCCTTGAGCAGATCCCGCATCATCGGGGCCGCGGCATCGACGAGGCTGTCGAGCTGCTTGGCATCGTTGAGGTCGATGCCCTCCTTTTTGGCGCGGGCCAATGATTCATCGAGCATCCCGCTGATCGCCCCGTAGACCTCTTTTTCGAGGCCCTCGATCTGCGTGTCGAATTGAGACGCCAGGAAGTCCTGGGCCTCGCGGGCGAGCTGCGGCGGGGCCTGCATGACGAGGGTCTCGGCATGGTCGATCACGGTCGGCGCCTGGAGCCTGAGCTGATCGCCCAGCTGCACCGCCCCCACCTGGAGGTGCGGATCGATCTGGGCGGCCGCCAGTTCGACGATCGTCGGCGCGTCGGCGAATTCCCTGACGGTCGAATAGAGATACCAGAGATACGCGGCTGCCGCGACGAGCAGGGCGGCCACGGCGATCGTCGTGAACCGTTGCCGCTGATTGGCCTGGGCCACCGTGGCATCGAGCCGCCGCTGGAATGCGACGAGACTGGCGGGGAGGGTCGTGGACTGGCTCATTTCGTGGTCTCCTTGTCGTTCATCACCATGTCATCGAGCATCATGAGCAGGTTGTGCATGAACTGCCGCTGCAGCTTGTCCTCGGGAATCTTCGCCCATTCATCGATCGGGAGCTTGCCCATGAGGGCCTCGATCCGCTTCTCTTCCTTCTGGATCGTCGCCTGCATCTCCTCGGCCAGATCGGCCCCTTCGCCGAGCAGTCCGGTCGCAAGCCGGTTGGCGAGGGCCTCGACACGGGTTTCCGTCATCGATGGAAAGTCTTCTTTCAGATCCTTCGAGAGCTTGGATGCCACCCGCTGCATCGACTGCTCCGACCGTTTCGTGATCACTTCCTGCATCCGCTCGGCGAACGAGCCGGATTCGTCGATGATCTTTGTCTCGAGCTTGGGCCAGGAGTCGGAAAGCCGCTTCATCGCGAGATCGCCATAGGTGGGGGCCGCATCCATCACGGCGTTGACGAGCTT
>JBJTDB010000246.1:0-2612 GCA_046092145.1 Planctomycetia bacterium | reverse complement strand
GCCGTGGATAGATGGCATAGATCCGGCCCGGCATGGCGGTCAGGTCGCAGGCCACGGTCCGCGCGCCGCCCCGGCGCACGGGCTGCACCCGCGTGCGGGTGAAGAGATCGTAGATGGCGGTGTCGGCACCCAGGCTGGGCGAAAGACGCAGGGTGGTCTGGAGCGGCATCCAGCTCGACGTCACCTGCCGGCCGTGCTCCGGATACGAAATAAACCGTTGCTCGGTTCCATCGCGCTTCGACGCATCGCTGAAGAGTTGTTTCAGGTCGAGCGCGCTGTCGTTGGCGACGGTGACGAACCGCGCCTGGCCGCCGGTGAGCGTACAGACGGCCACGTCTGGATCGGATCCCTCCAGCGGCAACTGATGGATCGCATCCTGCAACAGCGTCCGCAATTGCGGCCCGCGGGTCGCCGACAGCGAGCGCAGGTCGGTCACCGTCTTATCGCCGACGTTGTAGGCGGCGTTCAGGTTGTAGGGATGGCCGAGATCGCGAAACGGCAGGTCGAGCGCTGCCGAGCGTTCGAGGAAGGGCCAGGCCACGGCGGAGCCGGTGTCGGCGATCACGCGACCGCCGCGGCCGGCGAAGGCTTCGAGCCCCTGCATTGCCGCCGGGGGAATGGCCTCGTGCTGACCAAGCACAAGCACGGCGTCGAGGCTCTCCGGCAGCGGCGATTCGCCGGCGAGCATCTCCTCGGTGACGAGCACCGTGGGCAGGCCGACATGCGCGAGGACGTAGAGCATCTTGAACATGCCGTCGGTGTAGGACTGCGCATAAGGGGTCATGGCGATCTGCCGCTTCGAGTAGAGCAGGCCGATCCGCGGGCTCGGGCTCGCCTCTGCGAGCACGCCGCCAAACTGCTTCATGAGCCGCCCGCTCAACGCCGCCTCCTGGCTCTGCGGGCTGTTGGCCTCGAGCATCTTGCGGCCGCGGCCATAGGAGAGCGACGAGCCCATCTCGAAAGAGAAGCCCGTGCCCTGCGCGCCCAGGCCGGCCAGCATCAGCGAGTTGCGGAAATGGACGCCGGGCATGCCGTGCATGTTGAACACGGTGTCGATCCAGAGCGGCTGTCCCGGCCGGCGGTTGCCGTTCAGGAGCGTGGCGGCGAGCACGGTTTCGTAGACGTGTTCGGGCGCGCCACCCTGGTCGTCCCAGACGGCGACGAACCGGAAATCGAGCGGCTCGTAGGCGTCGGGATGGTAGTTGCCGTTGCGCGGCGTGCTGTGGTTGATGGTATTGGCGGTGGAGTGCACGAGCGTGGGGTCGAGCCCGCGCAAGGCAGTCAGATACCCGTTGTAGCGACGGGCGTTGAGCGACATGAGCTGGTCGAACCAGGCGGTGCCGCGTTCCTTGAGCTGCGCAAGGGCGGCGGCGTCCAAGGCCGGGCTGCGGGCGGCGATCTCCCCGGCCCAGCGGCGCATGGGCTGGTCGATGTAGCCCATCCCTTCCGGCGATGCGACGGCCACAGCCAGCTTCAACGCGTCGGCGGCGGTGAACGGCTCGAGGCCGGTCTCCTGTTTGAAGCCGTCGGCAAGCGCCCGCTGCTGCACGTCGAGGTATTGCTGGTACTGCGGCCCCATCGTCCACCAGGGGTATCTGCCATACCAGCCAGACTGCACGTTGAACGCGTAATTCTCGATGCCAAACCCGTAATGGTCGTAGTCGAAGATCGAGCCGGCGAAGGCCGGATAGCGCATGCGGTAGGTGTTGCCGAGCACCAGCCGGCGGCTGTATTCGCCATCGGTGGTGGGGCTCGAAAACGGTGGCGTGAAACTGAGCGCCCGGCTCGCGTCATGCGACCAGAGCAGCATCCCGCCATCGGCGTGTTCATCGAAGCGGCGGTTTTCCTCGGCGGCAGCCGGTCCTTTCTCGCCGGTGAAGTGATCGTTCATGAAATAGACCGCCGCCGTCTGGCCGACCTGCCGGGCCTGCGGAGCGACGCCGAGTTCGTCGAGCACCATGCCGGGGGAAGCGACGGTGGTTTCCCGCACGGTGAACGTCACGGCGGCTTTCGTGTCGCCGATCTGCGCGGTCGCGGTGTAGCTGCCGTCGCCAAGCCGCTCGGTGGGCAGGAGCAGATGCAGCCGGGCCACGCCCTCGACCGGCGTGACCTTCCCGCGATAGACGGGCGCTCCTGTCTGGCCGACCGGCGCGAGTGAAACGACAGCCTCGGCCGGCGCGGCCAGCGGCGCGGTGAGGCTCACGCCCACCTGTTCGCCCCGCCAGAAGACCTGTCGCCCCGATGCGGTCACAAGCGCGGCCGCAGCCGGCGGCTGGGTCTCGGCCGCGGGAGCCTCTGGATTAGCAGCCAGAAACAGCAAACCGGCAAGAATCCCGGTCGACAAGAAATGCGATGCAGTCATGCGGGGCGGTCCTTCGGCACGATGGCGGTCATGGTGTCACCATTAAGAGTTAGCCGCCGCCAGCCATTTCCCACGCAAAATCGGGGACGGGAGCGGATTTCCTCTTCGGGGCGTGAAAAGCCGTGCTTGGAAGCCCGTTGCGCAAGCAAGGGAATCCGGGCGAAATCCGCTCCCGTCCCCGATTTTGCGTGGGAAATGGCTGGCGGCGGCTAACTCTTAATGGTGACACCATGACCGCCATCGTGCCGAA
>JBJTDB010000245.1:0-38344 GCA_046092145.1 Planctomycetia bacterium | reverse complement strand
TCACGTCGGCGCCCGTGGCCCCCTCCAGCCCCCGCCAACCCGGCACGCCGTTGACCTCCAGCACCACGGCACCGCCATCGCCCGTTGGGAGCAGGTCGATCCCGGCGATCTCGGCTCCAACCGCCTCTGCCGACTGCCGGGCCCGATCCACCCAATCGGCAGGGGGGGCGAATGGCTCGCCTATTCCGCCGCTCGAGATGTTGGTGCACCACTGGCCTTTGGCCGCCCGCCGCCGCATGGCAAAGACCTGCGCTCCGACCAGAAGGATCCGAGCGTCCCAGCCGGGATGCTCGATGAACCGCTGCAGGTAGAAGACGCCACCAAGGGCATCGCGTGTCCCCGCGTGAACGACAGCCGCCTCCAAGGCGTCTGTCGATCTGATCCGCACGATTCCGCGGCCTCGCGATCCGAACAGCGGCTTCAGGAGGCAGTCGCGGCCGAGTCGCTCCCAGCCTTCACGAGCCGAGGCGATGTCCTGAACGACGATCGTCTGCGGCACGGGGACTCCCGCCGCGGCGATCCTGCAGAGCGAGAGATGCTTGTCGATCGCGACTTCCAGCGATCGCGGGCTGTTGATGACGGTTGTTTTTCTCGCAAGCCTGCCGAGCAGGTTCATCCGGAAAATCACCTCTTCCAGACGATCGCCCTGCCTGCCAGTTCCGGGCATCCCACGGACCACGACGAGGTCGGCCTCTTGCAGTTCCAGTGGGCCGACCGATTCGCCCGAGCCGTCGAGGGCTGCCGTGAGGTTCCGCCAGGGAATGATCGTGGCGGCGTGGCCGCGGTCTGCCAAGGCCGAGGCGAGTCGGGCGGCGTGCCATCCCGTCGGCTCCCCCAGGATGGCGACGCGAAGGCTCACGCCCGGGCTCCGGCGGCGGTGGTGTCGCTGGGCGTCGTGAAGGATGCCTCAACGATCTCGGGGGCGAGCCGGCCGAAACGGTGTGTCCGGCCGGTGTCGAGGTTCACCAGATCGACCATCGCGGGCGCGAAAAGCGCAGGATCGAGCGCGTAGAAATCACGCCCCACCCGCTCGAAGAGTTCCAGAAAGCCGGTGCCGTATTCCTTCGACGCCGCGCTCACCATGCGGGGCCCGATGTCGCAGAGGCTTGCGTCGTCGCCCGTCACTTCCAACACCACATGGCCGCCGTAGAGGATCGCGTCGTTGGTGCGGCCGATGGCGACCAGATCCTTTCTCGGCACGGGCGCCAGCGGCGCCCGACCGCGGCCCCGGCGGATCCGGGACAGATCGAAATGGAGGTCGTGGAGCTTGTGCAGGGCGGTCTCCAGCGATCGCGCGATCACCTGAAGCGTGCCCGCGGGGCTCGCGGTTCGTGCGACGAGGAGCGTGAGCCGCTCCGGCGGCACGGCGGCGTCGGCGGCGAGTTTTCGGCAGACCTCGGGGGGCGGGAGCGTCGATGTTTCCAGGAGGCCGACGGCGAGCGAAGGGCGTTCGCGGTGGCCGATATGGTCGAACACGGCTTCGCGTCCGATCGCAGCCCGTACCGGTCCGCTGGCCATCGCGAAGAAATCGCCCTCGCTCACCTTCCAGCCGGCATATTGCGCGGCGAGGCATGCCGCCACGGGTGCATCGCTCGATACCGCCACGACCGGCCACGGGCATTCCTCCCACTCGTTGCCGAATGCCGGCGCCGGATCGAGCCGCACCTCGCCCAGTCCGGCCATCGCGGCCCGGGCCATGGCGAGCCCAGCCTCGGGGCCTCCCGGTGCCCGCACGCCGCAATCGATCACCCGCGCCCCGCCGATGGCATGCACCTCGACGCCGTGCCGCCCGGGGGCGTCGAGCAAGGATTCGGCGGAAGTCACCGCGGATTCGTTGAGCAGCATGCGAAGCGTTCCCCGAGGAGGGTATGGTGGAAGCATCATGCAGTGGGCCACCGCGGTCGGCAACGACCGGCCATCGGGGCCGTGGAATGCATGGACCGCACCCCCCGGGACGCCCACGCCGTGCCGAGCCTCACCGTCGAAAACTACGTCAAGACGATCTACCAGATCAGCGCCGCGCAGGATGGCACCGCGGCGAGCACCGGCCAGATCGCCGCCGCGCTCGGTGTGCTTCCCGGCACCGTGACGAGCATGCTCAAGACACTCGACGCCGCGAGGCTGGCGACCCACAAGCCCTACGGGGGTGTCTCGCTGACGCGGGCCGGCACCATGCTCGCCCTTCGGATGATCCGGCGGCACCGGCTCATCGAACTCTTTCTGCTGAAGACGCTCGACATGACCTGGGACGAGGTCCACGACGAGGCCGAGCACATGGAGCACGCGGTGAGCGACCTGCTCGTCGATCGGATCGACTGCTTTCTCGGTCATCCAGACGTCGATCCGCATGGCGATCCGATCCCGCGTGGCGAGGCGATGATCATGCAGGTGGCCGAGGAGACGGGAGGTCGATCCCTTGCATCCATCGGGGAAGGAGCGAGATTCAGGCTGACGCGGGTGCTCGACCAATCGTCGGAGTTCCTTCGCTACCTGACCGAGTCGGGGCTGACCCTGGGCACGGTCGGGCAGGTGGAACGTAATCCCGATGGATCCGGCCTCATGCGTCTGCGCCTGCCCGAGCGATCGCTTTCGCTGTCGCTCGAGGCCGCCGGAAAGATCGTCGTCACCGAGGCGTGACGGACCTCTCCCAGACCGCCGACTGGCCGAGGCATTCGTCCACCTCGATCCTGAGCGTGCCGAGGATGGGCTGGCCGCGGTCGGCCATCGCGCGGAGCAGCTCACCACCGATCCATGTCGCGATCCACTCCGCGGTGGTGTTGGCCAGCGGCAGGAGGACGCACTCATCCTCCGGAAACACCCACCGCCGTTCGCCGAACAGCACGGTCACCTCCGACCGTCCCGGGGCCACCTCGTCGGTCGTCACCCGTAGCAGGGGATTGCGGGTCGGCAGCAACATTCGATGGTCGAGACGGCTCGTGATCGCCGCAAGCTGGTCGCGGAGGAGGATGAAGTCGATGACCATGCCGTGGGCGTCGGGCGTGCCCTCCACCTCGGCGCCGGCGAGCCAGTTGTGGCCATGCACTGGCTCGCAGAGCGTGTCGGTGAGCGTGATGAAGTGTCCGGCGCAGAAGACATGCACCGCCTTGCGCATCCGCACTTCATGGCGTTGTCGTTCGATCATGGCAGAATCTCCTGAGAAGAATGTACACGGCGGCGGCGACGAGGTCGGCCGTGGTGCCCGGATTGATCCGGCGGGGAACGCGGAGCGACCGGTCGAATTCGGCCTCGGCGGCGAGGCGACCGTCGGGGGGCATGGTGAGGACGGCCGCCGCACGGCGGGAGACCTCGGCCGCGACGGCCTGCCCGTGCCGTCGCTGGATGAGCGAGTCGGGCGTTCGCGCCATCTGCCGCAGGAAGCCATCGACGATCGCCCCCCGCCACGGGAGCCCCCGGTCGAAGGCCGCGGCGAGATCGGCGACCAACCCCTCGCACAGCTCGGCATACCCACAGGCCCAGAGCCTCGCGATCTGGTCACGTTCCGCCGCGATTCGCATCGCGTCGAGCATGTCGGCGGGGGGAGGGCCGGCGAGGTCATGACGATCCGCGCGATCCATGCCACCGGGCGACGCCAGGCCGATCGCCGTCCAGACCGACGCCGCGCCCACCGGCCCGAGCCCCGCGATCGCCGTCGCGGCGTCGTCGCATGCAGGCGCGAACGAGTCGCTCCGTCGGCACTCACGCCACGTGCCCTCGGATACCGCCGCCAGCGGGGCGAGCGCAAGGATGATGCCGAGGTTCGCGTTGGAGCGTGTCACCGCCCGTGAGCGGCGAACGGCATCGAGGATCAGGTCGCCGAGCGGCATGCGGTGGGATGCATCGAAGACCGGCGCGATCACCACGGCCGCGGCCATCAGTTCCGCATGGGAGAGGTCCGGGAAATCGGCGCCGGGATGGACGTTTCCCGGCTTGGGAGCGGAGGCTTCGAGCATGCAGGCCATGCCCGCGGCCCAGCCGGCTCCGCCCGGAGTAAGCGATGCGGGCAGCCGGTGGCTGAAATCATGGCATGCGGCCAGAAGCGGGCCGGGGGTCTGGGGTGTCATCCAGGCAAGGGTACACTTGGAGGGTTCAGACAACGAGGAATCGATGGCAGACACGGGCGAGAAGACGATCGGGCCGGAGGCCTTCATCAATCGGGAATTGAGCTGGCTGGAGTTCAACCAGCGGGTGCTCGAGGAGGCCGAGAACGAGCAGAATCCGCTTCTCGAGCGGATGAAATTCCTCGCCATCTTCAGCTCCAACCTCGACGAATTCTTCATGGTCCGCGTGTCGGGGATCCGGGAGCAGGCCTTCGGAGAGAGCGCCCCGCAGGATTACGCCGCCGACGGCATGGGTGCCATCGAGCAGTTGCGGGCGATCGCCCGGCGAACCCAGGACTTGGTGGCGAGGCAGTACCGTTGCCTGAAGGAGAGCATCGGCCCCGCGATGGCGAAGGAGGGCTTCGAGCTGCTCCGGTACGACGCCCTCTCGGCCGATCAGCTCGCGCACGTCGAGCGATTCTTCAGGGAGCGGGCTCTTCCGATCCTCACGCCGATGGCCTGCGACCCTGCCCATCCCTCCCCGCGATACCACAACCGCGGCCTCTATCTTGGCGTGATGCTCGAGCATGCCGAAGGCCTCGGGCCGAACCAGCTCTTCGCCGTCGTGCAGGTGCCGCAGGTGCTGCCGCGGATCGTGGCGGTGCCAGGATCACAGCCGGGCAAGACGTCGTTCCTGCTGCTGGAGGACATCGTCGCCGCCCGGCTCCCCGAACTCTTCGGTGGGTTCACCGTGAAGTCGTGGACCGCCTTTCGCATCACCCGCGACAGCGACATCGAACTGCTCGAGCAGGAATCGGACGACATGCTCCGGCTCATCGAGGAGCGAATCAAGGCGCGGCAGCGTGGCCAGGCTGTGCGAATCGAGATCGCCTCCAAGGCCGACGAACATCTCGCCGGGATGATCATCGACGCCGAGGGATTGCACGACGGCCGCGACGACGGCTACGGCGAGGTCTACCGGATCGACGGCCCGCTCGACCTCACGGCGCTCTGGGAACTCTATAAAATGCCCGGTTTCGAACGGCTGAAGGACAAGCCCTTCGCCCCGAGCGTGCCGGCCCCGCTCGATCGCCGCGGGGGAGACATCTTCACGGCCATCGCCCGGCAGGACATCCTCCTGCATCATCCCTACGAGTCGTTCGATCCCGTGGTCGAGTTCGTGACCACGGCGGCCAACGATCCGCGGGTGTTGGCGATCAAGCAGACGCTCTACCGGACGAGTGGAGATTCGCCGATCTCGCGGGCCCTCATGGCGGCCGCCGAATCGGGGAAGCATGTGACGGCCCTCGTCGAGCTGAAGGCTCGGTTCGACGAGGCCAACAACGTGAGCTGGGCCCGGCAACTCGAGCGGGCGGGGGTGCACGTGGTCTTCGGTTTCCTCGACCTGAAGACGCACTGCAAGCTTTCGCTCGTGGTGCGGAACGAGGGGCAGTCGCTGCGGCGGTACGTGCACCTTGGCACCGGCAACTACAACCCGACGACGGCGACCATCTACACCGATCTCGGTCTCTTCACCGCCGACGAGGCGTTCGGCGAGGATGCCTCCGCCTTGTTCAATCTCCTCACCGGCTATTCGCAGGGCCACGCCTGGCGGAGGCTGATCGTCGCCTCAAACGACCTTCATCGCAGGACGATCGAACTGATCGACGAGCAGGCCGAGTGGGCCCGGGCTGGTCGTCCCGCCCGGATCTTCGTGAAGCTCAATTCGCTGGTCGATCATCGTGTGATCGAGGCGCTCTACCGGGCCAGCCGGGCCGGCGTGCCGATCGACATCGTCGCCCGTGGCATCTGCTGCCTGCGGCCCGGAGTGCCGGGCTTGAGCGAGACCATCCGCGTGACGAGCATCGTCGATCGCTTCCTCGAGCACAGCCGGATCTACGTCTTTGGAGCGGGGGAGGATGCCCAGGTCTTTCTCTCGAGCGCCGACTGGATGCCCCGCAACTTTTTCCGCCGCGTCGAGGTGATGTATCCGATCCTCGCCACGGACCTGCGGTCGCGGATTCTCGACGAGATCGTGCCGACCTACCTCGCCGACAACGTGCGGGCCCGACGGCTCCACGCCGACGGCGTGTTTCACCTGCCGCAGCCCGCGTCGGGCGACCCGCTGCACCGGTGCCAGGTCGAGTTCCTGGAGCGATCCGCCCGTCAGCCCGAGGCCGCGGTCGGCCTGCCGAGCGGCGGCACGTCGGACGAGATGTCGAAGCAGCCGGGGCGGCGACGGACGGCCATGACGGCAGCCCGCGGCCGTGCCGCCAAATCGCGTCGCACCAGATAGATCGCATTCCGGATAGCTGTACCAACGATCTGACAAACTGAGAAAGGGAGGCGAGGGGGTCGGCGAACGCTCGAGGAGCGTGGGGCGTATCCTCGCCCCGCGACGCGACTTTTGCCGCCCCCGAGCCGGCGATACACGTAGGCTGGATGCGCTGTAGCGACCGCGGTCGGTGGCGTTTCGCGACGCCACGACGATCAATAGACTGATCTGTTTTCACACTCCGAGGAACGACGGCCCCGATGGCAGAGGACCACTATCAGACGCTGGGCGTGAGCCGTACGGCCTCGGCCGAGGAGATTCGCAAGGCCTACCGGGAGCTCGCGAGGAAATACCATCCCGATCTCCATCCGGACGACGAGGCGGCGAAGGAGAAGTTCAAGCAGGTTCAGGCCGCGTTCGACGTCCTCAACGACTCGAGCAAGCGCGAGATGTACGACCGCTACGGCAGTTCGTTCGAGGGCGTCGGTGCGGGCGGCCCGGGAGCCGGCTGGTCTGGAGGCGGCCCGTTTCAGGGAGGCGGCGAGATCGATCTCGAAAGCCTCTTCGGCGGCGGCTTCGGCGACCTCTTCGGTCGCGGCCGTCAGCCCCGCGGCCGGAGACGACCGGCGCACGCGCCGGGTGAGAATGTCAGCGCCTCGATCTCCATTCCCTTTCGGCTGGCCATCGACGGCGGCAAGACCGATGTCCGTGTCGATCGGGGTGGCACCGCGGAAACGATCAGCGTGACGATCCCGCAGGGGCTGCCGAGCGGGTCGCGGATGCGGCTGCGGGGCCAGGGGCTTCCGGGGAGCGGAGGAGGCCCTGCCGGCGACCTGCTGCTCGCGGTGAACGTCGATCCGCATCCGGTCTTCCGGCGCAGCGGCGACACGCTGGAGGTGACGCTGCCGGTGTCGCTTTCCGAGGCGATCGAGGGGGCGAAGGTCGATCTGCCGACCCCGTGGGGCACGATCGCGCTTCGGATTCCACCAGGCACCTCGAGCGGGAAAAAACTTCGGGCCGCCGGCATGGGCGTGCGGCATGGCAACGGATCGAAGGGAGATCTCATCGCCGAGGTGCAGATCATGCTGCCGGAGGGGGGCGACGAAGCGGTCCGCCAGGCGCTCCTGCAGGCCGCGAAGAGTGCCGGGGCGGCGTCGGCCGAGGGCGTGAGGGCGCGGCTGCGGTGGTGATGACGGCCGACGAGCACTTTCCACGAGCGAGACGGCTTCTTCGACCCACGGAGTTCGCACGCGTCTATTCGGCACGCTGCACCGCAGCCCAGGGGCCGCTGGTGCTCTACGCGGCGCCGAGGGACACGCCCGAGGGCCCCGCCCGGCTCGGGGTTTCCGTCTCGCGGCGGATCGGCAATGCCGTGATCCGCAACCGTTGGAAGCGGCGGCTCCGCGAGGCGTTTCGCCGGGTTCAGGGGAACCTGAGCCCGGGGAACGACTACATCATCGTGGTGCGGTCCGGCCGTCCGGAGGAGGGCGAGGAAGGGGCGCGGCGGACCGAGCGGATGATCGTGCAGCTCGCCGGCCGCACCGCGTCTCGCCCGCGGGGCAGGGAGCGGTGATGCGCCGTGTCTCGATCATCGGCGGCATCCGATGGCTTGGCCGCATGGCTGATCGCGGGGCCGTTGCGGCCCTCGTCGGAGTGGTGATCCTCTATCAGTACACGCTTTCTCCCGTCATCGGTCGCCAGTGCCGGTTTCGACCGACGTGCAGCAGGTATTTCCGGGAGGCCGTGGAAAAACATGGCGCGATCCGCGGCGCCTGGATGGGGATCAGGCGGATCGGGCGGTGCCATCCATGGCATCCCGGCGGCTACGATCCGCCGTGATGCCGCAGGAGCCAGCCGAGGACGCCCGCATTGGCCGGCGGGAAGGCATGCGGCTCCAGGGAGCCCACGCGCCGCCATTCGAAGGGCGACTTGGGCGTGCCGTTGCGATCGATCGGCTCGGCGACGAAAAAGAGCACGTCGATCGGACCGGCGGTCGATTCGGCACGGACGGCGTCGAGCCGCCTGCGAATCCGGATGGCGAGGCCGACCTCCTCGAGGCATTCCCGAACCGCCGCCGATTCGGGCATTTCGCCGGGTTCCACCTTGCCGCCCGGGAACTCATGCAACCCCGGGGCGTCCCTCGCCGAATCACTTCGACGACCGACGAGCACGCTGTCGCCATCGACCACGACGGCAACGGCGATCTGGGTACGAGAGACCACGGCCATCTACCCGGCGGGGCGGGGCATCAGGTCGAGCAGTCGGCCGGGCGATCCCATGATGTTGTAGCCGGCATCGACATGCATGATCTCGCCGGTAATGCCGAGCGATTCGCGGGAGAGCAGGAATGCGCCCGCCTTGCCGACCTCCTCGTGGGTGATGTTGCGGCCCATGGGAGACATGTGCTCGTACATGCCGAGCATCTCCTCCACGCCCGCTCCGCGGCCGGCGAGCGTCCGAAGCGGTCCGGCGCTGATCGCATTGACCCGCACGCCGGCGGGGCCGAGATCGAAGGCCATGTACTTCACGCATGTATCGAGCGTGGCCTTGCAGACGCCCATGATGTTGTATCCGGGCACGACCTTCTCGCCGCCGTAGTAGGTGAGCGTGAGGATCGAGGCGTCCTTGGCGAGGATGTGGCGGGCGAGCCGGCCGACGGCCAGGAGGCTGTAGGCGCTCGTCTCCATTGCGATCCGGAATCCCTCGCGGCTGCAGTTGGTCGTCTCTCCCTTGAGATCCTCCATCGGAGCGTAGGCGATCGAGTGGACGAGAAAGTCGATCGAGCCGAACTCGTCGCGGGCGCGGGTGATTACGGATGCGATCTGGTCGTCGCTCGAGACATCCATCGGAACGAGGAATTTGGCATTGGGCTCCGGGTCGGTGAGCTGGGCCACGCGGCGACGATTCCGCTGCCGCTCGTCGTCGGGTTTGTCGGGAAGGTGCGAGAAGCCGATCTGGCCCCCTTCGTTGAGGATCTCCTTGGCGATGGCCCAGGCGATCGAGTGATCGTTGGCGACACCGAGCACCAGCCCCTTCATCCCGGCGAACCTGGCCATGAGTCGAATTCTCCGCGTGGGTCGAAAACTGTTCCGAGCGAGTCGTGCGAGTGCGGAAATGTAGCGAGTGCGGCGGAAACCCTCAACGCACGCCCCTTGCCGACCGCTCCAGGCGCGGGTAGAAAATTGAGGGTGTGGCCCCGTTAGCTCAATTGGTCAGAGCATCTGACTCTTAATCAGAGGGTTCTTGGTTCGAGTCCAAGACGGGGCACTTCTTTCGCGTCGGGGCTTGCATCGACGCTCCAGAGCGTCAGTCCGACGTCCAGCGGCACTCGTAGACGGTCCGCATTTCCGGGTTGATCAGCGACCAGCCGATCAACTGGCCGTAGGGATGATCGATCGTGTAGCGGCTGACCATCGGTTCGGCTGCGGTCGATCCGCCGCCCGGGTAGCGAAGCAGCTGGTACGTTCGGTAGGGATGGTCCTCGGGAAAGAGCATCCAGACCGTGAACAGGTCGATCGGGTATTCCAGCGTGATCTTCAGGTGCTGGTCTGAAAGTTCCCGGTAGCGAATGATCGCACCGATCTCGATCGTGACGGGTGTGTCCACCGGCACGCCGGTCAGATCGTAGCGGAACTCGTACCGCGGCACGGACGACGTCGCGCCGCTGGCTGCCGGCACCGGATGAATGGTCAGCGGCGGCTGGCCGGACGGATGCCGGAAACTGACCTCCTCGATCGGCAGGGTCGTTCGCAGCACGAATGGCCTGGACCGCGCCGACTCGTCGCGCACCCGGATCGTGATCCGGTCGCGAACATGGATCCGGCTCGTCGGCGCCTCGTGGCGGCCCCGCCACGCCGGCCGCAGATCGAGAATCCGGGACAGGGCGAGTATGTCGATGCCCGTGTGGTCAATCTCCGTCGCGGTGTCCATGGGGGCGATGGGAACCTGCTTCCATGACGCCGCCGGGTCGCGCTCGACGAGATCGAGCACGAGCCGGATGTCGGGATCACCCTTGGCGATCGACTCGATGACGCCTGCCAGAATCTCGGCGCGGCGGTGGAGCCGGTAGACGTGTGTTGGCAGGGCGACGAAGAGGAAAAGGGCCGCGGCGACGTAGACATACGAAGGCCAGTCCCGCCAATCGAGCAGCGACGACCAGACCTTTCGTCGGCTCGATCGCCGCAGGTCCTGCGCGAGGCGGGCTGCCACGCTTGTGGCGTTGGTGCGGGCGGTGCCGCCGCCATGGGCGCCCTCGACGGCTTCGGCCGTGGCGGCACGGAGCGAGTGGGCCCCGGGCAGCGGTTCCCAGGGCAGGCCGTCGGCCACGGTCATTCCCAGCCTTTGCTGCACGTCGCGGGTGACCTCGTAGCCGTGGCCCGCAAGGGCGTTGACCTCCAGATCGGAGAAACGATCGAGATCGGTGCGGATCGTGGAGATCTCGGATTGCACGACCGGGTGGAGGGCATGGGGATCGGCATGGGGATCGACGATCTGCGTGATCGGCGCGAAGAAGAAACCGTTTTGGTCGCCGAAATTCTCCCGCTCCAGCTGCCAGACGCGGTCCCAGAGGATGTCGGAGGCGCGGATCGACTGCGCGATGAACCCGAGCGGCGCGGTGCCGAGGATTTGGAACGGCTTGCCGGCGTCGCTCACGATCACGTGGTCGTGTTCCCGGCCGCAGCAATTCCTGAGCCATACGAAGGCACGCGTCCCGAGGTTGTCGAAGACGCCGCCATCAGTGAATGCGTCGGTGGGGAACTGCCCTTCCCGCACGCCGAGATCGTCGGCGGTCAGTTCGACCGGCGGAAAGAATCCGGGAAAGGCCGAGGATGCCCCCACCACCTTGGCCACGCTCGCCGTCTGCCCGGCGACGTGGTGGAAGGGATCGGCATCAGTGGTGTTGCGCTTCTGGATATGGAGGCCTTCGCGGTTGAAGACCGCCATCACGCCGTCGCTGACGTTCGTGGCAAGGATGTGGAGCGCCGGCTTCTCGGGGAGTTCGAAGAGCCGGCGATCCCCGTAGAGAAACCGACGGTACGAGGCCTCGAGGAACGCGTTGGGGGCCAGGCCCGGCGCATGCCATCCCGACAGTTTGGCGGCGAGCCGGATCGGAAACAGCAGCGGCAGCCGACGGACGATCCTGTTGCGCACGTCGGACTGTACGAAGCGGATGACCTCGGCGGCGGCCTCGGCGAACTGCTCGTCGGTGCCGGTATAGCGGTCCCAGTTGAGCACCAGGTGCGCTCCCACGATGCTCCCGCCGGAGACGGAGCAGATGTCGGTGATGGCATCGAGGGCCGATGCGTCGCGGAGCGCCCGGATCACACCGAGGTGATAGAGCGTCGCGCGGAAGCCGCCGCCTGAGAGGGCGAGACCGATGCTGGATGTCATGGGCTCTGAAGAAATGCTTCGGGAACGGACGCTTGGCCGACGTCGAACGGAATCACCATGGTGAACGATGGGTATCGAGTTCGACAAATCGGACGCAACCCGGGGCTTTCGGCCCTGTCGCGACAGCCTATCCCCGACGGGAGGGCGGTCGGGTAGTCTCATGCCAAACGAGGTCACCAGGAGAAGCGACCGATGAGCGTCACTCCCAGCATTCGCGGTCCGATCTACAGGGGCCCGCTTCCCCATGTCCACACCGTCGAACGGCTGCCCGTGACGGTCTACGATCAGCCCGGCGATGCCAGCCGGGCGGTGGCCCGCGAGATCGCGGACCTCGTTCGTGAACGGGCGGCGGCCGGCAGGAAGACCGTTCTCGGCCTCGCCACGGGAAGCACGCCCGTCGGCGTCTATGACGAACTCATCCGCCTGCACCGCGAGGAGGGAGTGTCGTTCAAGACGGTGGTCACGTTCAACCTCGACGAGTATTGGCCGATGGAGCCCCAGGCGCTCCAGAGTTACCACCGCTTCATGCGGGAGCACCTCTTCGATCACCTCGACATCCCGCCCGATGCGATCCACATTCCAGACGGCACGCTCTCCCGCGACAGGATTCCCGCCGCATGCTCGGCCTACGAGGAGATGATCCGTGAGGCCGGCGGCATCGACATGCAGATACTCGGCATCGGCCGCACCGGCCACATCGGCTTCAACGAACCGGGCAGCGCCTTGGAGAGCCGCACCCGTTTGATCACCCTCGACAGCGTCACCCGCGGCGACGCTGCGAGCGATTTCTTCGGCGAGTGGAACGTGCCGAGGCAGGCGATCACGATGGGCGTCGGCACGATCCTCGATGCCCGCCGCGTCGTGCTGTTGGCGTTCGGCGAGCACAAGGCGCCGATCGTCCGCAAGGCGGTCGAGGAGCCGCCGTGCAGCCATGTTTCGGCCAGCGCACTCCAGCAGCACACGGATGCGCGGTTCGTTCTCGATCGGGCCGCAGCGGCACGGCTCTCACGCTTCGAGGCGCCTTGGGTGGTCGGGCCGCTCGATTCGATGGGGCTGGAGTGGACGCCCCATCTCACGAAGAAGGCCGTGATGTGGCTCTCGCTCAAGCTGGGCAAACCGATCCTCAAGCTCACCGACGAGGATTACAACGAGCACGGCCTGCAGGATCTGCTTTCATGCCGCGGGCGGGCCTACGACATTAACATCGAGGTCTTTCGGGCGATGCAAAACACGATCACGGGCTGGCCCGGCGGGAAGCCGGCTGAATCCCGTGGCATGCACGGCGGCTCCGTCGAATTCCCGAAACGGGTCGTCGTCTTCAGCCCCCATCCCGACGACGATGTGATCAGCATGGGGGGCACCTTCATCCGCCTCTGCGAGCAGGGGCACGACGTGCATGTCGCCTATCAGACGAGCGGCAACATCGCGGTCTGGGACGAATCGGCCGACCGCCATGTCGACTTCGTCGAGGAGTTCTGCAAGGCCTTCGGCACGGGACCGAAAACGAGCGAGGTGGCTGAAAAGATCCGGCAGTTCCTCAGGACGAAGTCGGCCGGTGCCGTCGACATCCCGGAGTTGCAGACGATCAAGGGACTCATCCGTCGCACCGAGGCTCGGGCGGGAGCCCGCTATTCCGGCGTGAAGCCCGAGAACATCCACTTTCTCGACCTGCCGTTCTATGAAACGGGCCGGGTGCGCAAGAAGCCGATCGGTCCGGAGGACGTGGCGATCACGATCGACCTGCTCGAGCGAGTAAAGCCTCACCAGGTTTATGCCGCGGGAGACCTCTCCGATCCCCATGGCACGCACCGCGTCTGCCTCGGGGCGATTCTCGCGGCCCTTGCCGAGGTGAAGGATCGGTCCTGGGCGCGGGAGTGCCAACTCTGGCTCTACCGCGGAGCCTGGCAGGAATGGGAGCCGCACGAGATCGAGATGGCGGTGCCGCTCTCCCCGGACGAAGTCGAGCGGAAGCGGATGGCCATCTTCAAGCACGAGAGCCAGAAGGACCGGGCGCTCTTTCCTGGGGCGACCGATCCTCGCGAGTTCTGGCAGCGGGCCGAGGACCGCAATCGCGACACGGCCCGCGTGTACGACAAGCTCGGTCTGCCGGAGTACGAGGCCATCGAGGGCTTTGTCCGGCAGTCGTTCTGACCCACCGCCGGGACCCGGGAAAAACCCCTGCCACTCACCATCCCTTCAGGAGGCCAACCATGAGCCGATCCGATTCCGCAGCACCCGCCCCGACGTTTCGTCTATGGCTGATGATGGTGCTCGAGTTCGCGATCTGGGGAGCCTGGCTTCCGCTCATCTGGGGCTACATGGGGGCGACCGTGGCCGACGGTGGCCTCGGCTTCACGAGTTCGCAGATCGCATGGGTCGGCAGCGCGTTCGCCATCGCGTCGATCGTGGGGGTGCTGTTCTCGAGCCAGTTTGCCGATCGCACCTTCGCGGCGGAGAAATTCATGGCGGTAAGCCATCTCGTCGGAGGCCTGGCGATGCTCGGGATGTATTGGGCGAAGAGTTTCCCCTCCTTTTTCGGCCTCATGCTCGTGCACTCGCTCTCCTATGTGCCCACGATCTCGGTCTCCAATTCGCTCGCCTTCGCCCACATGAAAGACGCGCAGAAGGAGTTCGGCATCGTGCGGATGGGCGGGACGATCGGCTGGATCCTCGTGGCGTGGCCGCTCTACTTCATCCTGGAGGGCAAGACCGGGGCCGACGCCGTCGCCGCCAGTCGCACGATCTTCCTGATCGCCGGAGGACTGTCGTTGGCGCTGGCCGCCTACAGCCTCGTGCTACCCCATACGCCGCCGAAGCCGGCGAAGCCCGGCGAAGGGGGATTCGCCTGGATGAAGGCGGCCCGGTTCCTCGCAAAGCCCTATCTGGCGGTGCTTTTTTTCGTGACGTTCGTCGATGCCGTGATCCACAACGGTTATTTCGTCATGGCGGGTGATTTCCTCGGAAGCCGAACGGTCGGCCTCGAGCCAAAGTGGATCATGCCAGTGATGAGCATCGGGCAGGTGGCCGAGATCGCCACGATGGCGATTCTCGGGGCCGTTCTCGCCAGGCTCGGCTGGAAGGCGACGATGACCCTCGGCATCCTCGGCCACGCCGCCCGGTTCGCCGTCTTCGCCTTGATGCCTCAGAATCAGGCGGTGATCATCGCGGTGCAGGTGCTGCACGGCGTCTGCTACGCCTTCTTCTTCGCGACCCTTTACATCTTCATCGACGCCGCCTTCCCGAAGGATGTGCGGTCGAGCGCCCAGAGCCTCTTCAACCTGCTGGTTCTCGGGCTTGGCGACCTCGCCGCCAAGTGGCTCTTCATTCCTCTCCAGGAGAACCTGAAGGGGGCGGATGGCATCGACTACCGACGGCTTTTCCTCGTCCCGACCTTCATGGCCCTGGCGGCGGCCGTCGCTCTGGCCGTCGCTTTTTGGCCGCCGAAGTCGCTCGCGTCGGCAGGCGAGACGGAAGACGACCTCGAAACCGAGCCGTCTGTCGCGCTCTGAGCGAGCCCCTGCTGATCAGACGCCCCCGAACACCGTTCGGCGGGCGACGCTCCACCAACCCGGCTGATTCAGGCCGAGGTAGGGCGAATCGCCCGGCAGGCTCCGCACCAGATGCTCGTGGGCGGGCTTGAGGTTGTGATAGGGCATCGATGGAAACAGATGGTGCAGAGCGTGGTAGCGGATCGAGAACGGAAAGAAGAGCCAGGTGAGCGGATCACGGCCGGTGAAGTTGCAGGAGTCAAGCACGTGACATTCGAGTGACACCGGCGCCCCGTCGCCATCGAAGTGATGATCGGCCAGTTGCCGCATTTGGTTCATCACGACCGTCGTGAGCGCGAGGATGTAGAGCAGCGCGATCCGGCTCGGCGGGGCGATGCCCACCGCGACGCTCACGGGAATGAAAGCAGCCCTGAGAAAACAGGGAATTTCGACGGCCGTGATCGCGAGCCGGTCGAAGGGAGTGACGTTCCGCACGTAGCGAGTGTTGAGGGTCATGGAGCTGGCACGCTCCAGGACGGTCTGGCGGATCCTGGGCGACAGGAACGTCAGCGGGGCCAGGAGGAAGCGGACGAACACGAGCCCCGGAAAAATCGCGACGTGCGCGGCGTAAAGCAGGCCGCTTCGCCAGTTGCCCGACTCGAGGACGTTGGCCACGTATTCGGGGTCTTCGGGGGTGCCGTACATGCGGGCGCTGTGGTGGTCGCGGTGGTGCCGCGTGAAGAAGGGCGAGGGTGTCAGCGTCATCACCCCGACGAGCAGATTCCAGGTCACCTTGAACACCCGCATTTCGTGATGGCCGAGGTGGCATACCTCATGGATCAGCGATCCGAGTCGGTAGAGCCAGAACACGGCAAGCGGAAAGGCGGCGAGTTGTTGCCAGGAGCCCAGGGGGGCCATGAGGTAGATCGTCGCCGACAGGTAGGCGATGACGAGCGATACCAAGAAGTCGATCCAATATCGCAGGGGTCGGACGGCGAAGTAGTCGGTCTTCGCCTCGCGGATGACCCGACGGATCTCGCTCACCCAGCCCGTCTCGGAGGCGGGGGAACAAGGCGGATCGAAACTCGGCGAAGGGGCGGCAACTGCCGGCATGGCGAGTCCTTTCACGAACGGGTCGTCCTGACGGAATCGCGAAAGCAGAGCAGAAAGCCCTCGCCGCGGATACCCCTCCCGCGACTGTCCGCGTCGCGGTGAATCAGGCCACTCCGTGGCGGATCGCCCAGACCGCCGCCTGCGTTCGATCGTTGAGCGACATCTTTCGGAGCAGGTTCTGCACGTGCTCCTTGACCGTCTCGACGCTGATCTCCAGCGAGTCGGCGATCTCCTGATTCGACAGCCCCATCGTGATCAATCGAAGCACCTGAGACTCCCGCGGCGTGAGCTGCACGTCGGATTCGACGAGTGCCGACTTGTTCGCCATCGCGCCGGCCACCCGCCGCAGCTCGCTCGCCCGGGCCGGCTCCTTGCCGGCGGCGGCGTTGGTGACCGCCTCGATCATCTCCGCACGGCTGGCCGTCTTGAGGACATAGTCATGGGCGCCGGCCGAGATGGCCCGCGCGATGTAGGTCGGGTTGTCGAACGCCGAGATCACGACCACGCGGCTCGCGGTCGATGTGGAGCGAATCCGCTTGATCGCCTCGAGTCCATCGGCGTCGCCCAGGCGGACGTCGAGGAGAACGACCTCTGGCTTCGTCTTTCGAACCGCCTTCATCCCGCTGTCGATGTCCGCGGCGTCGGCGACGATGCGAATCGCAGAATCCTTGAACAGGCTGGCGAGGCCGTGGCGGACGATTTCGTGGTCGTCGATGACGACGATGGATGTTGGCATGGCTGCGTCTGGGGGGATGATGTGGAGGAGAATTCCTTGAACAGAAGTCAACATACAGGGAGGTGGCTCCCTCGGGAAAGGGGTCTTTTCGGGAGGGCCTTGTGATGGGTGATTTTTCGATGATCCAAGCCGAACGGCCTGCTCGAGGGAGGGCGGCTGCCGCCAATCCATGGCATGATGGTGGCATGATCAGTGAACCGGAACTGTGCCACGAGGCATCGGGCGTGCTCGGTGTGTGCAAGCCGAGCGGCCTGCCCACCCAGGCGCCGATGGGAATCGCCTCGGTGGAATCGTGGCTGCTGGAGCGTTTTCCGGCAGGCCACTATCTCGGCGTTCCCCACCGGCTCGACCGCGCCGTGTCAGGCATCATGCTGTTCGCCGCGACGCCCCGTGCCGCTCGACAGCTTTCCCGTCAGTTCGCCCGACGGCAGATCGGCAAGACCTATCTCGCCCTCGCGGTGCCATCATCCACCGCGACCGACGTGATCGAGTCGCTCCGACAGGCCGGGGCCGATGGTCTCGTCTGGAACGACACCCTCGAAAAAATTCCCGATCAGCCACGGGCTCGGATCGTCGAACCGGTCACGCCAGGTGCCGCTGCGGCGACGACGCGGGTGCGACTCCTCGCCGAGGGGATTGGCGAGCATCACACAGTGCTCCTCCAGATGGAGCCGGAGACGGGCCGGATGCATCAACTGCGGGTGCAGGCATCAGCCCGAGCCCTCCCGATCCTCGGCGACACGCTCTACGGAGGGCCGGCCGATCACACGGGCCCCGAAGGGGCTGCCCGCGCGGCACCGATTGCCCTGCATGCATGGCGGATCAGGTTCACCGATCCCGACACGAAGCAAGCGATCGAACTGGAGTCGCCGCCTCCTTCGACGTGGCCCGACATCCGGCGTTGGATCGGCGACGGCTCCGCTACATCGGCGTGAGCCAGCCGCCGTGGATGAGCCAACGCTGCAGCCACGGCATCGTCCAGGGGCTCCAGGTCGGGTAGGCCACCGAGAGGACGGAAAGCCCGAGCAGCAGGAGGGCGAGTCCACGGCCGAGGCCACCGCGGCCGAGTCGATCGACGGCCGGCACGACCGCCGCCACCCATAATGGGGCCAGCCAGAACGCCCACCGGAAACCCGACGAAACGCCACCGTAATTCCGATCGGGCTGTGGTCGCAGGATGTAAAACCCGATCGTGATGACCGACACGAGTGCGATCGCCAACGCGAATCGGGCGATCGACGGATCGCCGCGGTGCCGACGCCCCGCGAGCGACGCCAGACCCGGGATCACAAGGAGCCAGGCAGGCGTCAGTGACAGGATGCCGTGGTGCCCGATGAGCACGTGCAAGGCATAGGTGGGCACAGATGCTTCCCCGCGATCAACGCCCTTCGGCGACCGCCAATAGCTGACGAGCGTCTTTCCGTTGGAGAGCGGAAGTTCGTAGTCGTACCAATTGCCTGGATTCCACGAAGCACCCGGGGGCGCGATGGGCACCCGTTCGCCTCCGACAGTCCGGTGTGCATACGGCGGAGCGACGTGGCCATGGGCAAGATAATTCGTCCCGAGGGCCGCAGCCGCGACGAGGGCGGCCGCCGGAAGAGCACCCACGAGCGTGCGCCGCAGATCGCTCATCGCAAGAAGGACCAGCGCCGCCACCAACCATGCCGCGGCCGGCAGGTCGAAGGCCGCCGCCAACGCGGCCGTGAGGCCGGCTGCTGCAAAGGCGGTCCACGACCGTAGCCCGTCCCGGTGGATTCGAAGGACGAGCCAGCCGCTGGCCGCCGTGCAGGCGGCAGCCGGAAGGTGGTTGGTGAACACGACCGCGAACGTCGTCAGAAGCGTGCCGCATGCGGCCAGCGCGACCGACCAGATCCGCCCCCAGTCGGTCGTGCCGACCGTCTCCACCATTCGGCTCGTGAAGAGAATCATGGCAGCCAACGGAACGAGGCCGACAATGACGACAAGGAGGCGGCCAAGCTCGAACGGGTGATCGGCGAGCGTCCAGCCGGTGGTCCGGTGGAGCAGCCAGTAGGGGCCGGCGGCGAGCAAAGACAGCAGGGGTGGCTTGCTGGAATAGAGCCGGAGCCGGCCTGAGCCGTCGGGATGTGCGACGGCGTCGATCGTATCCCAGCCCGGCTCGGCGACCAGTTCATCGATCGCAAAAGCCCCCTTCTCCACGATGGCTCGGACAGCGAGCCATCGGCTTCGGTCATTCGCCGAGAGGAACGGCCGCACGATCCTCTTCTGCTCCTCGATGCGGGCGCGGATGGCCTGCTCGTCGACGGGGCCGCCCGCCTTGGTCGCTGCGGCGATCGCGTCGGTGACGATCCGCTGCTCCAGCGCGATCCGATCGACGCTCGCCACCGCGCCGATCCGGCCGAGCACAGCGCCGAGGGCGAGCATGGCGAGGATCGCGTAGACGCCCCGACGCGTGCGACCGCGCGACTCGCTTCGCCCCGCCGCCCGATGGAAATGCCCGCCGGTGCGGAGGATGGTGGCGACCCGGAGCAGGTCGAGCAAGCCTCCGAAGAACCTGCCGACTCCATACTTCGAGACGCCGCGGGTGCGGGGGCGATGATGCACGGGCTTTTCCACCACGCGAAATCCCGCGGCGGCGGCCATCACCGGGATGAAGCGATGCAGGTCATCTGCGAGCCGCAGCCGGGTGGCCACCTCCCGCCGCATCACTTTCAATCCGCAGTTGTGGTCGTGGAGCGTGAGTCCGGTAAGCCAGCCGACGAGAAGATTGAAGACTCGCGACGGGAATGTCTTGTGCCAGGGATCGAGCCGAGGCGTCTTCCAGCCGTTGACGAGATCGACGAAATGGCCCGTCGGCCCCTGCGGGCCGAGAAGCCCGAGCATCGCGGGTATTTCGGCCGGATCGTCTTGGCCGTCGCCGTCGAGCATCGCCACCGCGTCGCCGCGACAGCGGCGAAACCCGGCGGCCAGTGCGGCCGATTTGCCCCGCGGGCCATCGAGCCGGATGCCCGTCACCCGCCGATCGGTCGCGGTCGATTCGATCTCGCGCCAGGAGGCGTCGGTCGATCCGTCATCGACGATGAAAAGCTCCCACTCGATGCCGCGGGCATCGAGTGCATCGCGGATTTCACCGACGAGCGGCCGGATATTTCCCGACTCGTTGCGCACCGGGACGACGATCGAGATGGCGGGAGAGGACATTCGGTGGACGAAAATGGTCGCTCATCGAGGTGGCCGAGACGCGGGCGACAGGATACCAAAACCCCGCGTCTGCCCGTTACAATTCGGGGGACGGTCGATCGGACCGATTTTTCGCGACCGTGAGGAACATGACCGCATGGCCCGTTTGATGTCGCTCGGCATTCTGCTCGGACTGGTGGCCGTGTTTGGGCTGCTGTCGCTGCGCGTGATGGCGATCTTCCTGCTTCCCCTGCTCTTAGCCGCGATGCTCGTCGTGATTTTTGGGCCGTTGCATCGGTGGATGCTGCGGAAGCTCCAGTGCCCCGACTGGGTGGCGGCAGGACTGACGACGCTCGTCGTGCTCTCGATCGTGCTCGTGCCGCTCTTGCTGCTGGTGGTGCGGGCGGGCACCGAGGCGATGACGATGCTCAAGGCGCCCAACGGGCTTCGGCTCGATCCGGCCGTGCTCGAGGGCATGGTCACACGGCTCAACGAATCGACCGGCCTCTCGTTGACGGCCGACGCAGTGAATGCCGAACTGACGAGCCTCGCCGAGGACTGGATCGGTCCGCTCGCCGCCGGCGCGTCGAAGGCGTTCATCAAGGTGGTGATCGGCCTGGTCGTGTTGATCGTGTCGTTCTTCTATTTCCTGGCCGATGGCCCGCGGATGTTCAATGCCGTGATGCGGCTGGTGCCGCTCGACCGACGCTATCAGTGGCAGTTGCTCGAGGAGTTCGAGGAGGTGAGCCGGGCGGTGGTCAGCTCCACGCTCCTGGCCGCGATCGCGCAGGCGACGCTTGCCGGCATCGGCTTCGCGGTCGTCGGATTGAAGGGTGTTTTCCTGCTGACATTGCTGACCTTCTTCGGCGCCCTGGTGCCGTTCGTCGGTGCGGCGGCGGTCTGGGGCACGGCCAGCCTCTATCTGCTCTTCTTCGTGAAGAACACGTGGGCCGCCCTCGGTCTGGCCATGTGGGGTGCGTGCGTCGTTTCGACGATCGACAACATCATCAAGCCGATCGTCCTCCACGGACAGTCCAAGCTCCACCCGCTCCTCGCCCTCCTGAGCGTGCTCGGAGGGGTGGCAGCGCTTGGCCCGATCGGAATCTTCGTCGGTCCGATCGCCGTCGCATTCCTCCAGGCAGCCCTCACCATGCTCCAGATCGAACTCGACACGATTTCGGCCTCCGACAGGCGCAGCGGGGGCGAGCAGGCCCCGGGAACCGCGCCCGGTTCCGGGGCGGGAGTTGCACGACCGGGGGTCGGGAGTGTGAAATCCTGACGTTGGATCCGGCCCCCTTCAGGAGTTCAGCCCAATGGTCGAAACGTTCATCGCGATCGCCTCGCTCTTGATGGCGGGCATCGAGGCCGCCTACGTGCCGACCGAGGATGGAGCCGGCGACTACCTGGTTCGCGTCGAGCCCGACCTCGTCCGCAATGCGTCGCCGTATACCTTCACCAGTGACGTTCCGGCCGATTCACGGAACGTGCGCCGGGTGAAGATCTACGTGGCCGACGCCTGGCCGCCGGCCGTCGAGCGTGCCGTGCTCGACGCCTCGAAACGGCCGCGGATCGTGCCGGCGGCAACGACGGCACCGCTTGCCGCGATCGAGACAGGAACGACGAAATCAGATCGTCCGTGGCCGTTCTTGATCGGCAGCCTGATCGCGCTATTCCTCTCCCTCGGAGCCAACGGCTACCTCGGGATGCTGCTGGCCACGATGCGGGCCCGCTACATCCGCGACATTCATCAGGCAGCGGTGTAGCGCACTACTTCTTCCGACGGCGTGGTGACCGACGTGGGGTTTCGGCCGGTGCGTCCGACGACGATGCGGGATCGCCGAAGAAGAACTGCTCTGCAGGCCACGGATCGCCCGACGTCTCCGCCACGATCGCAACGTGCCTCGTCGGATCTGTCCGTGGCGCTGGCGGATCCGTCCGGATAGTCGTGTGCACGACCGGTCGCTCGGGAGCCGGAACGGGCATGGTGACGGGGGCCGCGATATCTGCGAACCGGGGACCGCTCATGGATCGCACGGTGGCGCCGGCCGAGGCGAAGATCGCCGCGACATGGGCATGACAGGTGAGGGCCAGCATCTGCCGCTCGCGCGGCTGATCGGCCACGAACTCCATCAGCACGCGGGCCGCCGCGCGGGCGCGATCGTCGTCGAAATTGACCAGCGCGTCGTCCATCACCAGGGGCAGCATCACCCCATGCCGTTGCAGGTCGCGCACGAGCGCCAGACGCAACGCGAGAAACACCTGCTCCCGGGTGCCGCGGCTGAGACGCTCCGGGAGCCAGACGGTTCCATCCCGCTCATGCACCTCGAGGCGGGCCTCGTCGATGGTCGTGGTGATCCTCGTGTAGCGGCCATCCGTGAGCCTGGCGAGCCAGTGGGAGGCGTCGCGAAGCGCAGGTGGCTGGTGGTCACGGGCGACGGCAGCCCGCGTCTCTTCCAGCAACAGCCCGGCCCTCTCGAGGAGCCGACGTCGGTCGAGCTGCAGGGCGAGCTCCTGCTCGATCGAAGCCAGTTCGGTCTGGAGCGGTTCGGTCGATCGGTCGCGAGCCGCGGCCTCCAAACGCTTCGCCACCAGCCCACGGCGATCCTCCGCCGTGATGAGCGATTCACGGAGCCGATCCGTCGCGTCGCGGGCATCGGCCAGCCGTTTCTCGAGCGTGAGCGACGTCTCTGCGAGCCAGTGCTCGAGGTCGGCTGGCTCGGTCACCGAGCGACGGGCCTCGACCCAGGCCGCCTGGGCGGCCTCGGCCTCGCTGCGAGCTTTCCGGAAAAGCGGCCGCCGATCGACCTTGGCCAGGAACTCCTGCTCCGTGGCCACATCCCAGCGGCCATAGAAGGCCGCGATCCCACGGTCGGCGTGCTTCACAGCCTTGATCGCCCTGCGATGTCGTGACCGCGCCCGCTCCAGCCGGCGGGCCGCCTCGGACCGTTGGCGGATGGCACGGCCATCGGCCTCGAGCCGTTCCCGCAACTGGCGGAGGTGGTCGATCGGCGTGCCCTCGGGCACGAGGTCGCACTCGACCATCGTCTGGTCGATGCGGTGCGCCCATGCGGCCAATTCCTCGCGCTTCTGCCTCGCCTCCTCCGAAAGGCGTCGGCGGTCGTCGTCGAGAGCCAAAAGCGACTGGCGGTGCATCTCGATCATCCGGACGTCGCGGGGCGACAGCGTGGCCGGAAGTCCACGGTGCTCGAGCGACCGCTGCCAGCGGAGCTTCGCCGACTTCCGTGCCGCGACGGCCCGCTTCAACTCCTGCTTGGCGACGGTGAGCCGATCGGAGAGGACGTGGACCGAGCCCTCCCGGCCGGCGAGCGCCTCGAGCCGTTCCACCTCCGCCTCGGCGGCCGCGAGCCGACGCTCCAGGGAATGGGTCGCGTCGGCCGGGATCCGTGCGTCGAGCTGTGCGAGCTGGCCCACGGCCTCTTCCCGCTGGGAACGCACCATGTCGTACTGCTGCCTCGCGGCTTCCAGCCGCGTCGATGCGGCGCGATCGAGCGACCATGTCGTGACCGAGGCGAGCCCGGTTCCGGCGAGCCCCAGCGCCGCGATCGCATAGGCGAGCGAACCGGTGACACTCGCCGGCAGGAGCAGACCCGAGAGGAGCATTCCCGCCCCGACGACGAACACCGCCCCGAGGGCGATCAGCCATCCCAGCGGGAGCAGTTGCCCCTCGACACTCTGGGCCACGTCGCGCTCCATCGCGGCCAGCGATGCGTCGAGCTCCGCGACGCGGGCCCCGGTGGCGATCCGGTTGCGGATCGTCGTCGCCTTGCCGCTCGCATCCTCGATGGCTTCCGCGATCGTCATGCCGCCAAGGCGCGTGCCCGCGCCCGTGACGGCACCGCGGGTGTTTTTCAGCTCCGACGAGGCCTCGACCACTCGTCGCTTGGCCGCTCTCACCTCGCGGGAGGCCCTGCTCCAGGCCCGGGCCCGGGCCCGCAACGGCGCGAACGACAGCGCGAATCCCTCCGGGAGCAGCAGGTCGGTGGAGGCTTCACCCGCCGCATCGACCGCGATCAGTCGGGCCAGGCCTGCCATGCCGATCTGTTCGCCGAATCGTCGGGCCGCGAGCTTCGCATGCGACTCGGCGCGGGCCACGTCGGCGGCCAGCCGCTCGATCCGAGGCTCCTCCTCCACCAGTGCCGCGACGGCCGATCGTTTCTTCCAGACCGCCGACTCGGCTGCCACCGCCGCCAGCAGGCGGGCCCGGCGGGAGCGGATCTTCTTGCGACGGGTCGCCTCGCGGGCGAGCCGATCGCGTCGCTTCACGGCCCGTTTCCAGCCATCGAGGTCGGGATGCACAAGCGCGGTGCCCTCGAGCGCCGCCACGCGAGCTGCGGCGGCGTGCATCTCGGCGTGCAGCGGCTCGAGCGGAAGCACGCGACGGATCACCTCCTCCGCCGCCTCCGATCGTTCGACCGCCGCCTCGAGCGAGGCGATCTCGGAGTCGATCCGGGCCTTTTCTGCCGCCAGTCCTCCGGCGGCGATCGCGGGCGACCTGAGGCCGGCGAGCCGCTCGAGCACGTCTCGTCGGCGACGCCGAAGCGACTCGATCGGCGACGTCGCCGGATCGTCGGAATCGAGCCGCGAGAGGGCGTTCCGCAGATGCGTGAGCACGCGACTGACCTTCGACCGGTCGAGTCCGGCGGCCAGTTCGTAGAGACGGCTTCCGCAGCCCTCGGGGTCGAGCGTGCGAAGCTCGTGCAGTTCATCCAAGCCGAATGCCATCACGTTGGTGAAGGACGTCTCGTCGATCTCGCCGACGAGATCCTGCAGGTAGGGGCGGCCGCCCTGCTCGGGGCGCGGGGCGAGATCGACGATATCGACGAGATCGCCCGTGTCGCCGCCAAGGCCGATGATTCCGTCCTCGTAACTGGCCTTCGTGAGCGACGCGATCTGCGGCCCTTCGTGCCGTCGCTCGATCGAGATTCGTCGGGCTTCGGGACCGCTCACGACGACGAGCCGGCCGGCACATGGCAGCTGCGGTTCGAGCACGCCGCGGCGAAACAGCCCCTCGAATCCGAAGAAGACGGCACGGACGAATTCGAGCAGCGAGGTCTTGCCGGTTTCATTCGTGCCATGAAGCACCTGCACGCCGGGGCCGAGCCCGTCGATCGTGACATCACGCAGAGCCCCGAAGCGTTCGACATCGATCCGTTCGATGAACATTCGATCCTCTCAATCCTTTCGTGGGGCCGCGGGCAGTCAGGCCGACTCGATCAATTCCAAAGCCAGCCAGCCCGCTTCGCGGGCCATGTCGGCCGGCATCGCCAGTGCATCGGGGAGTCCGTCTGCAGGCCGACCGAGTTCGATGCCGACGACGATGTCGGCGAGTGCCGACGAGAACGACGTGGTGGCGCCCGGTCTCCCTCCCGATCGCGCATGGCCCAGCGGGGCCAGCGACTCGCCGGTGGCGGCGACCACCGCCTCGCACCAGGTGTGCGGTGCCTTCTGATCGAGGAGGTCACGGACACGGGCCAGCGTCTCGGCCGCGATCTCCGCCACGCGCACACGGCGGGCGACGCTCGTGCCACACTCGACGCAGCATCGAACGATCTGCATCGGTTTCCGCGGGTCCGCGGGCAACGACTCGAGCGCCGACCAGATGACGGTCGCCAATTCCTCGTCGCCACCGGCGGCCGATTCGACGGCGAGCGTTTTCCAGGACACCCGCTGCGTCGGCACCGTGCGCCAGCGGCCCGTGCCGGCTGCCGGTTCGTCCACGGCCGCATCGTCGAAGTCGGTGAGGGAAAGCACGCTGCATCCGCCGGCCATGGGCTCGTGGGCGGAGCGTGGCTGCAGCGGTGCGACGTGGCGGATGCCGGCCGGGAGGGAGAGCGAACGACGTGAGCCCCACACGCAGTGGCATCCCGGCTGGAGCCAGCCGGCGAGGGCTCGCGGCGAACTGCCGGCCGTGTCGTCCCACCGTTCGGATGACCACAGCGATGTGTCCCAATCGATGATCAACCGCCGAGTGATGGGATCGCCGCCGGCCGACTGCGGCTGCGAGGCGATGGCGGAGGCCGTCGCCATCGCGTCACCCCGGCCACAGAGAATCTCGACCGGCGTGCCACGGATGTCGAGATGGACCGGCGCAAAGGGCGTGGCGAACAGCAGGCCGCGAGGCTCTCCGAGCATCCGGGAGATGTCATCGCAGCCGGCGGTGTCGTCGGTGACCCACACGGTGTGGCAGCCGTCGGACGCGCATTCCGCGATGAGGGATCGCAGCACGGCGGCCTGCGCGGGGCTCGCCCGGTGCGGATCGAGCACGCGGCCGAACAGCACGAGCGCCGCCGCCCGTGTTTCGCGAGCGGTTGCAACGGCGATCCGCAGCGACTCGATGGGGGCCGCCGCAATCGCCGCCGCCACCGGCGCCGGTGCCGCGTCGGGAACGGGAATGGGCCTGTCGAGCGCCGGGTCGAACACGAAAACGAAATCAGACACGGGTTTGCTCCTGTGCTGCGACGCAGTCGCACACGAAGGGAACGAGGCCCCGTCGAGGCGATCCAGCGCCGGTCCGTGGCGGCGAATCCAGGAAAGATGGGGGCACTGTAACGGCGATTCGCCATTTGCCGCCACGTCAATTTCGACGGCGTTATGTGGTCAGCATGGGTGGCGACGCCGCAAAATCGCTCCAGGCTCGCTCTGCCCAGAGCGTATCTCCCGCGGCAGGGCCGACCGCCGCCATCACGCGGCCTCGGAAAAGAACGCCCTTTTCGGCTGCGGCCGAAAAGAGCCAGCACTCGACCCGCGCCCTACCGTCGTATGGCCGGACGAGCATGCGGCGGGCGTCGCCGGCATGGCCGGCCACAAGCACGCTTTCTCTTCCCTCCCGCCGCAGGAGAACACAGGCCGGGCTGGTCGTCGGGGCCGCAGAGTGCCACTGCAGTCGCGTGCCATCTGCGATCCCCCACAGGATCGCGGCCGCCGCGACGTCGCTGGTCACCGAAAGGCTGGCGTCGCTGTGTTCTCGGCCGGTCGTCGCCGAGGCGATCACCTCCCAGGCGGCGATGCCATCGCAGCGGCGCCGGCGCCACAGCGCGGTCGCCCTCAGAAGACGGGGATCATTCGGCTCATACGATGCCACGATGTCGCCGCCGCGAACCCACAGGTCGCTCGCCTGACAGGGTGATCGAAGATCGAGCCCCAGAAGCCGATCGTTGCCGCAGACGATCCCCGTCTGCGGTTCGTCGGGATCGACGTGGGCCGACAGGCCGTGGGACAGGTCGGCGATCGGGCCCGCGTCGAGGGACATGACGCGAGAGGAGGAAACAGTCGGTGCATGCATGAGATGGTTCCAGTCGCCAAACGTGACGCTCCCAGTCTATCGTGGAAGGGAAGTCCGTCGCCCGAGCCCGTGGAGTCCCATATGCCATCGTCCGATGCAGACCTGTCGAACCCGTCACTCGGGGCCGCCCTCGATCCGCTCGCCGTCTGCGAGGCGGCGGCACGGGCGGGTGGACGCGTGCTCGCCGACTGGCGGGGACGATTCACGGCGTCGGTGAAGGGACCTCGCGACCTCGTCACCGAGGCCGATCTCGCCTCGCAGGAAGAGATCAGGCGGATCGTGCTTGGAGCCTTCCCCGAACATGGCTTTGTCGGCGAAGAAACGATCGACGGCCACCGGGCGGCCGTGGATGGCACCCGTCCCCGATGGATCGTCGATCCACTCGATGGCACGAGCAACTATGTGCACGGGTTTCCTGCGTACTGCGTGTCGGTGGCGCTGGCACAGGGCGATGAGCTGCTTGTCGGCGCGATTTACGACCCGATGCTCGACGAGTGCTTCACCGCCCGGCGGGGAGGCGGGGCGCGGTGCAACGGAGCGACGATCAAGGCTCGCCCGGAGGCCGATCCTGCCGCGGCACTGGTGGCGGTGAGTTTCCCGCCGCATGTCACGTCCGACGCGCAATCGGTCGCTGATTTTCTGGCCGTCGTACCACATGTTCATTCGGTGCGGCGCACCGGTTCGACGGCGATCAATCTGGCGTACGTGGCCTGTGGCCGGCTCGACGCCTTCTGGGTGCGACGGATTGCCTGTTGGGATGTGGCGGCAGGGCTGCTCATCGCCCGCGAAGCGGGGGCCGCGATCGGTCCCTTCGAAGGCGAATCCGAGGCGTCTGCCACCCGGCTCGATCATCCAGCCTTCATCGTGGCTGGCCACACAGGCCTGTTGTCCGTTCTCCGGGGGCTGCTCGGGCCGGAAGCCGTGCGTGCCGGTTAAAACGGTTGTGTCGGTGTGAAAAATCGCCTGGTTTCGGGGGGCGTGCTAGGCTTCAGGCAATCGGGCCTCGAGGCCTCCTCTCTTTCGTAACCGGCAAGGTCGGCCATGTGCCGCCGATGGATGACAGTGTCGATACACGGCCTTTTCAACCGTCTTTTGCAGGCGGCCGCCGTGTGGACTCTCGTTGCCGGAATGGCGGGTGCCCAGACGGCTCCCGACCCGCGAACGCCCGGCGTGACCGAAGCGGGCCCGGAACTCTATTACCTGCATGACGACGCTGGACGGCTGGTTCCCGTTCCGGGGTTTCGCTACCGCGACTTCATCGAACTGCTCAAGCTGAGGGAGGGTGTTCCGGCCCAGCCCGAGCCCCCGGCGGCCGTGCTGGAAGCGGTCGCGATCATCGCCACGATTCCCGCGACGAAGGGCGCCGCGGTGGCACCGCAACGGTTTTGTGAGGCCGACGTGCGGATCACGGTGCGTCAGGTCAGGTCGGGATGGGTGAGCGTGCCGCTCGACCTGAAGGGATTGCTGATCGCGTCGGCACCGGTTCACGACGGCCCGGGTGAGATGATCTTCGCGTCCGATTCCGCCGGCCGCGACCGCGGCACCGTGCGGCTCTGGTTCAACGCGGCCGTCGAGGGGGCCGACGTGCGGCACGTGGTGACGCTGCAGGCAGGCATTCCGGTGGAGTCGTCGTCGGTGTCCGACACGCTCACGTTCGTCGTACCCGCTGCGACCGCGTCGCGAATCGACGTGCGTACCTTCCGCGCCGATCCGATCGTCACCGTGCGCCCGTCCTCGACGCCGCCACTCGTCGAACCGCTCCGCGGTGATGACGCATCGGGGAGCGGGAGCGTCGTCACGGTCGTGGGAGTGTCAGGCCCCGTGGAGGTGCGGATCGGCGACCGTGGAGCCGAGGCCGTCCCGGCCGATGCCGTTCCGGAAACGATGGTGGAAAGCATCGTGAGGATCGACGGTACGACAGCCCACATCGACGCCACGCTGCGGTTCGACAACCTGCCCGCCTCCGTGGACACCGTCACGATCGCCCTTCCGGCCCGTGCGACGCTCGGCCGTATCCGTGATCCGTCCACGCTCGTGCGGCGTGCGGGCACGGCCGAGGCGCCGCTCGCGGTCGTGCTGATCGATCGCGACCCGAATGGCCGGGCAGTCGTGGACATCGAATGCGAGCAGGCGGTCGATGCATCGGGCCGGACGACGTTCGATCCCCTCGGCTTTGCTGTGTCCGACATCCCACAGTGGCGGCAGCGCGGCAGGATGAGCATCGTCATCGATGGCGAGTGGCAGGTTGAATGGGCCGATCTCGGCGCGAATCGACGAATCGATCCGCCGCTGGCCGCCCGTCGGCCCGGTTTCGTGGCGGCATTCGCCTACGACGCCCAGCCTGCGGCGTTGCCGTTGCGGGTTCGGGCCCGCGGCAGCCGGGTCGTCATCGAGCCGGAGTATCGCTACGACGTCGGGGCGACTCGGATCGCACTCGACGCCCGGCTGAGGGTCGGTGTCCGCGGGGCTCCAGTGTCGCGACTCGTGATCGGCCTCGAGGGCTGGGAGGTCGATGACGTGGGCCCGATCGGGCTGGTCGATGCAACGGCCGTCACGTCCGACAGCGGCCGCATCGTGATTCCCTTTCAGCATCCGCTCGCCGCGGACGCGGTGATCGATATCCGGTGTAGTCGGTCGATCGACCGTGGTTCCGACCGGGTGACCTGGACGTTCCCCGCGCCGGAAGCGAGCCTCGTCGGCCCTGCCGCCGTGCTCGTCTCCAGCGACAGCGACATCGAACTGGTGCCCGACGCCGACGGGCTCCGGGGCCTCGTGCGACAGGTGGCATCGATCCCGCTACGGTCCGACGTCGATCGGTTCGCCCTCGCCTACCGGCTCGACTCCGCGGACGCGGTATTCAAGGCCCAGCGGCGATTCCTCGAGCGGCGGATCGACGCCTCGATCCGTTCCCAGATCGACATCGACCAGTCGCGGGTATCCGTTGCTGAAACGATTCGATTCGTCGTGGCGCATGTGCCGCTGGAGTCCGTGGAACTGCTCGTACCGGAGACGGTCGCCAGTGGCGACACGCTTGAAATCCGACAGGGGGGACAGCTGCTCAATCCCGTCGTCGAGCCGATCGTCGAAGAGGCGGATCGGTCTCTCGATGTCGAAGAGACGGTTCCCGCGGCGCGACGCGCCGGAATCGGAGGCGATGGCTCCGAGCCGGGCTCCTCCGACGCCGCGGAAATCCAGCCGATCCGGTGGGCACGGGTTCGGGCGATGCTCCCGGTGCCGTTGCTCGGAGCCGGGGAAGTGTCGGTCGCCTATCGTTGGCCGACCCCGTCGGTGCCGGCCGAGACGACCGTCGCCGAGGACCTGCCGCTCGTCATGCCCGTCGAGGCGAAGGTGGGTCGCCAGTCGCTGCAGGTCGGGACCGTTGATGCCGTTTCCGTCGATCTCCGCGGTGAGACGTGGAAGAGGGACGCCGCAGCGCCCGCAGCGGGGGCCGCGCGGTCCTGGATCGCAACCGGTCACCAGAATCTCGTGCCGCTCGTGCTGGCGGCCCGCCGGCAGGAAGTCGTCGGTGAAACGATCGTGGAGGCGACATGGCTGCAGACCAAGCTGTTGGCCGATCGTCGGCAGGATATCTGGACCTACGCCATCAGCACCGCGGCCGATCGTCTGGCCATCACGCTCCCCATCGATGCACAGACAGCAGGCGATGCCGGTCCTGCGACGGCGGTCGAAGTGTGGCTCGACGGTCGGCAGGTCGATGAGCCGGTGCGACCGGATGGCCAGGTCGTCGTCAACCTGCCGACAGGAGACACCCGCGCCGCGTCGCTGGTCGAGTTTCGGATCAGCCGCCCTCGATTCGGCGACTCCGACGGGGCGTCGGGGCTCCGACGACTTGTGCTCGAGCCGCCGACGTTTCCGCAGGGGACCCAGCAGCGGCGGTTCTATTGGGAGATCCAACTCCCCTCCGACGAGCATGTCATCGTGCCGCCCTCCGGCTGGACCGCGCAGCAGCAGTGGCGCTGGTCCGCGTTCGGTATGGAACGACAGCCAGTCGTCTCCCGTGATGCACTGGCGGCATGGGTGCGTGACTCCGCGGGCATATCGGACAGTGGGATGGACGACGTCATCGCGCCCGGCGTCGTCGGGCGGCGATCTGTCTATTCGAGCGTCGGACCTCCCTCCACGGCGGTGGTATGGATCGCGCCGACGTGGCTCATCGTACTCGTGGTATCGGGGCCGGTTCTCGCCCTCGGGCTGGTGGCCGTTTCCATGCCCTCTTCCCTCGCCGCCCCGCTGGTGGTCGCGCTGGCGACGCTGCTGACGGCGCTGGCCGCGGCCGTGCCCGACATGGCGCCTCTGGCCTTGCAGGCGGCGCTGCCGGGCATCGGCCTGTCAGTGCTCGCCGCGGTGATGAGGGGCATCGTCGCGCCGAGGCGGACGCACCCGGACTGGAGTCTTCATGAACGCAGTCTCCCGAGCCGCACCGTGACACCCCCGTCGATCATCGTGTCACCCTCGGCCATGCGAGCGGGCGAGAGCGTGACCACTGCGGGAAGGCCGGCATCATGAGAAGGGGATGCCATCGGCTCGTGACATGCTTCGCGGCCGCCATGTCGATCGTGGCGAGGGCCGGTGACGACGACCCGATGCGGTTCATCAGGGTGCATGTGCCACGCGATGCCATCGGCCAGGTCGACGTCGGCGGCGACCGATACGTGCCGATGTCGGTGCGGGATTTCGAGGAGGCCATCGCGGTGCTTCAGGGCCGCAGCGATGCGGATGCCGACACGCCGTTCCCCACGACGGCCCCGCTGCTCGATGTGGTCCGCTACGAGGCTGCGGTCGTGGCCGGCTCGTCGACGCTCGAAGGCACCGCGACATTGACGATCAATGCGGCGACGGCGACGCTGCCGCTCGGCGGTCTGGCGGTGCGGAGGGCCCGTATGGAGACGGCCGCCGGCACCGGTGATGCGTTGGTCCATGGCCACGCCGACGGAAGCCTCGCGATCGCTGCGGCGGGGCCGGGGAAGTATGTCTGTCAGTGGCGGTGTGGCGTGGATCAGCCCGCCGACAGGCATCAGGCGATCGAACTGCCGCTCGTGCCGTCACTGGCATCGGTGATCGACCTGCGGCTGCCACTCGGCATGCGGCCCATCGTCGCGGGGGCCGTCGTCACGCAGCGTGGCGACGAGCAAGCGTTCGCTCGCGACGAGCAAGCGTTCGATCGCAGCCAGACGTGGCGAATCGAGGTAGGGCCGCGTCCATCGATCCGTATCGATCTTCTGCCTGCCGTCGCAGGCCGCGTCGCCCCCCGGCTCACGTCGTGGACGAGCATCGCGATCGTGGGCCGGCAGGCCGGCGTGAAGATGGTGGTCGAGCCCGATATGCCATGGAGCCCGTCGGCCGGGGCCGACGAGGGAGTGGAGTTTACGTTGCTGAAGGATCCCGACATGGTGGTGACCGTCGTGCGACTGCATGAGCCGGCCGTCGCCGCGGCCGCGGAACCTGCGTGGACGGTCTCCGACGACGGCGGTGCGGTCCGAGTACGGGTTCCGGTGGCGTGCATCGGCCTCGACCAGGCATTCGTCGTCGAGGCCGTTGCGCCCTTCTCGGATGAATCGGGCGAGACACTCCCGATGTTTCGGGTGGCGGATCGATCGTGGGCCGGAGGAGGGATCGTCGTGAACGTCGATCCGGCTCAGGTCGTCTCCGACATTCGTGTCGAGCAGGCCGCTCTCGTGACCTCGGATGCCGCGGCCGACTGGCCGGTGCCACCGTGTGAAAAGGCCACGCCGACGAGCGTGGAGCCAGCACGGATCTTTCTCGAACACCAGGGGCCGCAACCGGTCGTGCGGATCGCCGACCCGCCGACGACGGCCGACATGAGCGTGCATCGAGTGACCGTTGCCGAGGTCTCCCCGGACGCCGTGCTCGCACGGGCGACCTGTGACATCCGAGTGCAACAGGGGGAGGCGTTCGAACTGCAGGGCAGCCTGACACCCGGCTGGTTCATCGACGCGGTCGAGGTGCTCGACGCGCCCGTCCGCCCGCCGTTGGTCGCGGGCGCGATCGATGCCGTGACGGAAACGCCCGAGTGGCGGGTCGTGTCCGGCGACGCTGAGAAAAGGCTGCGAATCGCCTTCGCGTCGGCGATCACGCCAGACCGTCCGATCCTGCTTCGAGTCACCGGCCATCGTGGCGGCGTGGCGTCGGGGACACCCTTCACGGCGGCCGAGATCGATATGGTTCGGTTCGACGGCGAAGCGAAGGACGCGGTGCTGGCGGTGAAGACCGGCGCCGAAATGACGATCGACTCCCCGACCGATCTGCAGCCGGTCGTGGTCGATGATCCGAGGCTCGCCTTTCTTGTCGAGGATAGCGCGATCCGCGTGCGGGTTCCGGCCGGATCACGGGGCGCCGATCAGCTCCTGCGGCTGTCGCGACGCCGCCCTCCGCTCGACGTCTCCACGCAGGTGCGGCTCACGTCGCGCGACGGCCGGCTCGTCGAGTCGTTCACGTTCGCCTGCTCGCCGGATCGCACCGAGATCGACTCGATCGTCGTCCACTTTTCAACCGTCATGGATGACCGGCTCGAGTGGTCGCTCCTCCCGCCGGCCGAGGGCACGCTCATTGCACGGCGGATCGAGCCGCCGGAGCGTCGCGGCGCCCCGACCGGTGAGCCGATCGCCGACACGTGGGTCGTCGAGCTTGCGCCGGCCGCAAAGCATCCGGTGACGATCCGCGCCGCCTGCACGGTGGCCTTCACCGGGCCGATGCCGGTGCCGTTGGCCTGGGTCGAAGGAGCGACGCGTCAGCATGGCACCCTGACGATTCGCGAGTCGGGCCGGTTCCGGCCCCGCGTGATCAACCATCGGCTCACCGAACTGCCCCCGCGAGACGAGGCGACCGATCAGGCGTTCGCGACCGTGGCCGAGTTCTCGTTCGATGCGCGGCGGAAGGATGCCACCGACATGGAACCGGCCGCGGAAATCGTCCCGGGGGGCGGGGTCGCCGGAGAGGATGCTCGCGCCTGGGCGTGGCGCGAGGAGTCGATCATATGGTGTCAGGCTTCCGGGGCGACCGAATACGAGACACGGTTCGACATCGAGAACCATGGCCGCACCGCCGTGTCCTTCACCGTGCCGCAGGGATTGACGCTGCAGGGGGCTCTCGTCGATGGCACCCTCGTGCCATGGGCCGCCCGTGGCACCGGCGGGGGCGACGTCGCCATCGAACTGCCCCCCGGTCGCAGATCGATCGAACTTGTCGTACGAGCGGTAGTCCGGCGGCCCGCCGGCAGCGGATGGTGGGAGGTCGGCACACAGGGCGGCACGCTCGACGTGCCTGTGCTCGAGCGGAACGTGCGGGTTCTGCTCGCGCCGGACGTCGAGATCGCCTGGGGATCGCCGGCCCACCGCGTCGTGTCGGACGAATCGCAGTGGCTCGAGGACTGGCCCCACCGGCTCTTTCACGCATCCCCGCGGGGAACAAGGGGCAGGACCGAGGCGGCCTCCTCGATTTCTGGCACGGCTTCCGACACTGGGAGGAGGTCCACCGGAACCTCGTCCATCAGCGACGGCACCCGCGGGTATCGGCTCGTGCCCGTCGGTGGCAGACGCGACGCCGGCACCCTGACGCTCGTCGATGGACGGTTCGTCCGATCGACGGCGATCCTGGCCGCGGCCGGGGCGCTCGCCGTCACATGCCTGGCCGGCTCGGCCGTGAGCTGGCTCGTTCCATGCCTTTGCATCGCCAGCGCGATGGGGGCCCTTTGGATGGTTCACCCCTTCGATGTCATCTTCCGCGGGGCATGGCTGGGAACACTCGGCGGAATGGCCCTCACCAGCGGGCTTCTCGGATCGTTCCATCGCATCGCGACGGCTGCGTGCATCCTGGCCATGATCCTGCTGTCGCCCACCGCCACGGCGGCGGACGGCTCCACTCCCGATCTGCTACGGGTTTTCATCACGCCATCCGACGATCCCGGCGACGGCCGGGAGACGGCGCTCGTGCCCGAGCCGCTCTTCCGTCGTCTGGCCCGCGCCGCGGCGCGTCCGGCCGATGCGCGGGTGCTGTCGTGTCGGGTGACGACCAGTCCCTCGCCATCGTCGATGGCGACCGATCCATGGACGATGACCATCGACGTGGATGCCGATGCCGGCACGATCCTCGTGCTCGACCAACGCGAAACAGGCGCCCGCATGCTCGACGCCCGCGTGGATGATCAGCAGGTGCCGCTGCGCGGAGCCGATCCGGTCGCGCGGATTCCGCTCGGATCCGCGGGGCGTCATCGCGTGGAATGCCGGGTCGCGCCCGCCGTTGTCCGCCGTGGGCAGGTAGACGTGGCGACGCTGGCGGTGCCGGTCGCCCCGCGGGCATCGCTGACCGTCGCCGATCCGATGGGGGCCATGGCGGGCTGCGACATGGCGCTCGTGGGCGGTCCCTTCCTGCCGGCGGCCCCCGCATCGGAACAGTCCCCGTCGGCGGGGCACTTCGACACGTCGCGGGCGGCAGTGGTGCGGGTGGTGCGGCCGATCGATTCGCGGCTGCGGCTGGCGGCCGGGGTGCGTGCTGCCTCGAGCCGAAACGACCTCTTTTGGGATCTCGACGCCTGTCGCGCGACGGCTCGGTTTGACATCGACCTCCCCAACGAGATCGTGCGGTCGTTCACGGTCCGTGTCGATCCCGCGCGGGGGAGCGATCGTGGAGACGCAGCATGGCACTGCGAGCCGGCCGATGATGCGGATGTCGATGTGCTGGACTTGGGGCACGGTCGGTATCTCGTCGAGCGTCATGCTCCGGAGGCGGGATCGTTTTCCATCCGGCTGCAGTGTCGTCGTCCGCTTCCGGCCCCCGTCGGCGTGTTTCCCGTTCCGGGCATCTGGATCGAGGGGGTGATCGCCGACTCCCGGCTCACGCAACTCGTGCCCGCCGCGGATCTCGTCGTCGATGTGCGGCTCCCTGACAACGCAACGGCGGCGCCACGCGAGGCCGAGTCGTCGCTCCAATCGGTGGCATGGCGGACCGAGACAATGCCCCCCATCGACGCGCGGGATGGCGGCAGCCTCGAGCCCCTGCGGCGAACCTCCGGAGGCGGGGTCGTCACCGTGCGGAGGCGGCCGGTCGATCTTCGGGCCACGCAACGGCTCGTGGTCGATTTCACTGCCGATCAGATCGTCATGGATCTGCAGGCAAGGATCGATGGAAGCACGACCCCGCTGGCCGCGTTCACGATCGACGTGCCGGAGTCGAGCATCATCGACCGGATCGAACTGTTCGAGGATCGTGTGCTCGGCATCGAAACGGGGACCGCCCGTCGGGTCGATACGTGCTGGTCGCGGATCGAGCCCGGCCAGGTGCGGGTGGTCGCCCAACAGCCCCGCACGGGCCGCTTTCGGCTGGAGGCCTCGGCCCGCGTTCCGTCGCAGGATTCGGCCCGTGGCACGGTGGCCGTGATGCAGGTGGCTGTTCCCGGCATCGTGCCGATGGTGGTCGACTGGACAAGCCGCGATGGCCGGGGGATCGCGGTGGTGGGCTCGTTGAGTGAGTCCGAACGCGAGGATCCTCGCAGACCGTTCGTGGGCGAACGGCTCTCCAGCGGTACGCTCGAACTGGCCGCCGGAGACGTGGCGCTTCGGTATGAGCGTGGAGAACTTCCGGAAAGGGTCCCGGCCGTCGCCGATCCTCCCTCCCCGGAGGATGAGACAGCGGCAGGCCCAGGCGTCGTGGGTGATCCGGTCGGCGAGCGGGTCGAATTGGCCGACGTGTCGCTCATGCTGGATCAGCGGGGACGCTGCTGGGGCAGCGTGCGGTTCGACGTGATCGCCACGTCGTCGCCGCTCCGGATTGCCATCCCCACCGGCATGCGGCTCTTCGAGGTGCTCGTCGATGGCCATCAGTCGGCGATGCTGCCCCGCGACGACGGCACATGGGACATCCCACTCGCGGCGACGGGGTGGCCGCGGTCGGTGCTCGCCGTCTTTGCCGGAGATGTCGGACCGGGCGTGGGGGACGACCGTCCCGTCGAGCTCGATGCTCCATGGCTGATCGGTATGCCGTGTCGACGTGTGCTCTGGACGATCGCATCTCCCGATGGTGGTGTGCTTCGGGTCGCGGACCCCGCGCGGGTTCTCGACGCGGACGACATGGCCGCCGTGCGACGGGCCGCCTTTGCAGGGCTGGCCGACGGCTTTGCCCGAGCCCTCGAGACGGCGGATGCCGAAGACCGGCAACGCTTCGAGGAATTCATGGTGATGCGACGGAAGGGAAGGCCGCTGACCGTCGAACGGGCGTGGATTCCGGGGAGAGAGGCAGATCAGTACGAAAAAAAGTTCCTCGCTCTGGTCGAGATGTCGCCCGATGGCTCCGCGAAGCCCGGTCTCACGGTGCGAGTCGGTCGGAGGGTCGATCCGACGGCGGCTCGCCGTGCCGTCGCGACACTCGTGGTCGTATTCCTGGTCGGCCTCGCATGGAGCGGATCGAGACGCTGGCCCGACCGGTGGAAGCAAGTCCGATTCCGGGCGATTCCGGTGGCGGCCATGGTGGCGGGAGTCGCCTGGCTGTTGCTCCTCGAGCCGGCATGGCCGGGAGTGACGATGCTGGTCGCCGGCGCGGCGTGGAGCGTGGTGCGGGCGACGGGACGGCGTGCCCGCCATGACGCCGACGAGAGCACGATCACCCAGTTCTCCCCGCCTGCCGACATCGTCATGCGCGACATTCCCTCGACGCGGCGGATCGATGTTTTGCCGCAGTGAAAGCGGTCTGGCTCCGACAGGGAGGGGCCGCTAGTGTCCGAACGCTCTCAGGTGGCTGGCACCTGCATGCACGGTGTTCCGGGGCGAAGTGTCGTGCGCGAGGGCTCGGGTGGCGGAAGCGATTCCGTCA
>JBJTDB010000244.1:0-1086 GCA_046092145.1 Planctomycetia bacterium | reverse complement strand
CGGTGCTGGTGGTGGAGCACAACCTCGAGGTGATCGCCGCGGCCGACTGGGTGATCGACATGGGCCCGGAGGCGGGGGATGGCGGCGGCCGGATCGTCTGCGAGGGGCCACCGGAAGATATCGTCATCCACGCGCGGGCCGAGCGGGCATCGGAGGGAGCCCCTCGCGATCCCGCCAAAACACTCCGCAGTTACACCGGCGAGGCCCTCGATACGTTCGGGCTGGTGCAGGCGACGGCTTCGGCTACCACCGCGCCTCGAGGCCGGTCGTCACGCCGTGCACAAGCACGCTCTCGGTCGTGTTGATGGTTCCAGCCGCTCCAGCAAAGGTTCCGGAGGAAAAATTCTCAGCGGGAAGAGCGACTCCCGAGAGCCAGTAGGCGCTATAGCCGGTCCGCCAGGTGAGCCATGAACTGATGCCCACGTCGGCCATGAGGCCGGCTTCGCCAAAGAACGATACCTGTTTGCCCTCTGATGCGACCGGACCGCCGGCAGGGATGCCAGCAGCCCGAAAATAGGCTCGATTGCCGTAGATGCCTGCCTTGGTGATGCCATTGAGCCGAAACCGTGGACCGGCGTTCCAGAGGAGCGTATCCATTCCGATTTGGCTTCCGTAGAGGTCGTTCCCGGTGATGCCAACAACGCCGTGGGTCGGAGCGGTCAGGCTGTCGGCCAGGCCCATCCTCTGCATCCATTCCACCCAGCGAAACCCCATGAGCCACGTGATCACGCCACCGCTGGATCGGCGCCAATTCAGTTCGGCGCTCTGAATCCGTGCTGCCGTCAGCAGCATGGCAGGCTGCAGGATGCCGGCGATGGGCAGATTCACGGGGTTTCCTCCGGGATTGTGCGCCTCGCCGTTGAATTCTTCGACACGAAAATAAATTCCTTCAATCGCATGCCGACGATCAACGTCGAAAGCCATCCGGTAGCGGGGCCCTGACGAGGTCGGCGTTCCTGCTTCATGAACGTCGAGCAAGGGCTGTCCGACGTTGTCCACGAGGACAGGCCGGCTGGGCACGGTGCCCTGGCACAACAGGTCGGCGGCCGCCGCGGGGGCGCTCCGGGCGGCTCCGCCGCGACGACT
>JBJTDB010000243.1:0-17861 GCA_046092145.1 Planctomycetia bacterium | reverse complement strand
CGATGCAGTCTGTTCGGCATGTCGCCGGTCGTACCGGCCAACTCACCAAGCAGGCTGGCGCCGTTCGAGCCGGCATCGTCACGCAGCCGGTCGATGCACTGCAGGAAGATCGCCCCGTTCCTCAGCCACACGTCCGGTGAGTAGTTCGTCGGATGCTGCTGATGCACAGCGACCGGCAACTCTGCTGGGAGCCTCTTCAGCGGGAATCCGTGAGCCATCGCCAGCAGAGGCAGTAGATAATCCCACCACGGCTCACCGATCCGGAATTCCGCCGGCAGCAGGTTCTCACCCGTGACCTTCTGAACGAATGCCGGCGGCAGCAGAAAAAAGTCGAAGCCAAACGGATAGGCGTTGGCCGATGGAGCACGCCGGTCTCGGACGAGGCCGCCGCGACGTCGTAACGGTGGCCGTAATAGACTCCCTCGGGGTCGAGTTGCGGCAGGATGTCGACGAAAAGGCTCGTCACGAGAATGTCGGCGTTGGTGAGCACAAGATGCTGCCCGGACATCGCAGTCAGCATCTGGGCGAGGGTTGGCCTCGATTCCGTCTTGACCCACTCGATTCCTGTTTCCGGCGGTGGTGGACTCTCGGAGACCGATACCACCCGTCTTCCCAAGGCCGACCATGATCGGTGGCACCCCTCCAGGTGCCGCGCTCTGGCGTGCGGTTCCTTTCCGGGAATCGGTGCCGGCGTCGGGCCGACCGATGTCAGCACGGCTTCGACGCGAACGCCCAGGCGCTCCGATCTCCCGCGTGCAGGACGATCGGGGCGAAAGTAGATGCCGTCGTATCGCTGCACGACACCGCGAGTGTCGTCGTAGTAGGACGGCTCGAGCGACACCCTGGAAAAGCCGTGCCGAGCGACAAGCCGCTCATCCAGTGCGAACATGTCCATTCCTCCGCAATAGCATTCGACGGCGGAAAGTTCGAGAAGCAGCAGCCGGACGTTCTCGAGAAACGGAAGGTATCCGTCGAGCACTCGATCCTCGTAGCCCTGGACATCGATCTTGAGCGCCTCGACGCGTGGCATCAGGTCGGAGTGAAACAGTCGCGATGCGGTGTTGACGAAGATCGATTCACTGCCGACGCAGCGTGTCGCACGGTCTGCCCGGACATGATTGGCATGGACGTCGAGGAGCGAGGAACTCCACCCATTTTCCGAAAGCCTCAGATCGGTGAACTGCCGCTGGTCACCCGCTGCCTGCCGGGCCAGCGGAAACCAGAGGAGGTCGCGGTGGGCGGCCGCAAGGAGCTGCATGTAGGCGGATGCCTGCGGCTCGACCGAATAGATCACACCGGCGAACCCAAGGCGGCGCATCTTTGTCGCGAACTGGCCGCTGTTGCTTCCGACGTCCAGCATGCGGGTGATGCCGAGGCGTTGAAGGTGGTAGGCGAAGATCCGTTCGGACCGGTTCGCACCGAGGAACTGCGCATTGAATCCGGTCAGTCCCAGTTCGGCCATGGATTGCGGCGCGGGGAGAACCTCGCCACCGCCTGCGGCCGGTAGCGATCCCCGGAGGAGATCGATGGAAAGCTGAGCGGGTTCCACGTTCGTTCCGGCGAAAGAAAAGGTGGCGGCTCTGAAAACGTGCCGCAACCCTAGGCCGCAGGCGTGCGCCGGGAAAATGCCGATCCTCATCCGCCGTCGGCACCGTGATCCAAGAGCATGCGTCACAGGACACTTTCCGCGGCCATGGTCACGCGACGGTGTGTCGTCCGGCGCGGCGTCGTGCCGGCCTCGAAGGAAGCGTCACCGCTCAATGGTGAGGAAGTGCGTGGCGCAGCTGATGCACGGATCGAAGGTGCGGATGAGATGCTCGCACCGACGGGTCGCCTCCGCATCATCGCGGTCGATGACGGTCGGCAGGTATCGCTTCAGATCGTCCTCGATCCGGGCCTGATTCTGTGACGTGGGCGGCACGATCGCCGCCTCGGCGATGAGGCCGTCGTCACCGATCCGATACCGATGGTAGAGCAGCCCACGCGGGGCCTCCGTCGCGTGGCAGCCCTCACATGGTCCGAGCCGGTCGAGGATCCGAGCCGCGGGCGGCGCCGATCGGTAGCCGCGGGCGATCCGCACCGCCTCTTCGAAGGCGGCCACCAGTTCGACGCCGCGGGCAAGAATCGCATGGAAGGGATTGCCGCTGGGCCACGCGACGCCGCACGCCTCGGCCGCCGCCCGGGCCCTGGGAGGCAGGAGATCGCGGCTTGTCGCCATCCGTGCCATCGGGCCGCAGAGGTAGGGGCGGCCACCGGGCTCGATCAGGGAGTGGAGGGCCGTGCTGTCCGGCACCTGCCGCTCCACGAAATGCCGAGGGTAGTCCTCGACCGGTATGTCGAGCGTCGTCCGGCCGTCGGCGACGGCGATGATGCTTCCATGATTCATCGGGTATTCGCCGGCTGCATGCACCGACACGTATTCTCGAGGGACGATGAAGTCGGGAAAGGTGAACCGGCTCACGTCGGCCACCGTCGCCTCGGCGGCGGAGAGTCCCCATTCGAGATCGGGAATCACCGATCGTACCGAATCGACCGATGGCGGCCGATGAAAGCCACCGACTGCGACGTTGATCGGATGCACCGAGCGTCCGCCGAGCAGTTCGATCACCCTGCTCCCGATCGTCTTGATCCGCAGGCCGCGCTCGAGGAAGGGGGCATGCTCCGGCGGCATCGCGAAGCCGCTGTCGCAGCTGAGAAAATCGGGGGCGTCGAGCAGGTGCATGTGGAGAGAATGGCTCTGCATCCACTCACCGCAATACAAGAGCCGCCGCAGGGGGGCGATCTCGGGCGCGACCGTGATGCCGAGCGCCTTTTCGAGCGCATGGCAGGCGGTCATCTGGTAGGCCACCGGACAGATGCCACAGATCCGCGCGACGATGTCGGGCACCTCGCGGACCTCGCGGCCCTTGAGAATCCGCTCGAAGAACCGCGGCGGCTCGTAGATGTTGAACTCGGCGATCTCGACCCTGCCGTCGACCATGCGGACGCGGAGGGCGCCTTGCCCCTCGACGCGGGTGAGCGCCGCCACGGTGAACGTCCGCTCGATGCTCATCGATCCTCACCGTCATGGGCGGGCGTGCGACCCGTCAGGCGGTCGTGCGCCTCGCGGAATTCGGGCGCCCAGGCGTTGAACGACTGCACGAGCCTGCCAAGGCTTTCCCGATTCGCGCCGCGTCGCTCGTAGAAGCCGGTGAGACTCACGAGATTGGGCTCCTGGCGGTCGGGTCCGTAGCATCCGAAGCACTCGCGGTCGTGGGCCGGGCAGATGGCGCCGCATCCGGCCTGCGTGACCGGCCCGAGGCAGGGAATACCCTTCGCGACCGCCACGCACACGGTGCCCCGCTCCTTGCACTCCACGCAGACGGGATAGCCGGGGACACGGGGCTTTCGGCCCACGATGAACGCCGAGATCACGCCGGCCAGTTGCCCCGGATCGATCGGACAGCCCCGCAGCTCGAAATCGACCTTCACGTGATCGGCAATCGGCGTGCTGCGATCGAGCGAGGATACATACGCGGGCGTCGCATAGACCGCGCCGAGAAAATCGTCGATTCGGCCCCAGTTGCGAAGTGCCTGAATGCCGCCGGCGGTGGCGCAGGCTCCGATCGTCACCAGACACCGGCACTGCCTGCGGATCTGCTCGATCCGCTCGATGTCGTCGGGAGTGGAGATCGATCCCTCGACGAGTCCGACGTCATAGGGGCCCGCGCCGATCCGCGATCTCGCCTCCAGAAAATGCTCGACGGCGAGAATGTCGGCGAGGTCGCCAAGCATGGGCCTTGCCCGGCCGAGCACGTCGATCACCTGCAGCTGGCAGCCGTCGCAGGAGGCGAACTTGAAGACGGCGAGCGTTGGACGCATGGCTCGTGACGCCGCTACAGCTGCGGCACCTCCAGAAATCGGGCGATCCGGTCGAACGGAAAGACGGGGCCGTCGCGACAGACGAACTCTGGGCCGAACTGGCACAATCCGCAAAGCCTCGCGGCGCAGGTCATGTTTCGCTCCATCGACAGATAGATGCAAGCCGTCGCGACCCCCGCCGCCCGTGCCCGCCCCGCCACCGCGAGCATCATCGGCTCGGGCCCACAGCACAAGAGAGCCGTTCGGGACGGATCGAGTTCGATCGCGTCGAGGGCCGACGTGACGAAGCCGACCCTTCCGCTCCAGCCGGCATCCGGCTCGTCGACCGTGACGATCACGTCGATGCCCGCCTTTCTCCATGCCTCGTAGTCGTGGGCATAGATCAGCCCGATCGGTGACTTCGCACCGAAGAGCACGGAAACGCGGCCGTAGTCTCCGCGTGCGTGGATGAGCCGAAGGATGGCCGACCGCACCGACGCGAGCCCCACGCCGCCGGTGGCAATCACGACGTCGCGGCCCCGCACGTCTGCGAGCGGCCAGGCGGTTCCGAACGGTCCGCGGAGCACGAGTTCATCGCCGACGGCCAGCCGTGCCAGCGCCTGCGTCACATTGCCGACCGCCTTCACCGTGTGGCCGATGCGGGAAGGTGCCAGCGGGTCGGAGCTGATCGAGATCGCCGCCTCGCCGATGCCCGGAAGGTAGAGCATGTTGAACTGGCCCGGCGCAAACGCATAGCCGGCTGCGGTGGCCGGGTCGCGAAGCACCAGATCGTAGGTCCGCACATCCTGCGACTCGTCTCGGATGGCGACGATCCGCGCGGCATGGTGCTGCCAGGCGTCGCGTCCCTCGCCACGCGGCGGGCTCGACGGCGTCTCGATGCACCGGCGCGGCGGACTCGGGAAACGGGGCGGGGCGGTCATGGAGCGGGCGGCTCGCGGATCGCGGCCACTTCCTCGGTGATGTCGATGCCGACCGGGCACCATGTGATGCAGCGGCCGCAGCCGGTGCAGCCCGAGGTGCCGAACTGGTCGATCCAGCCGGCGAGCTTGTGCGTGAGCCATTGGCGGTAGCGGGAGGCGGTCGTGGGGCGTGCGTTGCCCGCGTGCATCTGCGAGTGTTCGAGCGTGAAGCAGGAGGCCCAGCGCCGCTCGCGCGAGACGGCGTCGCCGGTGAGATCGGTCACCTCCGTCACGGACGAGCAGAAGCAGGTAGGGCAGACGAGCGTGCAGTTGGCGCACGACAGGCACCGATCGGCCACCTGTCGCCAGCGGGGGTGCTCGAGGTTGTCGAAGAGGAGATCGCGAATGTTGTCCGTGTCCATGCTCCGCGGCCGGGCGGTTCCCTCCTCGGGCCGGCGGTCGTTCATCTGATCACGGAGCCGCTGCGGGACGGCGATCGCTTCGGCGATCTCGTCGTGTGTCAGAGGTACGAGCGGGATTCGCGCGGCCATGTGGTGGATAACGGCCGATCCCGCCTGCGACACCGTCTCCACCGCGAAGCGGCCGCCGATCTCGGTGACCGCCAGATCGTGCCCGGGACCGGCCGCCGGTCCGCATCCCATCGAATGGCAGAAGCAGGTGGCCGCCGCGCGCCGGCAGTTCACCGCGACGAGAAAGAGCCGCTCTCGGCGGGCCTTGTACCGCACGTCGATCGCATCGCCACCCAGAAAGACGCGATCCTGGATTGCCAGGGCGGCCAGGTCGCACCCGCGGACGCCGATCACCGCGAGCCGATCGGGATCGCATGGGGGGGTCGTCTTTCGCCATCCATCGGGTTCACGATGCCACGTCTCGAATGTCTCCTGGGCGGGAAAGAGAAAATTCTTGAGCGAATGGGGACCGACGACGTGGTCGAACGTGCCGGCCGAGGGATCGTGACGAAGCTGATAGAGCCCCCCGTCCTGTTCATCGATCCATCCGGTGGGGAGCGCGGCGGCGGAATCGAGATCGCGATAGACGATCGCGCCGTCGGCCACCTGCGGGCCGACCACCCGGTGGCCTTCCGCGCGGAGCAGATCGATGAGCGATTCGAGGCCTACCGAATCCAGCCAATGCCATGCGGCGGCCGGGCGGTCGGAGCGATCCTCACAGGGTGGCTCAGCGGGTGTCATTGCCGAAACTGTACGTCGGCAGGTGCCGATAGGGCACCTCGAGCGTGAGAAGATGCAGCGCCGTCACGTAGATCCGGCCGCCATACTGGCCCCAGCGGTCGGGCGTGGCCCCGAGCGGATCCCAGCTTCCCGCGGCGGGGCCCTCCCTGGTTTGGCGCGGGCCGAGCGTGTCGGCGAGGGCTGCGTACCATGCGTCCCACGGCTCGCCCCCCACATGAACGAGCACCTGCGAGGCGTAGTACCAGAGGTAGCAGTCGCGGGACTTTTCAGATGGCTCGCCGTAGGTCGGCCGCATGGCCGCGAGGGTCTCGGCATTGGCGACGACGCGTGAATCGGTGGCGGCCCAGCCGGTGTGGAGCCGCATCAGCGTGCCGAGGGCATTCATGCAGGCCGTGGACAGTTCGGAAGGCCGTTGCTCCGGCTTGCGGGCGTTGTAGTGGAAGCGGGCGAGCGGGGAGCGGGCCGCAGAGGGGGGAATCGTGGAGGCTTCGAGCAGCGAGGTCACACGAGGCATCGTCTTTCGATCGACGGCCACGCCGGCCAGTTCACCCGACCGCAGCGCCACCAGCATCCACCCGCTCACCGAGAGGTCGGCGTCGCTGCGGGGCGTGTATCGCCATCCGCCCCGTTCGGGATGCTGTGCGGTCGAGATGAACCGACAGGCCCGCTCGGCGGCTGGGCGGATCCGTGGGTCGCCCGTCATGCCGACCGCCTCGCAGAGCGCCATCGTCGCGATGCCGTGGCTGTAGAGCCAGGCACAGCTGTTGGAGAGGGGATCGGCAGGCAGGTAGAGATCTCCGTCGTCTTGTTGCGCGGTGATCAAGAACTCGAGTCCGCGGCGGACCGTGTCACGATGGGGTCCGTCGAAATGATCATGCCCCGCGCCGAGGAAGGCGAGCAGCGCAAGGCCCGTCGCCGCGGTGTCGGAGGAGAGCTTCGGGGCGGTGTCGCGATCGGCGCCGGGATACGCCGACAGCTTCCAGCGGCCATCGTCCTGCTGGGATCGCTTCAGGAAGTCGAGCCCGCGATCGACGATCGCGTCGGTCTCCCTCGAGGTCCGCTTCTCACGAAGGCGATTCATGAAGGGCACCGCGATGTCGCGGACCCGCTCCTCGACCGGCAGCGTGAACGCCGTGACCCGCGGCAACGCGGAGGCCTGCGAAGCGGCCGCCTCCTCCTGGGCCCCACGGCGGCTCGACGACGCGCGTGCCAACGAATCGAGGACGGCCGCGGACCCGTCCTGCGAGAGCCCTTCGTCCCCGTCGTCGGAATCTGTCTCGGCGATGGATTCCGCGATGATGCCGCCGGGCGACCCTCCCCGGGCCACGGCGGACCGTGGCCCGCCGCCCGAGCCGCGCACCACACCGCCACGAAACGAAGGGGCCATCGGTCGCGGTGAGGCGGCGGATGATGCCGCGATCTGAGCGTCGGCGGCAGACGCTATCCCGCCCTCGGCTTCTCCAACTCCATCGACGACGACGCCGGCGCGTGCCGGCGTCGATGGAGCGGTGCCGATCGCCGCCGTCCATTCGCCCTCGGCCGATCCATCTCCCTGCGATGGTCGCCGACCGATCGAGGCGAGTGCCTGAGACGATGACGAAGCCCCACCACCCCCTGCGGATGCCTCGCCCGGTTCCGACGACGCGCCATCTCCGCCGACATTCCCTCGATCGATGCCGCCGCCCGCCGGGCCATCGGCGAACACGCCCCGCGACGCCTCGCGGCGTTGACCGCCGCCAGATGACGGGCCCGGCCTCGGCCTGGCGACGGATGCTTCGCCCGTCGCTGCATCTCCATTCCCGGGCCCCGCCACGGCAGCAGGAACCGCCACCGCCGCCCCGGCGGCCTCCGCGATCGTCGTGGCAACACCAGCCCGTGCCGGACCGGATCGGCCGACCGCGACCGAAGGCGATGCCGCTGCGTCGGCCCGGGTGCCGCGAGCGCCTGATGCGCTGTCAGTGGGGCGGGGTGCCGAGGCGATCACATCGGCCGGCTCGTGTTCCTCTCCGGGACGTTTCGCGAACGAGCCTTCGCGTTCGCGGGACGGGGAGGGGGGGCTGGCCGGCTCGGCTCGGGGCCTGGCCCGCAGCGGCGCGGCTTCCGACTCGGCCGGGGCCACCGAGGCGATCGCTTCTGCCGTCGCGCTGGTGGCGGCGGGAGCCGTCGTGGTCGGAGTCTGCCGCGCGAGATCCGCAGTCCGCGGCACCGGCCCGTTGAGCGTCATCGCATCGGCTGGCCGTGATGCCGCCGCGCGGTTTCTCATGGTGTTGGCAAGAATTGCCACCTCGCGGGGTGCGCGGGGGGCGGAGGTCGTCGGATCGGCCTGGCGTGGCGCCGGCTGCCGCCGCGATGGCGCCGCGGGCGGCGGTGCATCGTCGGTCGAGGCTGTGATGGTCGGCATCGCCGCCCGCTCCGTCGTCGCTTCGGTCTGACGAAGCTCGGCCCGCTCCAACTGACGAGCGGCATCGAGCCGCTCGTCTGGCGACTGCACCGGGCGGAGCGGCAGCTGGGATGTGGCCGCCGACTCCTGCGGCTGCTCGGGGGCCGCCTTCTGCGACACATGACGCTCTGAATCGGCCACACGCGGCGGCGCGGCCCGCTGCTGCCGACGGGGCGAGGCGAGATCGAGCGGATTCTCGTGGGCGCCGGCGGCGGCCGTTGACCGCGAGACCTCGAGCGGAAAATCGACCGCCAGTTTCGGCTTGAAGATGTTGCGGACGACGGCCGTGGAATCGGTGTCGGGGGTGGCGATGATGCCGAGGCCGGTCGTGACCAGCCCGCCCGCGATGAAGACATGGAGCAGGAGGCTCAGGAACGTCGCGAGCGCGAGGCTGACCCGATCTCGGGGCCGGCCGACGGCACTGGTTGGAGCGGCGTTGGTTTGCATGGGCGACTACTCGTCGCGGGCCGACTGCACCTGGTAATCCTCGATGCCCGCCTGCACGCAGGCGTTCATGGCTCCGACGACGAATTTATGGAGCACTTCCTCGTCGGCCCTCACGATCACCTGCTGCCGACCGGGATTGTCGGCGGCGGACTGCCGCAGGAGCACCGTCAGGTCCGCGAGTGTCACCGGCTTCGCGCCGGCGAAGTAGCCGCCGTCGCGGTCGATGTTGATCACGAACTCGGCAGGCTGGCTCGTGAGCGGCTTGGCGGCGCTCGCCTTCGGCAGCACGACATCGATGATTCGATCGGCCTCCTCGAGCTTGCTCGCGACGAGAAAAAAGATCATGAGGAGAAACACGACGTCGATCATCGGCGTCAGCTCCAGGCCCGTGCCGAGGCGACCCTTGTCGATGCGGACGCTCATGACGGCCGGCTCCCCGCAGGTTTCGCGGTCGCCGTCGATGGCGTTGCGAGCTGGGCCGGTGTCACGCGGCCCTTGTTCTCATACCGTTCCAGCTGCGGCAGGATTCCCTCCACGACGGAATCGACCCTTCGGAATCCCGACAGGATGCGTCCTTCCAGGAAGTGGGCGATCATCGACGCGGGGATCGCCACGCACAATCCCGCGAACGTCGTGATGAGTGCGACATAGATTCCCTGCGCCAGTTCCGCGGCCCGATCGGCGCCGGCCTGGAGATTGGCCGTCGTGTAGAAGGCCATGATCATGCCCTGCACGGTGCCGAGGAGCCCCAGAAGCGGCGTGACCGTCACGGCCAGCGAAATCGGACGAATGTTCGCATAGAGCCGCGACGCCTCGCGATCCTTCGCCGACTCGACCGCATGCTCGATTTCGGCGAGCGGCCTGCCGATCTTTTCGAGCATCGCCTTCACGATGCCGGCGAGCACCGACGGATTCGACTGACAGAGTCGATAGACGGCCCGCGGATCGAACGGCCCATCGGTAGGAAGGGATTCCAGCGACTGGATCAGCCGCCGAGGAACGAATCGGCTGCGTCGCAGCGCCCATGCCCGCTCGATGCCGAACGCCCCGACCATCACCGACATGGCGACGATCGGCCACATCAGGAAGCCACCGGCCAAAAACAGTTCCCAGAGGCTTTCCGCGGTCTTCATGGAGTCACTTTCCGGGTGATGCCGTGACGGGGCCGAGGGCCTCGAGCCGCTTCCGGGCCGCCGGCGTCTGGCGGGAATCGGGATACCATTCGACGAGTTCGGCATAGAGCTTCGCCGCCTGCCCGGGCTCGCCGACCGCCTCGAAGCATCGCGCCGCCTCGTAGGTCGCCTGAGCCTGCCAGGGATGGAAGGCCGCGGGCGCATTCCGCTCGCCAAACCCGTAGGCGACCTTGAAGAATGCCTTGATGGCATCCTTGTGCTGCCCCTTCTCGAAGAGCACTTCCCCCTCCATCAGCCGCGCGCGGGCGGCGATCTCGGTCCTCCCGTCGGCGAGCGCACGGTAGGCGTCGAGCGCGGGATCGAGTTGGCCGAGGTTTTGCTTCGCCCATGCGGCGGCATAGCGGGCCTGTGGGGCATAGGGCGAGGCCGGCAGCGTGCGATCGAGCTGCTCGGCGAGTTTCAGGCTCGCCTGCCAGTCACGGCGGCCCGCGGCGCATTCGGCGTTGCGAATGAGCGCGAGCCCACGGAGATCGTCGGAGGAGATCGATGCAGGGTCGGCGAGGGCGGCCGAGAACTGCGTGGAGGCGGCGGCCTGATCGCCGGCCTGGAAGAGCGATTCGCCGAGCATGACGAGCGCATCCGGTTTGAGCGAGCCCTTGGGATGGCGTTCGACCTGCTCGGTGAAGGCCTTTGCCGCCGCGGCATGATCCTTCTTCATCGACTGGCTCCAGCCGAGTTTGTGCCGGGCCTGCTCCGCGAGCGCATCCAACTCTTTCTTCTTCGCGGCCGCCGCGATCACGGCGACGTAGGCCTTGATGGCGTCGTCCCATGCCTCGGCCTCGAACCGGGCCTCGCCGATCTCGAACCACGCTTCCGGGGTGCGGCTGCCATCGGGATACCGCGACACGACCATCCGAAACGTCTTTTCGGCATCGTCCCGCTTGCCGTCGAGCAGCTGGGCCACGCCCATTTCGAAGGCGGCCCGGTCGGCCGCAGGGAAGGCGGGATCGGCATCCACGAGTTTTTGAAAAGCCTTCACGGCATCGGCGTAGCGTTTGACGCCGACCAAGCACAAGCCTCCGAGCATTCTCGCCTCGCCGGCCGAGGCATCGTCTTTGGCTCCCTTCTTCTCCGCCTTGAGAAAGGCGGTCGCATCGTCGAGACCCCCCTGGAAATCGCCCGAGCGGTAGCGGGCATCGCCGCGGGCCAGAAGCGCCGCCGTCGCGGCCCCCGAATCGGGATACGACGTGATGAGCTCGGACCATGCCGTGATCGCCGCGGGAAGCGTTCCCTTCGCCTCATGGCACCAGCCGGCCGCCAGCAAGGCCCAGGGGGCCCGCGATCCCGACGGCTTTCTCGCCCGCGCGGTGGTGAAGGCCTCGATCGCGTCGTCATGGCGGCTCGCGTCCTGGCGGAGTTGACCGAGCCGATACCAGGCGACGTCGGCAAGCTGTCCCGATGGAAATTCCTTCACGAGCGCCTCGGCCTGCGCCAGCGCCGCCTTCGGATCACCGGCCTCGCGACGGGCTCGCACGCCCAGGAGCATCGCCTCTTCGCGTCGAGGCCAGGCAGGATGTTTTTTCTCGAGCGACGCGAGCACCGTCACGGCATCGGCCGGCTTGTCGAGTTCCACCAGCGCCGTGGCGTCGAGAAACATCGCCTCGGCGGCAGCATCCCCTGAGAGCGACGCGACGGCGGCGGCGAGCGTTTCGTGCGACCGTTGCCACTGCTTGGCGGCCGCCAGCGCCACTCCCTCGCGCACCTGCCAGTTGGCCCGCTGTGCGGCTGCGGCGTGTGATTCGATCAGGTCTCGGTAGGCCTTCGCGGCGGCCGCATGGTCTCCCTTGGCCATGAGCGCCTCGGCGCGGATCGCCCTGACATCGATCAACCGCTGGCCGCTCCCGGCGGCACCCGGCGCGGCGAGAAACTCGTCTGCCTTGGCCAGGGCCTCGGTCGCCTTGCCCTGGTCGAGCAGTGCCAGGGCCGTCATCGCCAGAGCCGGCAGGGCGACGCTCTGATCGGAGGGATATCGTGTGGCCACCTCGGCGTAGGCCGCGGCAGCCTCCTTTCTGCGTTCCGGAATGTCCCAGAGGGCGTCGGCGCGGTCGAGTTCGAGCCGGGCAAGACGGGCACTATCGCGATCCTTGGCCGCGGAAAGTTCGGTGATCTTCTTCGACACGATCTCGAGCGCCCGGGCCGGTTGCTTGGCGGCCAGTTCCAGGAGCGCCAAGGAGTGGGCCGCATCGGCGCCGCTACCGCCGGGCGTCGATGCCGCCTTGAGCAAGAGCGGCCGGGCTTTGTCGGGCATGCCGGCGTTGGCATAGCCGCGGCCGGCCGATGCCGCCGCCTGGATGCCCCGAGGCCCGTCGGGGTCGCGATCGGCAAGCGCGGCATAGGCCGCCGCGGAATCGCTCCACTTCTTCTGCGACCATCGAACGGCTCCGAGCCGCTCCAGGGCGTCGGCCACGCGGGCACCCTTCCCGGATGCCAGCGTGCCGAGGATCTTCTCCGCATCGGCGGGCTTGCCGGTGGCCACCGCGGCATCGGCCCGCCAGATCGCGACATCGTCGGCCAGTGCGTGATCGGGAAACGATGCCGCGAATTTTTCCAGGGGAGCCAGCGCCTCGCCCGGACGCTTCAGCTCCATCAGGCCGGTGCCGAGGGCGTAGAGCAATTCGGGCATCCGAGGCGACGAGGCCGCCTCGCGTGTTGCCTTCGCCCAGGCGTCGATCGCGGCCTCCCGTTCGCCTGTCTGCCAGAGCGACTCTCCCAAGAAAAACATCGCGTCGGCCCGTTGCGGATGCTGCGGACTCTGCGCGAGGAAGTCGCGAAGCGAGGCGGCGGCTTCCTTATACGCCTCCGGCGAGGCGGCCTTCTGCGCCGTCAGAAAACTCCCGCGACCGAGTTCCCATCGGGCGAGTGTCTTCGTCGCCGCGTCGGCCTGGCTGCCGAGAACGTCGCGGAAGGTCCGCGCGGCGGACGGCCAGTCGTCGTTTCTCGCCTGGCAGATGCCCAGGTAGTAGCGGGCCTTGAGGGCAAGCGGGTCCGAGGAATGGCTTGCGATCAGCGACGTCCATTCCTCGGCAGCCAGTTCCCATGCCTCCCGATTTTGCAGCGCGGCGGCCGCGGCATAGGCGGATCGGGCGGCATCGCTCGACGTGGAGCCGTCGTCGGCGCCGAGGGCGGCGCATGCGGCGACGAGCACGGCGGCCATACCGGCCGCGAGTCGCTGGTCACGAAAGCCGTTCACCGAAGGAACCATGGATCGACGCAGCCAAAGATCCGGACCACGCTGGAGTATCGTAGCAGACTGTGGAACACGTCTGCCGGAGCAGGATGCGACGACCGCCGACCGTGGAAACCCTCGGCGTTTCCACGGTCGGCCAGCAGACCACATCTGCAATCGGCAGAAAAAAAGCCCCGCAGGCCGTTCCGAACCGCCTGGCGTGATCTCCGCGGCCGTTCGATCAGCACCGCAGCGTGGACATGCCGCCGTCGACGCCGAACACCTGGCCCGTCACCCAGTCGCTCTCCGCCGAAACGAGGAATCGCGCGAGTGCGGCGATGTCGGCCGGCGTGCCGATCCGCTTGAGCGGATGCCGGGCCGCGAGTGCGTCTCGCTTTTCTGGCGATGAGAGCAGCCGGGCGGCGAGCGGCGTATCGACGAGCCCGGGAGCGATCGCGTTGACGCGGATCTTCGGCGCCCACTCTGCGGCAAGCGACCGCGTGAGGCCCTCGACCGCGGCCTTGGAGGCGGCCACCGATGCGTGCATCGGCATCCCCTGTCCGACCGCCACCGTGCTGAAGAGCACGACGCTCGCCGTGCCCCCTTCGGGGCCCTTGAGCCGCGGCAGGCAGGCCTGCAGGAACCGCACGGCGCCGACGAGATTGATCTCGAGATCGTTGCGGAAGTCGGCGGGCTGCAGGCTGCGGAAGGACCGCAGCGTGATGCTGCCCGGGCAGTAGACAGCAGCCTGGATCTCCTCCGGTGGCTCCGGCAGCGGGCCATCGGGGGCGGCGAAGTCGCACGGCACGTGGCGGGTGCAGGGAGCGGATGGCACTCCATCGGCGGTGCGCGACCAGACGTCGATCCGGTCGGCGGTGGACGAGAGCATCCGCACGAGTTCCAGGCCGATGCCGTGGCTGCCGCCGGCGATCACGTAGGTTCCGGGCATGACAAAGTTTCTCCAGGGGGGAATCACCGCCTCGCGAAACGGCCAAAACATGCTTGATCAGCCGGTAGCGAAACGCCACTATCTATGCATGAGCCAACCAGTCAACTGCCGTCGGCCTGCGGTTCATCAATCCCGACGAACTTGCGGCCGAAATGGGCCTGGGTGCCTACGAGGCGGCTGATCTCGCCGCATCGCTTCGAGCCAGTCTGGTCGAGCAGGGAGAGAGCCTCGTCTTCGAGACCGTGTTCTCCGATCCTGTCGGTCAGAAGGTCAGGGAACTTGAGGAGATTGGCCGGCGGGGAGTACGCGTCGTCGTGGTTTTTATTCGAATCGACTCAACCGAGACTTCGAAACAGCGGGTTGCGATGCTTGGCATGCAAGGCGGGCACGACGTGCCGGATGACAAGCTCGAAACCCGATTCACTCGCACAATGGCCAATCTCGATCGTGCGATCAGCACGTTGCCGGTCGTGGTCGTCTTCGACAACACGGACCTCGCCCGCCCCTTCCGGCTGGAGGCCATCTATCGGCGCGGGAGACGCATCGGACCGTGACCGTCAGCGAAGCAGCGACATGCCGGCATGCTTTGCGGCGGCCGCGTCGAAGGTCCAGGTTTCGGCACATCCCGCCGAAGAGGCGATGCGTTCGATAAGACAGTCTGCGAAATCAGTTTTCCCGTCGTTGAAGACACGCAGGGCTCGCAGCACCTGATCGGCACGGTCGACCACGATCTGCTTGGCCCTGAGCAACGCCTCGAGGGCCCGCTTGACGTCATGGCCGTGGAGGCCGTAGCAGGACGTCAGGACCCAGTACATTTCGACCACCGAAACCACGGTGACGAAGCCTGGGTTCTCCGCATCCAGGGATTCGATCAAGCGGGTCGCCTTGGGCGACTGCCTGGGATCGTCCTGCATGACGTAGCGCACGAGCACGTTGGTATCAAGGCCGATCATCGCGCCGCCGCCCCTCGCCGCGCGATGGCCGCGTTCATCTCCTCGACCGACACTTTTCTCGTGGCCTTGCCGAACATGCCCTTGAGTTCGGTGACGCTGCGATTGGCCGCCACGAATTCGTAGCGGCCCGGCGCGATCTGGATGAATTCGACCCGATCACCGGCATCGACGTTGAGGTCGTGCCGGACCTCAACCGGGATGGTGATCTGGCCTTTGCTGGTGAGCGTGGCGGTCGACATGGCGGTCTCCGAATGTCCTTACTTCAGTGTAAGGCACTCTGTGCTGCGGTGCAAGAGAGTTGACACCAACCGCCCGCAGAGCATCGTCCGAGAGGCGGCGGAATCGGGCTCCGGCGGGCAGCACTTGAGCAGGGCGGCTGCACCCGCGGTAGAATCGAGGGATGCTCAGCCCCGAAACGCTCGCCGAATACCGCCGCATGACGCCGGGCCAGCGTCTGGAGCTCAGCTTCGCCATGATCCGGGAGAACACGCCCTACCTCGTTCGTGGGCGACAGGAGGTAGTGGATCGACGGTTTGCGTTGCTCCAGCGGGAAAACGATCTCAGAAACGCAGGGATTTTGCGGGGCATGGCCCGATTGAAAGCTTCCTCGGGAAGCCCGGCCCGATGACCGATCTGACGGCCGTGATCCTCGATCTGGTCGGCCTGTTCGACCGGCTCCGACTGCCCTACGCGATCATGGGCGGCATCGCCGTTCGAGCCCATGGCCTGCCACGGCCGACCTTCGACATCGACTTCGTGCTGGCGGTTCCCCGGGAGCGGCTGGGGGATCTTTGTGCGGCCATCGAGGCGGCGGGATACACGGTGCCCGACCACTATCGCGGTGGATGGGTCGACTCAATCGGCGGCATGCCGCTGTTCAAGGTGCGGCTGGTCCTCGAAGGCCGCGGCATCGATGCCGACATCTTTCTGGTGGAAAATGACTTTCAGAGGGATGTGATGAGCCGCCGCATTCTCGACGAGATCGAGGGCAAGCCGGTGCAGTTGATCACCGCCGAAGACCTGATCCTGTTCAAGCTGCTGGCGGGACGGCCCAGGGATCTCCTCGACATCAAAGACATATTGTTCATGCAAGGGCAGTTGGACGAAGGCTACATGCGTCGCTGGGCCGCTCCGCTGGGGGTCTTCGAGCAACTCGAGCAGGCGCTCGCCGAGCGCGAAGGATGACGTTTACGACCACATCCATGATGCGGTCTTCCACGTCCACGCTGGTCATCCGCGCGAGGCCGCCCTCCGCACCGATGCGATACACCGTGAGCTTCTTCCTGCACGGCACCGGCGTTGCCGTGCCCGGCACCACGGCGCGACTGATGACTTTGGCTACAAGGTGGTGGAGCACGTGGCCACGATCTACGACCTCCACGCCACGATCCTGCGGCTCCTCGGCATCGATCACACGCGACTGTCGTTCTCCAACAACGGCATCGAGCGGCGGCTCACCGACGTGCACGGCCACGTGATCGAGGAGATCCTTGCTTGACCAGTTCGACGATGGTCACGGGGAAGAGCGAGAGCAAAAGCACGAGAGCCCAATCTCTCCCGAGGTCGCGGCCGACCTCGAAGACCGGCCGGGCGGCCGGAAGCGTCACCACGGTCAGCTGCAAGAGCGCGGAGAGCATGATCGCTCCGAGAAGCCATGGGTTGGTCAGGATTCCCCGCTGCACGAGCGTGAGCCGGTCGCTGCGGCAGCCGAGGGCGAAGAGCAGCTGCGCGAAGGCCGCGACGCAAAACGTGAACGTCCTCGCATGGGGCACTCGCTCCGGGTCGCCGCGATACCCGATCCAGAACGCGGCCAGGCAGATGCCGCCCACGAGCGCCCCATGCGCGAGGATCGTGAGCCCGCGGTGCCATGTTATCACCGGTTCCTTCGGGGGACGAGGGCGACGGTGCATGAGGTCGGGCTCGGGCGGTTCCAGACCGAGCGCCAGGGCCGGAAGGCCGTCGGTCACGAGGTTGAGCCAGAGAATCTGGATGGGGCTCAGCGGCGCCGGCCAGCCGGCCAGCGTGGCCACGAGCATCACGAGCACCTCACCGGCATTGCACGACAGCAGATAATGGATGAACTTCTGGATGTTGTCGTAGATCCCGCGTCCCTCTTCGACCGCATTGATGATCGAAGCGAAGTTGTCGTCGGTGAGCACCATGTCCGACGCCTCCTTCGTGACGTCGGTGCCGGTGAGACCCATGGCGATGCCGATGTCGGCCGCCTTCACGGCCGGTGCGTCGTTCGCACCGTCGCCGGTCATCGCGACCACGTCGCCCCGCCGCTGCCAGGCCCGCACCACCCGCAGTTTGTGGTCGGCCGAGACGCGGGCGTAGATGGCGATCTGGTGGGCCTGCGCGGTGAGCGACTCGTCGGAGAGAGCGTCGAGGTCATGGCCGGTCACCGCGCGGCCGGCGCCGTCGGCCAAGCCAAGTTCCTCCGCGATGGCGATCGCCGTGGCGGGATGGTCGCCTGTGATCATCACGGGGCGGATGCCAGCGGAACGACACCGGGCCACCGCCTCTCGAGCCTCGTCCCGCGGCGGATCGATCATCGCCGCCAGTCCGCTGAAGACGAGGTCGTGCTCCTGGGAGGCGGCATCGCGGACCTCGCCGTCACGCGAGGCGTGGTGCCGCCACGCCAGCGCCAGCACCCGCATCGCGCGGCGGGCCATGGTCCCGGCCGTTTCGAGGATCGCCATCCGGAGGAACTTGGCTTGGCCGACGGCGCCGGCCGTGCGG
>JBJTDB010000242.1:0-599 GCA_046092145.1 Planctomycetia bacterium | reverse complement strand
AGCGAGCCCGGCGGGGCTGCATTCCAGGATCTTCCGGGACTGAGCCAAGAGTCGCCGCATGGCCGCGAGCCGCTCCGCGGGGCTCATCGTGCGGGCCTGTGCCCGGCGTACCCGGTCGCGAGCAGAAAGGCGGTCGGCGGGGCCATACTCAACGGCCTCGTCTCGAAAAGCTCTCGGAATCTCGACAAAATGCGGGTTCATCGGACGGCGATCCCGTGAGAGACCAGGCCTGTTTCGTCACTTGCCAGCACAGTTCGATCCGCTCGGACGGAGAAAGATTGGAATAGTCGGCCTTGGGCTCCGGCCCACCGACGCGACCAACCCACACCGGCCACTCCGACCGATCGGTGGCGGCATGGTCGTCCCCCCGTGCGGCTGAATGGTGCGGGCGAAGCAGTTCGTCGGACATCCCCCAGTCTACCATGCCTCGCGTCTGCGTTCGCCATCGCCAGCCGGCTGGACGCGACTTGTTTCAAAACCGCGAAGCCCGAGGCTAGAGTTGGCGCATGGCTGTCACGATCCGCATGGTCGCCGAACACGCCGGAGTCTCTCCCGGCACCGCAAGCAGGGCGCTTCGCGGCCACCCTCAGGTGAGCCCG
>JBJTDB010000241.1:0-9771 GCA_046092145.1 Planctomycetia bacterium | reverse complement strand
ACGCGGACGCCGAGCCGACGGGCTTCATCGAGCTGCTTCTTGCGGCGGATTTGGTCTTTCTCCTGCCAGACCTTGCGCTGCTTGTCATTCATGACGGTCTGCGGAGGGCCCGCGTCGATCAGCATCGTCGTCAGCGGGGTGACGGCATCCTCGACCCGACCTCCCACCCCTTCGATCAACGCCGTCAGGCGATCGACGTCGGCTCCGGCATCCCGGTCGATCTGGACGAACCCGACGATCACCGAGGTGAACTGTGTCCCAGTCTCCCAGAGGCTCGTGGCCACTCCGTCGCCGCCGAGGATCGGGTTGCCGAGAGAGTCTTCGCGGATCCGGGCCCGGGCGAGCGTCGGGCTCTCGATGGTCATCACCTCGACCACCCCTTTTTTCGACGAGATCTGGGGCGTCGGATCGTCGGGGCCGTAGACATAGAACATCAGCCCCGGCCGCATCCCGCGGGTCGAGCGGCAGAGCATCAGCACCGAGCGATCCGACTGATCGACGGAGACGATGCGGCCGTCGAACCCGTCGATCCGATCGTCGGGCGGAAGGGCCTCGGCAATCGTCTTCTGGAGCGACGGGTCGGCCACCCGGAGTTTGGCCAGAAGCGCGTTGGCCTGATTGATCGCCCGCTCCCGCTCCCGGAGTTCCTCGAGCATCGTCCCGACCCGCTCCTCGGCGCCTTGCGTCTTGAAGCGGTCGATGCGGCGGCTCGAGACCATGTCTTCGGCCCTCGCCACGGCCTGCTCGATCGCCTCGAGTTCCGTCGCCTGCGCGAGGGCTTTTTGATACTTGTCGTTGAGGTCGTCCTTTTCCTGCTCGTTCTTACGGCGGAACTCGTCGAAGCCGCTCTTCGCCTCGCCGGCATCCTTCTTCGCCTGATCGGCCTGTTTCTTGAACTCCTCGACGCTTTCATCACGCACGGCGATGTCTCGCTTAAGCGCCGCGATCTGGTTCTCCTTCTCGGCGAGCAGGGTCTTGAGTTGGCCATCCTTCTCGCGGATCGCCTTCTGCAGCCATTCGGCGAGCCGTTCGTAGGTCTTGGGATCCTCTTTGAAGTCGCCGAACCGCTCGCCGAACCATGTCTCGATCGACTCGCCCAGTTTTTCCGGATCGGTCATTGCGATGCCGATCCTCTCGAGGAGTTCCTTTTTTTCATTCTCCGCGGACGTGAGTTTGCCCTGCGTGTCGGTGAGCGACTTCGTGACCTCTTCGGCCCGCTTGAACTCGTCTGCCCGTCCCTTGTAGCCAAGGTAGGTGGTGACGGAGAGGATGAACGTGAGCGTCACAAAGACGATCAGCGCGATGATCAACGCCTGCGATGCGGTGCTGCGGGATGCTGCCATGGCTCCTCCCTCTTCGGCCGCGCCGCCTGACGGAATGCACGGCCCTGCCGATTATACGGGCGATGCCGTTCCGGGGGGTCACCGCATGCGGCCGAGGAACTTTGCCACCGCCTCCTCCATCGAGGCGTCGGCGGGACCGAAAGCGGCCGAAAACTCGGCGATCCGCAGGTCGGCGGGGTCGTCGTCGAAGGGCTGTTTGGCCGCGAGGACGGCCAGATACTCGACGAAACGCTCCTTCTTCGTCTGGATCAGGTAGGCCGTCAGCGCCCATGCCTGGGCATAGGCGTCGGTGGCTGCGTCGGGCCGTCGGAGCGCCTCGTCGTCCCGCAGGAGGTTCTGGAGCCAACCCGGCGTCGATGCGGCAAAAAACTGCTTCTTGCGGGGCTCGTTGACGCCGCCGATTTTTCGCCAGCCACGGTCGCTCGAGAGATCGGGGGCCTCGAAATAGGTCGCCAGTCCCTCGCACACCCACAGTGGCACCGGAGCCAGTCGCCGGTGCATGCCGGAGTTGAACGCCATCTGGTGGGTCGCCTCGTGCACGAGCGTGGCCACGAGCCCTGCCGCCTCCGGGCGGGCGAGCACGTCGAGCGTCGGCCTCGATGCCCCCGGTCGGGACGCCCGCAGGGCGTCGCTGCCGGTGAGGTCGAACGTCGTCACGCGGTTGCTCAGCATGTTGTAGTAGCCGACGACTCGATCGGTGGCCGCGCCGAGATCACGGGCGGCATGCTCCTCGTAGCGATGTCGTTCGGCGAAAATCACGACCACGAGCGGCCGCGACGCCGGCACCAATTCGAAACCTGCGCGGGTCCAGAAGTTCGTGAATCCGTCATGGAGCCGTTCGAAGAGCGATCCGGCCCACTGGGCATACTGACGCGACGTGTCGAAGCAGATGACATAGTGTTTCGTGACGAGGAGATCGAATCCCGGAGGCAGTTCGCCGAGGATCCGCAGGCCCAGTTCCCTCGGCGTCTCCGGTTCCGCGGCAGGGGCGCACGGTGTCCGCGACACGATCACATCGGGCTGGATCACATCGAGCCGGCCATCCGCCTGCTCGAGGAGAAGACCGCCGTCGGCGGCCTCCACCCGGACGACCCCCTCGATCGATCTCGGTGTGCCCTCGGGCGACGAGATCTCCACCCGCACCAATTCCGGTTCCTCCGCGACGGCCGTGCAGCCGAGGGCCATGCCGGCAGCCACGCCGGCAGCCACGCCGGCCCACGCAAGAAAAGGACGCACCACGTTCATGACCTTCATGCGACCACGTTTCCCGGTTGCGGAAAAGGGCAAAGTGCCAGGTGCGTTTTCCGTGGGTCGGGGATGCCCCTGCCACGTCTCCGGACGTTCGCTGCGTCCCTCCGGGCCTGCGCTCACTGCATGTCCGCTTCGCTTCCAGAGCCCGGCGACGTGGCAGGGGCATCCCTCCTAAAAATCCCTGCACTGAGATGTTTCGGATGATGTGTGGGCAGAAAGGATATGGCTGGCGGTGGGAAATTGGGGGACGGGAGGGGCCGGACGGGCATGGAGTTGGTCTGGCCCGGTGTTCCCGTCGTCGCTACCGTTCCGCCCATGATGCAGACCGCAGGACTTCCGTTCGTCGTTCGGTCACGGCTTCTCATCGCGATGCCTCTGGCGTGTATCGCGTGCGGCGGGTGCGCGCAGTCGGCGGCCTGGAAGATGCCGGCGATGCCGTGGCAACACGACAGCAAGACCGACCGCGACAGTGAAAAGTATGGTCAGACGGCCGACGAGCGGATGAAGACGCTCACCGAACGGGCAAAGGCGGCGCGTTCGCAAGGAGGGGAGGCCGAGGCGGTGTTCACGGCCGAACTGGCGACCATGATGCTCACGGAGCACGATCCGCGGGTCCGGGCCGAGATCATCTCGGTCGCCGCGGGCTTTTCCACTCCCTCGGCGATGGCGATCTGCCGCGGGGGCATGGAGGATCCCGACGATCGCGTGCGGATGGCAGCCTGCGATGTCTGGGGTGAACGTGGCGGCGACGAAGCCGTGAGTCTCCTCTCGCACCGCTATCAGACCGACACCGAGATCGACGTGCGGCTCCGGGCGATCCGGAGGCTCGGGGCGGTCAAGGACAAAGCCGCGATCCGCGTGCTTGCCAAGGCTCTCGAGGATCCCGATCCGGCAGTCCAATATCGCGCCGTCGCCTCGCTCAAGCAGGTGAGCGGCCGTGATCTCGGCGACGACGTGAACCGCTGGCGTGCCTGGGCGGCCGACCCGGAGTCGGAGCCGAACTGGTCGGTCGCGGAAACCCTTCGCAAGATCTTCTGAAGCGTCATCTCCAGGCCCTTCGGGCGAATCCTGGCAAGACGTTCCGGCTGCGGAGTCAGGGTGGTCTGTCGGGAGTTTCGGCCCGCCACTTCGTCGGATCGGGGAGACGCTCGCGATCCGGCCGATACGACCCGCACGGTCCCGTGTCACCACGTATCTGCAGCATGACGAAATCCCCACCGACCGTCCGCCCCGAAAAGCCTCGCGATATGGCCACGAATCCTTTGCTGCGGCGCATCGGCCGAGCCACGGCTTCGGGGATCGTTCTCGCGGCCTCGCTCATCGTGATGCTCGTGATGCCCACGGCCCCTGCCGCGCCCCCGGCAAAGCCGCCGCAGCAGCCACGTCGGTTTTTCGAGGCATTCGCTCCGCGGTCAGCCCCGCCTCCCCGGTTTATCCCGCTTCCGGAGCCGCCGCCGGCGGTTGCGGAGCGATCCGAAGAGAAACCAGTGTCGACGGGCATGGAACACCTGCCCACCTGGTCGGAGGCATCGGCCTTCACCTCATCGGTGGCCGTCGCGGTTCGCAAGGCTGCACTCGATGCGGTCTCGCCGGGCGTCCCACAGAAGAAGCCGGCCATCAACGGCCCATCGAATCCGTATGCGGTGAAGAAGCCGAGCGGACCGCCCCCTCCGAAGACGCGGCGGCTCATGGCGCTGCGAACGCAGATTGCCCGCACGCTCGCCACCTACCAGCGCCGGCCGCTCAACACCGCCCAGCATTCGCCATGGGAAGTGATGCACGGGTTCATCGCGTTTGGCATCCCCACGAACGTTCGCGTCGGTGGACCCGGCGGGGATCTGGTCAACGCGATCGGCTGGATGAACATGGGCGGCCGCTGTCATGGCCAGGTGATGCTGGTCGCAACAGGAGACCGGCTCACCGCGCTGCAGGGCATCGGCGTGCAGGGCCACTCCGCCCAGTACCTCGCGATCCTCGCCCAGTGTCGCGTCTCGAAAAATTCCCCGATCACGGTGCAGTCGAAGACGTTCACGCTCGCCGACCTGATCGAGGAGGAGAAGCTCGCCTGCCGGTCCGGCACGGAGTTGACCTTCTCCCTCATCGCGCTGGCCCACTACCTGCCATCCGATACGACCTGGACGAGTCGCGAGGGTGAAAAATGGTCGCTGACGAGGCTGGTCGAAGAGGAGATCGCCCAGCCGGTCCGAGGGGCCGCCTGCGGCGGCACGCACCGGCTCTTTGGCCTTTCCTATGGCTGCCAGAGGAGGCTGAAGGCCACGGGAGGGCTCGATGGCGTCTACCTCCGGGCCGATAAATATGTCCGCGACTACCAGAACCTCGCCCTCAAGAAGCTCCAGAACCGCGACGGCTCCTTCAGCACGGAATGGTTCAAGTATCCGGCCGACCGGGATGACGACATCGATCGGAAGGTGCAGACCACGGGCCACATCCTCGAATGGCTCGTCTCGTCGCTCGACCAGGAGAGGCTCTACGAGTCGAGGGTGGTCGCCGCGGCCGAGTTTCTCGCGACGTCGCTGGCAAGCGAGCCATCCCGTGAGTGGAAGATCGGCCCGCTCGGGCATGCCCTCCATGCGCTCACCATCTACCAGGAGCGGGTCTGGGGGGTCGTCCTGCCCGGTGGCATCGCCGCCTACCATGGCCCGATGAAGGCGGCTGCCCCGGCCGCCGTGGCCGATCGTCCCGCCAAGGCGGCGGGCACCACGATCAGCCGCTGAACCGGCCAAGCGGCCCGCGATCGCTGCTTGAAACCGCACTCGATCGACCGTAGTCTTCGCCGACGGATCGCGCTGACCGCGTCGCTCGGGTGCGACGCCGCCGGATCCGCCGACGGAGTGGCCTGATGACCTCCTCCGGGCTCTTTCCCCAGCTCGAGCATCTCCTGCAGGCGGCCGTGCAGCTGCGAGCCGCCGCCGGCGCCGATGCGCTCATGCTGCTGGCCGACCGGCCGCTCGACTGGGAGCAGATCCGTGGAGTGATCGGCGACGTGCCGACGCTCGTGGCGGGCGACGACGAGGGCGATCTCGCCGGCGCCGCCTCGCACGGTTTCACGGAGGTGCTTCTCGACATCGGCGACCTGCCCGTCCACGAGCGGCTCGCGCAGGCGTTGCTGGAGTGCGTGGCCGACGAGAAAATCACGCCCGACGCGCAGATCGTCGCGATCTACAGCGGCTTCGAGGCGGGCACGATCGACTCGGTGAGCCTCCTGCGGCTGGAGGAACACCTCGGCCAGCTCACCGCCCGCGACCTCCGCAACCTCGAAACAAAGGTGCCGCTCGAGACACTCAAGCTCGTCGTCGATCTCGCCGTGGAGATCGGCCGAGAGGGCCGCGAGGGGAAGCCCGTCGGCACGCTCTTCGTGGTCGGCGACACCCGCAAGGTGATGCAGTCGAGCCACTCGACCGGATTCGATCCGGTGCGGGGCTACGGTCGCTCGGAGCGAAAGCTGAACGACCCGCGCGTCCGCGAGGGGCTCAAGGAGATCGCGCAGCTCGACGGCGCCTTCGTGGTCGGCTCCGACGGCACGGTGGAGGCCGCCGCCCGCTATATCGACGCCTCCGCGGAGAACGTGTCGGTGTCGAAGGGACTTGGCGCCCGCCATTGGGCCGCCGCCGCCATCACCCGCCGAACGAAGAGCGTGGCCGTGGCGGTGAGCGAGACGAACGGCACCGTGCGGATCTTCCAGAATGGGGAGGTCGTGCTTCGCATCGAGCCGTTCCGCCGCGCGATGAAATGGAAGGATTTCGAGTACGAGCCACCGGGGGCGGATTGAGCCGTGGCAGCCCCACCAGACCTCCGCGGCGCGACCGTCTGGGCCATCGACACGCTGTCGCGGGTGTATCAGCTCTTCCATGCCCTGCCGGAAATGTCGTCGCCCGACGGCACGCCCGTCTCGGCCGTCTACGGCCTGACCCGCGACCTGCTCGACGTCATCGGGAAGAAGAAGCCCGACTACCTGCTGGCGGCGATCGACGCGCCCGGGCCGACGTTTCGCCATGAGGCGTTCGCCGACTACAAGGCGACGCGGGCCGAGATGCCGGCCGATCTCGTGCCGCAGATCCCGCTCGTGCGGAAGCTCTACGAGATCATGGGAATCCCGTGCCTCGAACTGGCCGGCTACGAGGCGGACGACCTTCTCGCCACCGTGGCCGTGCAGACGGTCTCGCTCGGGGGAGCATGCGTGCTGGCCACGTCCGACAAAGATGCCCGCCAGCTGCTCGGCGACCAGGTGCGGCTCCTGAACCTCCGCACGAACGAAATCTACGGCCCCGAGCATCTCATGGCCGAATGGGGCGTGCGGCCCGATCAGATCGTCGATTTTCTCGCGCTCGTCGGCGATGCGGTCGACAACGTTCCCGGGATACCCGGGATCGGCCCGAAGACGGCCACCGAATTGATCGCGAAGTATGGCACGCTCGACGACCTGCTCGCGCATGCCGACGAGGTGTCGGGGAAAAAGCGCAAGGAAAATCTCGTCGCCCATGCCGACACGGCCAGGGCCGGCCGGTCCCTGATCCGCCTCGACACGGCGGTGCCGATCGAGATTCCGTGGGAGGCCGCGCGGCTCCATGCTCCCGACACCGATCGGCTCGCCGACTTCCTGCGAAGCCTCGGCTTCAAGAGCCTGGTCGGGAAGGTGGTCGGCGAGGGAGCGGCGCAGCGTGCCGCCGGCGCGGCCATGCCGGCACCCGCTCGCGGTGCCGCCCGCACGCTCTTCGACCTCGATGCCGACGAGACCGAGGCCGTGCCCGTCGGGGGCGGTGGCATCATCGCCGCGTCGCCGGCGGAGACGATCGTCAGCGACGAAGCCGCGGTCGCCTTCATCGACGCGGCCCGCAAGTCTCCGCCGCTGGCCGTTTGCTTCGTCGCCGCGCCCGACGGCACGATCACGACACCTCCCACGGCGCTGGTGCTGGCGGCGGCCGACCGGGCCGTTGTCATCGGGGCCGAGGTCGTCGCGACGAGCCGTGCGGTCCAAGATGCCTTGGCCGATCCCGGGCTTCCGAAGCTGGCGCACGACATCAAGCGGCAGTCGGTGGCCGCGCGGGCGGCGGGGCTCGCGCTGGCGGGCGGATCGTTCGACACGCTGCTGGCCGGCTATCTGCTCGATGCCGGCGAACGGGCGATGGGGCCGGCCGACATCGCCCGGCGTCACGGGCTATCGATCAGCATGCCCGAGGCCGATGGCGGCCAGCCCTTCGATCCGGCCAGGCTCGACGCGGCCGTCGATGCGGTGTCGGCCGCGCTCGTCTGCCGGGCGGTGCAGGGGCTGCACGAGCCGCTCGCGGCCCGGCTGCGGGACCAGGGGCTTCACGATCTCTTTCACGATGTCGAGATGCCGCTGGCCACGCTGCTCGGCGAGATGGAGTGCCGCGGCGTGAGGATCGATTGCGGTGTGCTCGCCACGCTCTCGGCCCAGTATGCCCGCACGCTTCAGTCGCTCGAGCAGGAGATTCACTCGCTCGCCGGCCATCCCTTCGCCATCGCCTCGCCGCTGCAGGTTCGGGCGGTGCTCTTCGACGAGCTGAAGCTGCCCGTCGTGAAGCGGACGAAGACCGGCCCCAGCACCGATGCCGAGGTGCTCGAGGAGCTGGCGCCGCTCCATCCGCTCCCGGCGAAGCTGCTCGAGCACCGCAAGTTCTCGAAACTCAAGAGCACCTATGTCGATGCGCTCCCGGCGCTCGTCAACCCGTCCACCGGCCGGATCCACACGTCGTTCAACCAGACCGTGACGGCGACCGGCCGGCTCAGCTCAAGCGACCCGAACCTGCAGAATATCCCGACCCGCACGGCCGAGGGGCAGCAGATCCGCGCCGCCTTCCTGCCTCGCGAGGAGGGCTGGAGGTTCGTGAGCGCCGACTACTCCCAGATCGAATTGCGGATCCTCGCCCATCTCTCGGGCGACACGGCCATGCGGGAGGCCTTCGCATCGGGGGAGGATATCCACACGCGGACGGCGGCGGCCGTCTTTGGCGTGGCGGCGGCCGAGGTCACGCCCGCGATGCGTCGGACCTCCAAGGCCGTGAACTTCGGCATTCTCTATGGGCAAAGCGGGTTCGGCCTCGCCAAGACGCTCGGCATCCCGCAGGCCGAGGCGACCGCCTTCATCGCCGCCTACTTCCGCACGTTCGCCGGCGCGGAGGCATTCATGGACGAGATCCTCGACCGCTGCCGTCGCGATGGCCATGTGAGCACGATGCTCGGCCGGCGCCGGGCGATCAGCGGCGTTCGCGATCGGGCGGGCCGGAGGTCTTCCACCGGAGGCTTCGCGCTTTCCCTGCCGGAACGGACGGCCGTCAACACGGTGGTGCAGGGATCGGCGGCCGACCTCATCAAGCTCGCGATGCTGCGGGTAGACCGCCGGATCAGGCGGGAGGTGCCGGAGTCGGCGATCGTGCTGCAGATCCATGACGAGCTCGTGCTCGAGGCCCCGGCCGCAGCGGCCGACGTGCTCTGCCGGATCGTGCCGGAAGAGATGCGAGGAGCGATGCGGCTGGATGTGCCGCTCGAGGTGTCGGTGCATGCCGGCGGCACGTGGGCCGAATGCGAGAAGGGGTGAGATGATCGTCGTCGGGTTGGTGGGAAAGATCGGGGCCGGAAAATCGACCGTGGCCCGGCGGCTGGCCGAGCATGGCGCCGAGGTGATCGACGCCGATCGCATCGCCCGCGCGGTCCTCGACGAGCCCGATGCCCGCGACGAGATCGTGGCGCGGTTCGGGCCCGAGGTGATCGGTGCCGATGGCAGGGTGCATCGCGACTCGCTCGCGTCCAGGGTTTTTGGTCCCACGCCCGCCCATGCCGAGGCGCTCGATGCCTTGGAGGCGATCGTGCATCCGAGGGTTCGCGCCCGGATCGAGGCGGCCCTCGCCGCAGCCCGGAGCCGGGAGGCGGCCGGTGGCGTGCCGATCGTCATGGTGCTCGACATCCCGCTTCTGGTGCAGGCCGGGTGGGCGGCCGAGTGCGACCGGCTGATCCACGTCGAGTGCGAGGATGCCGAACGACGCCGCCGGCTTGCCGCGAGGAATCTGACGGCGGCGGAGCAGGAGGCCCGCGACGCGGCCTGGCAGCGGCGGTTCCGTCCGGAACAAGTTCCGCCCTTCAAAACCGACACCGTGGATGCCTCGGGCGACTTGGCATATACTCTTCATCACGTTGACCG